>JALYLM010000071.1 GCA_030774235.1 Actinomycetota bacterium
GCGCGTCCCGGGCGACGATCCGACTCGAACAGGAAGCCGGCGGTCTTCGGTTCGAGGTGAACGACGACGGCCGGGGGTTCGACCCGTCCGAGGTCGGGTACGGGACCGGCCTTCAGGGGATGGCGGATCGCTTGGACGCTCTCGGTGGACGGCTCCAGGTACTGGCCGCCCCGGGAGGAGGAACCACGATCGTCGGCACCCTTCCCGTCGCCGAGTCATCGTGAGCGCCGGCGGTCGGGCGTCTCAGGCGCTCTTGGCCTCTGCCCAGGCCTCCTCCAACCGGTCGGGGCCGAAGACCGCCTTCGGGATGTACGCGGCGGCACCGCACTCTGCGGCTCGGGGCGCGTACTCGTCCTCCTCGTACGTCGACAGCAGGAGCACGACGACGCTTCCAGCGCCCTCCGCCAGGATCTGACGCGTGGCGTCGAGTCCGTTGATCCCGGGCAGATTCACGTCCATCAACACGAGGTCGGGCTTCAACTCCGAGGCCATCGTCACGGAGTCCTCGCCGGTCTCGGCCTCGCCGACGACCTCGAAGCCGTCCGTGGCGTCCACGACCATGTGAGCAGCCATCCGGAACGGCTCCTGATCGTCGACGATCAGAACGCGAACGGTCATCTCCGAGCCTCCACGTCAAGCGTCTCAGGCCCGGGGGTGGGTGCCAGTAGTGCTGACACCACTGTTCGCATCGCACATCACGCGGACACGGCGACCTCCGCCACCCGCAGGAACGCGCGCTCCAGCACCAGCCGCGTGTTGAGGTTCAGGTCCTCCGCCAGCTCGGCCCGCGCCTCCTCGATCCCGGCCATGGCACGGGCGGCCCGAACGACCGCGAGCCCATCACCGGGGTTGAGGTCCAGGTTCATGAGGACCTCGAGGCCGCCGCCCACCCCGACAGCGATCCGGTCCCGCAGCAGCGACGAGACCCCCAAGAGCACCCAGTCCACGAAGTCCCGCTCGGCGCGACGCTCCTTTCGGCGGAACCTCTCCTCGATGCGACGGATCGACCCTCGGTAGGCGTCCTCGGGCCTGCCGCGCTCGTCGACGAACGGCGTGAGCTCCTCGTCGAGCTCGACCTTGAGGCCCTTCTTGTACTCGCCGGCCGCGGCAAGCACGACCTCGGCGGCGTCGAGGGCTCCCGGCGGTCCCGCCGTCGCCAGCCCGAGCGCGGCAGCGGCCGCCTCTCGGAACGCGAGGCCGTCGGCGCTCGTCACGAGCCGGCGCGCACGGCCAAGGTTCCCGCCCGCGAGGCGGGCCGCCAGATACGCGCGGACCTCCGGCACACCTTCGCCCACCAGCGCGTCCACCACGAACCGCTCCGACAGCGCCGTGAACGTGACGACGTGACAACGGGAGAGCACGGTCTCGGGGAGCTCGTGCGCCCTCGCCGACATCAACAGGAACACGGCGTCGGCGGGCGGGTCTTCGAGGACCTTCAGCAACGTATCGGCGGCCGCCGGTGAGAGCCGGTCGGCCTCGCGGATGACGAAGATCTTCCGCCCCGGCTCCGGCGCCGTCCGATACGCCGGGTGCCAGACCTCGTCTCGGATCGTGTCGACGTGGATGTCCCTCCCCTCGGGCTCGACCACGAACTCGTTCGGGTGGCGATCGTCGACCGCGAGCCGACAGTCCCGGCAGTGTCCGCATCCGCCCTGGCGACACAGGAGGGTTGCCGCGAACGCGCGTGCCGCGAGCGACTTCCCCGACCCCTCGGGTCCCGCCAGGACGTAGGCGTGGTGGGGGCGATCGGCCGCGCCGTTGAGGAAGGAGATGGCGGCCTCCTGCGCGGGGACGCGGTCGAGCACGGCGCTCATCAAGCGATGCTACCCGGGCACGCCGCCACGACCGGGGGCGGCGGATCCGCCGTCGTCCGGCTCTGGCACGACGCGGTCGAGGGCCGCCTTCACACCCTCGAAGACCTCGGTAGGAGACGTGTCGGCTTCGACGATGACGAATCGCTCGGGATGCTCCTCGGCGATCTTCAGGTAGGCGTCGGCAACCTTCGCATGGAAGTCCTGGCCTTCGAGCTCCATGCGGTCGGGGGGCTCGGTGGACCGCAGCAGGCCGCGCTCCGGCTCCAGGTGGAGCAGGATCACGAGGTCGGGGAACAGGCCCTGCGTGGCCCAAACGTTCAGCGTCAGCACGTCCTGCTCCCCGAGCCCCCTGCCCCAGCCCTGATACGCGAGGGAGGAGTCGACGTACCGGTCGCAGATCACGACCTTCCCGTCGGCGAGAGCCGGCCGGATCACGTTCATGACCATCTGGGCGCGTGCGGCGGCGAACAGGAGGGCCTCGGTCCGGGCGTCGAGCTTGCCCGTCCCGGGGTCCAAGAGGATCCCTCGGACCTTCTCTCCGACCTCGGTCCCGCCGGGCTCCCGGGTCACGAGGACGTCGTGGCCCGCGGAGCGGAGGTATTCCTCCGCCAGCCGGATCTGGGTGCCCTTGCCGGCGCCCTCCACACCCTCGAAGGCCACGAACAGCCCGGTGGCCGGCGGCCGCCTCAGCTTGGGCACGAGCGTGAGGGGTTGAGGTCGCGAGAGCCGGTGTCGCCGCAACAACCGTCGGGTGTTGAGGCCGGCGGCAAGGGCCAAGAGTCCCGCGGTCCACAGGGCCAGCCGCGTACCGGAGAGATCGATGTGCTGACCGCCGATGTGGAGGCCGTGGTGGACGCCATAGACGTTCGACAGGATAGGGAACGCCGTGAGCGACAGGAAGAGCCCGAGGCGCGAGAGCACGGTGAGCGACCCGAACGTGCGTCCACGGAACTCATCCTCGACGTTCTCCTGCAGCAGCGTGTAGCCGCTTACCCACGCCAGGCCGCAGAACAGACCCAACCACACGGTGACGACCGCCGCGAGCGCCAGGTTCGGCATGGCGGCCAGGACGAAGAGCGCCCCAGCCGCCGCGACGAGCGACCAGACGAACGTGATGTCGCGCTCGACGAACTTCGCGACCTCGTTCGTGCCGGCCATCCCGATCGCCATCCCGACGCCGAAGGCCACGACGACGATCCCCCACCCGGCTGTGCCCGCGTGCAGCGTCGTGTTCACGAAGATCGGACCGAGCGCAAGCACCGCCCCCACCGCCGCGAAGGCGATCACGATCCCGCCGGTCATCGCCGACGCGATCGAGTCCTCGCGGAGGAATCGGACACCGTCCCGCACGTCCCTCCACACGCGCGACAGGTCGAACCTCCCGATCGATCGGCCCGTCGGCGTCCGGATCGGCACGCGGCTCACCATGAGCGCCGAGAACGCGAACGTCCCCGCGTCGAGCAGGAGCGCGAGGCTCTCCTTGTGCGAGCCGAGGTAGGGCGCGCGCGCGGCGATCCACGAGCTGAACCCGGCGAGGAGCGCGAAGATCGCGCCGCCGAGGGGGAGCGTGCCGTAGGTGCTGACCAGGCCGATCGAGTTCGCGTTGGCGAGCTGCCGTCGAGGCACGAGGTTCGGCAGCGAGGCGTCGCGCGCCGGCGTCCACAGGAGCGAGAAGCATTCGATCACGAACGAAAGCAGGAAGATCAGCCAGAGCTGCCCGACGAACGCCATCGATCCGTACATGACACCGCGCGCCACGTCGGCCACGATCATGATCTGCTTGCGGTCGAACCGGTCGATCAGCACGCCGGCCACGGGGCCGAACACGATCGCCGGCAGCATCCGAGCGGTCATCACGCCGCCCACCGCGAACCCGGCCGCGCTGCCGCCGAGCTTGGCGACGAGAGAGGTGACCGCGACGAACCCGACCCAGTCCCCCAACGATGACACCGACATCGCAGCAAGCAGGCGCCGAAACGCCGGCAAAGTCAGCAGATCCTTGAGGGTCGCCGACCGGGTCCCGCGAAGCGCAGCGACCTCGTCGGCGAAGGCGGCCACCGGCTGCTAGTCCCTCTTCTCGGCAGCCGGTTCCTTCGCGGCCGTCGATCTTCGTCCCGTGGTGGTGTCGGCGGTCGTCTTCTTCGTGGCTGTGGTCTTCCTTCGGACCGTCGACTTCTTCTTGGCTGTCGTCTTCTTTCGGACGGTCGCCTTCTTCTTCGTGGCGGCGCGGGCCTCGCGGGCCGCGGACTTGGCGGCACGGGCGGCCGCCTCGCCCTCGACGTCGCCGCTCTTCGTGACGTTGAAGTCCAGGTCGAGCTCCGCGCCGCAGTTCCAGCAACGGAGGCTCTTCGGCCGCTGCAGGAGGAGGGACCCGCACTCGGGACACGGGTGGTCCTTGATCGGAGGGTTGTTCACGGCGAAGTCGCACTCCGGGTATCGGTCGCAACCGTAGAAGACCCCGAAGCGTGTCCGCTTCTCGACGATCTGACCCTGGCCGCACTGGGGGCACGTGATGTCGAGGTTCTTCGGCGGATCCTTCTTGATGTAGCGGCACTCCGGATAGCCGCTGCATCCGACGAACGGCCCGAACCGGCCGACGCGTCGTTGGAGCTGGCGGCCGCACTCGGGACACCTCTCTTCGAGCAACTCGGGTTCCGGGCGCTCGGTGCCGTCCATGTTGCGGATGTATCGGCAGTCCGGGTAGTTCGGGCAGCCGATGAACTTGCCGTAGCGGCCGAGCTTGACCTGGAGCCTTCCCGGCTCGCGCCCTTCCTGCGGGCAGAGCGGGCAGAGCTCGTCCAGCTCCTCCTCGAACCGCTCGAACGAGTCCTCGGCCTTCTCCAGTGCGCGCTCGAAGGGCCCGTTGAACTCGTGGAGCACCTGGGTCCAGCCGATCTCGCCTTCGGCGATGTCGTCGAGCTCTTCCTCCATGTGCGCGGTGAAGTTCACGTCGACGACGTCGGGGAAGTGTTCGATCAGCTTGTCGGTGACCACGACCCCGACGTCCTCGGGGTGGAACCGCTTGTCCTCGAGCCGCACATATCCGCGATCTTGGATCGTGGAGATGATCGAGGCGTACGTCGAAGGCCGGCCGATGCCGAGCTCCTCGAGGGTTTTCACCAGCGTGGCCTCCGTGAAACGGGGAGGCGGCTGGGTGAAGTGCTGTTCGGGCAGGACGTCGAGCATGCGCAGCAGTTGCTCTGCGGTGAGCTCCGGCAGCGTCGTCTCCGCGTCCTCGTCGGGACCCTCGTCGCGTCCCTCCTTGTAGACCCGGATGAAGCCGTCGAACACCAGCGTCTGGCCCGTGGCGCGCAGCGCGTACCGGACGTCTCCGTTCGCGTCCGGTCCGGTGGTGGCCGCGATCGCCTCGACGTCGACGCCCACCTGGTCGAAGCGCGCATCGGCGACCTGTGTGGCCATCGTGCGCTGCCAGATCAAGGTGTACAGGCGAAGCTGCTCGCGCTCGAGGGCACCGGCTATGCGTTGCGGGGTCCGCATGACGCTCGTGGGGCGGATGGCCTCGTGTGCCTCCTGCGCATTGCGCGACCGCGTCTTGTACCGACGGAACTCCGGCAGCGAGTACGCCTGTCCGTATTCGGTCTTCACGAGCTCCTCGATCTCTCGCAGGGCGGTCTCGGCGACGTTCAGCGAGTCGGTACGCATGTACGTGATGAGCCCCACCGAGCCCTCGCCGGGCAGGTCCGCCCCCTCGTAGAGCCGCTGGGCGATCGTCATCGTCTTGCGAGCGCTGAATCCGAGCTTGCGCGCGGCCTCCTGTTGCAACGTGGAGGTCGTGAACGGCGGCGCGGGCGAACGCTTCCGTTGCTTGCGCTCGACCTGCACGACGCGGTACGAGGCGCGGTTCAGCCGCTCGACGTGCGAGGCTGCCTCCGCCTCGGCGCCGAGCAGGATCCCCTTCTTGTCGGGTCCCGACGCGAGCTTTCCATCGGGGATCTCGGTGAGCCGAGCGACGAACGGCTGCTCGGGATCGGCGTCGGGCGTCAGCCGGACGTCCACGCTCCAGTACTCGATGGGGTTGAAGGCCTCGATCTCTCGCTCGCGCTCGACGATCAGCCGCACGGCTACCGATTGCACGCGGCCGGCCGACAAGCCGGGGCGAACGCGGCGCCACAGGATCGGCGAGATCCGGTAGCCCACGAGCCGATCGAGCACCCGCCGAGCCTGCTGTGCGTCGACCAGTTTCATGTCGATCCGGCGCGGGCTGCCGATCGCCTCGATGATCGCGTCGCGCGTGATCTCGGTGAACGTGGCGCGCTTGGCCTCGGTCGGCTCGACGCCGAGCAGCGTGGCCACGTGAAACGCGATCGCCTCTCCTTCGCGGTCGTAGTCCGTAGCCAGGATCAGGTCGTCCGAGCCTCGCAGCGCCGAGCGCAGCTCACGGACGTGGCGCTCGGACTCCTCGGGAACGATGTATTCGGGGAGGAAGTCGTTCTCCGGGTCGACGCCGAGCTTCGATTTCGGCAGGTCACGGATGTGGCCATAGGAAGCCCGGACGGCGTAGTCGCCGCCCAGGTATCTCTCGATCGTCTTCGCCTTCGCAGGCGATTCGACCACGACCAGGGTCTTCGGCATGATGCTGAGCCTCTTCGTCTTCGGACGTGTCTCCTGGCTTGCCTCTCGGCGGCTCGAGCTCAGGGGAGGGTGATGGGCGATGGGGCGTGTCTGGCGGGGACGGTACCACCGCTCGCCGCTGCGACCGCGCAGCCTACGCCTCGAACCGTACGAAGGCGTGGTAACGCGCTGTTACCCTTGATCCATTCCCGCCAGGAGGTCTCGTGGTCGCGCTCTTCACCGACTTCATCGCGAAGAACGTCACCACCTACGGTTACGCGGCCATCTTCCTGTTGATGCTCCTGGAATCGGCGTGCGTGCCGATCCCGAGCGAGGTCACGATGCTGGTGGGAGGCGCCCTCACGAAGACCGCATTCGCCGGCGCGGGTAACGAGCTGAACCTCGTCGCCGTGGCCCTGGCGGGGATCGGCGGCAACCTGGCGGGGTCGCTGCTCGCCTATTGGGCGGGGGCGGCCGGCGGCCGCCCGCTGATCGACCGGTTCGGCAGATACCTGCTGATCCGGCCCCACGAGGTCGACCGCGCGCACGCCTGGTTCGAGCGGCGCGGCCAGGGCGCGGTCTTCGTGGCGAGGCTGTTGCCGGTGATCCGGACCTTCATCAGTCTCCCTGCCGGAGTCGCGAGGATGCCGGCGCGGCGCTTCTCGATCTACACGCTGCTCGGATGCGTTCCCTGGGTGTTCGGCCTCACGTTCGTCGGCGCCGCCCTCGGCGCTCGGTGGGACCGGGCGGAGGCGTACATCCAGCCGATCGGTTGGGTGCTGGCGGTGGCGCTTGGAGCCGGGATCGTCGTGTGGATCGCGCGCCGATGGGGGGTCGTGCGAGCCGAATACGCGGCCCTGGACCGGGAGCGTCGCGCGGACGCGTGATCCCGCGCCACGCGGGCCTTTCCTACAGGTTCGCCACCATCGTCCAGGACTCGCCTTCCTCTCCGACCTTCTCGAACCCGACCCGTTGGTACATCATCCGGGACCGGTTGTGCACGGCAACCGAGAGCGAGAGCGCCTGGAAGCCCTCCTCGCGCGCCTGCACCATGGCGGCCCGCAACAAGGTGTGGCCGATCCCCTTTCGCCGGTGCAGCGGGGCGACGGCCAGGCTCAGCTCCGGGATCTTCTCGTCGACGAAGCCGTAGCCGGGCTCCTCCTCCGTGAACTGGCGGTACCACGCGGCCCCGACCGGCTCGCCGTCGAGCTCGGCCACCACTCCGCCGTCCCCCGGCCTCCCCCATCCCTCGTGGTAGCGGCGGAGGATCGGCTCCCCGAGGACCTCATCGATCGGTAGGCGCGGCCAGTCGGGGTTCCAGCGGGCGGCCTCGTACATCATCGAGTAGAGGAAGTCAGCGTCGTCCTTCATCGCCGGCCGGATGTTCATCGTCACTCCCACCTCTCGTCGGCCACAGCCTAGCTCTCGAGTACGAAGGGCACGCTGGTGAGCACGACCCGCTCCTCGAACAGGAGCAACCGCTTCACGAAGAGGGCGTTCTGGTTGTGGAGTAAGTAGTGACGCCACCTCTTCACGATCAGCTCCGGCATCACGACCGTGACCACCGTGTCCGGTCGGGCCGTGTATCGGTGGACCTCGTCGAGCATCGGACCGGTCAGGTCGCGGAACGGAGCCTCGACGACATCGAGCGGCACGCTCAATCGTTTGTCGAACCAGTCCATCTCGATCCGCTCGGCGGTCTCGGGGTCCAGCTCGAAGGTGATCGCGCGGGTCTCGGTCGCGTCCAGCGACTGCGCGTAGTTGACGGCTCGGACCGTCGCGTCGCTCACACCGGACACGAACACCAACGTCACGGTCCGCTGCGGGATCAACGGCTTCCCGTCGACCCCGATCGGCCGGCCGTGCTCCTCCACGACGGGCACGTCCGCGACGGCCACGTTCGGGACCGTGAGGAGACCCGCCTTCAGTCGGATCACATCACGTCGGAGCAAGAGGTAGGAGAACAGCCGCTCGCGCACGACCTCGGGGATCACCACCGTCACGAAGTCGTTGGGCTGCCCGGCGATGCCTTTCAGGTATCGGCGCATGGAGGCCAGCTCGCCGGCGCCGACCAGCGGCTCGAGGTCCGGGGCGCCGCCGCCGAAGATCCGCCAGCGGTCCTGTACCTGCGGCGGAACGGTGCCCTGGGGCACGGGGTAGAGGGCATGGAACTCCTGGGGCCGGATCGACTTCACGTACCCGAGGGCCTCCGCCGTGGCGGACGAGAAGTCTCGAACGATCAGAACCACGCGATGCGTGCCGATGTCGCCCGGTCGGACGATGCCGCGACGCAGCTGCGAATACACCGACTCGTAGTGCCGGTGGATCGAACGGAACAGCGCGACGATCACGGGTATCGCGGCGATCACGATCCAGGCGCCGTGGCGGAACTTCGTGGCCGTGATGACGCACAGGACGACCCCCGTGGCCGCCGCGCCGATCCCATTGATCACCATCGACCGGCGCCAGCCTCGCATCGCGTCGGCGCCGCGCCGCCCCTCCTTCCGCCAGTGCCGCACCATCCCGGTCTGGGACAGCGTGAACGAGGTGAACACCCCGACCACGTACAACTGGATCAGCCGCGTGAGGTCGGCGTCGAACACCACGATCAGCAGACTCGCGAGCGCCGTGAGGACCACCACGCCGTTCGAGAACACGAGCCGGTCTCCGCGGTTCATGAACTGGCGCGGCATGAAGTGGTCTCGGGCAAGGATCGAGGAGAGCCTCGGGAAGTCCTGGTACGACGTGTTCGCGGCCAGGACGAGGATCGCCGTGGTCAAGATCTGCACGACGTAGAACCCGATCCCTCCGCCGAAGACGGCGTGCGCGATCTGGGCGATGATCGTGCGATCGTTGCTCACGACCGGGTGCATCCTGCTGGACAGGAACGAGATCCCGATGAACATCGTGACCGCGATGACCCCCATGATCGCGAGGGTGTCGGCGGCGTTCTTCGCCTGGGGTCGCCGGAAGGCGGGGACGCCGTTCGAGATCGCCTCCACGCCCGTGAGCGCGGTGGCCCCTGAGGAGAACGCGCGAAGGATCGTGAAGAGCCCAACCGCTCCGACGCTGGTCGCCACGTCGGGCCGCGGCACCACCGCCCCGACCGACGGACATCCTCCGACGCACCGGACCAGGCCCACGCCGATCAACACCAGGATCGAGAACGTGAAGGTGTACGTGGGGACCGCGAACAGGATGCCCGACTCGCGGACCCCCCGAAGGTTGGCGAGCATGATGAACAGCACGAACCCGAGGGCGATCTCGACCCGGAAGGGGTGCAGGCCGGGGGCGGCCGACGTCATCGCCAGCACGCCGGCGACGACCGAAACCGAGACGGTCAGCACGTAGTCCGTGAGCAGCGCCGCCGCCGCCACGAGCCCGGGCAGGACGCCGAGGTTCTCCTTGCTCACGATGTACGCACCCCCGCCGTTCGGATAGGCGCGCACCGTTTGCCGGTAGGAGATCACGACGATCGTCAGCAGCGATCCGATCGCAAGCGCGATCGGCATGACATAGCGGTACGGGTCCGCGGTGGCGACGAGAAGGACCCCGAGGATCTCCTCCGTGGCGTACGCCACGGAGGAGAGCGGGTCGGAGGAGAACACCGGCAGCGCCAGAAACTTGGGCAGAAGGGTGTGCTCCAGCCCCGAGCTCGCGACGGGACGCCCCACCAGCACGCGCTTGAGAACGGCTCCGGCGGAGGGTGTGGATCTGGTAGACACCTTGCGCCGAATCCTAGTGTGCCCGGACGGTCCCGCTCGAGCGCTAGCCGGGGAGGTCGGCGGGCTCGGCGATCCATCGATAGCCGACGCCCGGCTCCGTGATGATGAGTTGCGGGTTCGCGGCGTCGTCCCCGAGCTTCCTTCGGAGCGCTCGGATGTACGTGCGCAGGTACGTGGTCTCGGATCCGTACCCCTGCCCCCAGACCCGCCGCAGCAGCCATTGATGGGTGAGGAGCTTCCCGGGGTTCCCGACCAGCGCCTCCAGCACCCCGTACTCCGTCGGGGTCAGGTGGATCGCCCGATCGTCTCGCGTCACGAGCCGGCGTGCGAGGTCGACCTCCAGTGAACCGAAGCGCAAGAGCGAGGGGCTCGACCGCTCGGGCTGGACGCGGCGCATCGCCGCGCGAGCCCGGGCGAGCACTTCCTCCATCCCGAACGGCTTCGTCACGTAGTCGTCCGCACCCGCGTCGAGGGCGGCGACCTTGTCCCGCTGCGCCTCCCGGACGGACAGCACGATGATCGGAACCTCGGAGAACGCTCGCACCCGCCGGATCACTTCGGTGCCGTCGATGTCGGGAAGGCCGAGGTCGAGCAGAACGAGGTCGGGAGAAAACTCGGCGACGCCGAGGACGCCTTCCTCGCCCGTTCCCACGGTCGAGACCTCGTAGTGACGGGCCTCCAGGCTCGTCCGGAGCGCGCGGCGGATCTGCGGCTCGTCGTCCACGACGAGGATCCTCATCGGGCGTCGCTCGGAGCCGAGTCCCGGGTCTCGGTCGCGTCCGGTGTGAGCGGGAGCTCGAAGACGACGACGGTTCCGCCTCCCGGCGCGCCCTCGATCCAGATCCGGCCGCCGTGCTCGATGACGATGGCGCGAGCGATCGCGAGGCCAAGGCCGCTGCCGGGTCGCTCCGGGGAGACGTCGCCTCGGTAGAATGCATCGAAGACCCGCTCGCGCTCCTCCGGACGGATGCCCGGGCCGCGATCGGCCACCCGGATCTGCACGACCGACCGGAAGAGTGCGGCGGAGATCTGAACCTCGCCGCCGGGCGGCGAGTACCCGACCGCGTTCTCGAGCAGGTTCGTGAGCACCTGGTCGACCTGCATGGGGTCGACGAGCACGTCGGGAAGATCTGGGCGGATCGCCAGATCGACGTGCACGCCGTCGAGCCTCGGGACCATCCTGGCGACGACGGCCGATACGAGTTCGTCGACCGCGACGGGCTCGCGCGCGGGCGACATCGCGCCGGCCCGGATCTTCGACAGGTCCATCAAGTTGCCCACGAGGCGGTTCAAGCGGTCGGTCTCTTCGAGGATGGTCGTCAGCAGCTCCCGCTCTTGACCGGGGTCATGCGACACCGCCGGGTCGAGGAGGTTGGTGACGCCGGCCTTGATCGACGCGAGCGGGGTCCGCAGGTCGTGCGTGACGCTCGAGAACAAGGCGGCCCGCGTCTGGTTGGTCTCCGACTCGACCTGCGCGCCCCGTATCCGCTCGGCCATCTGTGCCCGTTCGAGCGCGAGCGCGGCCTGCTTCGCAACCGCCTCCAACAGCAGCCGTTCTTCGATCGAGAATCGTGCTGCGCCCGCGGAACGCGTTGCCGTGAGCGTTCCGAACGCGGCGGGGCCGACGGCGAGCGGGACGACTTCGCTCGACCCCATCGTCGCGCCCGGGCGGTCGGCTCTCCCTCCCACGTCCCGGCCGTCCAGGGAGGCACGCACCTCGCATGCCGCGAGCTCGAAGGGATCGAGCAGCGCGGCGGCGAAGTCTCGGAGGACTCGTTCCAGCGGCTCTCCCGACACGAACTTCGTGGACAGGTACCCGAGGAGCCGTGTCTCCTGCTCGCGCTGCTCGGCCCGGGCTCGCTCTCGCACCGCGCTCGCGAGCAGGGCTCCGACGATCGTCGCGACGATGAGGAAGACGACCAGGGCCACGAGGTCTTCGAGCCGCTCGACGCGGAACGTGTGGCGCGGAGCCGTGAAGAAGAAGTTGAGGCCGAGGAACGCCAGGAGCGCGGCCCCCAACCCACCCCACACGCCGCCGAGCGCGGCGGCGGCCACCACCGCCAACAGATAGATCGACGTGACCGACACGCGCTCGGTGAAGGGATGCGCCAGCACCGTGGCCGCACCCGTGCAGACGAGGGCCGCGATGGCGGCTCGAAGCGCCGACGCGCGGCCGACGGGCCGCAGCCTCATGTCCACCCCTCCACGCTAGCTTCTGCGTGCGGCGCGTTCACGCGATCTTCACGGTCGGCGATCCGACCTTCACGCGGCCTTCACGCCGCGCGCCCGACACTGTTCGCATGAAGCTGCAACGGCCCGAGGCGAGCCCCGGCACGCTTCCCGGTGTCTCCCAAGGCCGGCACGCCCTTCCCCCGAGCCCCGGCTACGCGCTCAAACGGTTGATCCTTGGCCCGCCCCTGCCGACGTCGCGCCTCGCGCACGAGCGGCTCGGCAAGCCCACCGCGCTCGCCGTCTTCGCCTCGGACAACCTCTCGTCCTCGGCGTACGCGACCGAGGAGATCCTGAAGGTCACCGTGCCCGCAGTCGGTGCCGCGGCGTTCGCCCTCGTCATGCCGATCACGTTCGCGATCCTGTGCGTTCTCGCGATCCTGTTGTTCTCCTACCGCCAGACCATCAGGGCCTACCCGAGCGCGGGCGGCGCGTACATCGTCACGAAGGACAACTTCGGCCTCCTCGCCGCCCAGCTCGCCGGCGTGGCGCTCCTAACCGACTACGTGCTCACGGTATCGGTCTCCGTCGCCGCAGGGATCGCGGCCGTCACCTCGGCGGCGGGGTCCCTCTACCCATACCGAGTCTGGCTCTCGGTCTTCTGCATCTGGTTCATCGCCTGGGGCAACCTGCGGGGGGTGCGGGAGTCGGGCCGGATGTTCGCGGTCCCGACCTACTACTTCATCGTGATGATGTTCGTGCTTCTCGGCGTCGGGATCTACCGCGCGATGACGGGCGATCTCCACCCCTTGCCGACTCCGCCGGACGCCGTCATCGGGACGGGCACGGTGGGGATCTTCCTGATCCTGCACGCGTTCTCGTCGGGCGGCGCCGCCGTGACCGGCGTCGAAGCGATCTCGAACGGAGTCCCGGCCTTCAAGCCTCCCGAGTGGAAGAACGCACGAACCACGCTGATGTGGATGGGCAGCCTCCTCGGCGTCATGTTCCTGGGGCTCTCGTACCTGGCGGTGCAGCTGCGGGTCGTGCCCACCGAGACGAAGACCGTGAACTCCGAGGTCGCCAGGGCGGTGTTCGGCCGGGGCACCGAGGGGACGGCGCTCTTCCTCATGCTCCAGATCGCCACGACCCTGATCCTGATCCTGGCGGCGAACACGTCGTTCGCCGACTTCCCCCGCCTGGCGAACTTCCACGCCACCGACAACTTCATGCCGCGGCAGCTCACGAAGCGAGGACACCGCCTCGTCTTCTCGAACGGGATCATCGGCCTCGCGATCGCGTCGACCGTGATGGTGATCGCGTTCCAGGCCGACGTTCACCGGCTCATCCCGCTCTACGCGATCGGCGTGTTCACGTCGTTCACGCTGTCGCAGGCGGGGATGGCGCGCCGGCACATCCGGCTCAAGGAGCCGGGGTGGACCCACGGCTTGCTGATCAACGGGCTGGGTGCGCTCACGACAGCGATCGTCACGGTCATCATCGCGTACACGAAGTTCAAGTACGGGGCGTGGGCGGTGATGTTGTTCGTGCCCGTGATGGTCCTGCTCCTCGTCCGGATGAACCGCTCGTACGAACGCGAGCAACGGGAGCTCGAGGAGGACCTCCAGCGCTTCAGCGCCGGCGACCTCCAGCGGCCGATCACGGTGCTGCTCGTCGATGACCTCGATCGCAAGACTATGCACGCGCTCCAGTACGCGAAGACGACCCGCGCCGAGGAGATCGTCGCGGTCCACATCGAGGACGACCCCGCGACGACGCAGGAGCTCGAGGCCCGCTGGCGGAACGCGGGCCTGGGCGCGATCCCGCTCAAGATCCTGCGCGGGAAAGGGGAGGCGGCGAGCAGGCTCGCCGGCTTCGTGGGCGGGCTGCCGCCGAACCGGGATGTCAACGTGCTGATGCCGGTCTCGCACGAGGTGGGCGCGCTCGAGCGGCTGTCGGACGCGCGAGAGGGTGCCAGACTCGCGCGCGCGCTCCTGCCGTACGACCAGGTCCGCGTGACCCTTCTTCGGGATCATCCCGGCGGCGTTCACCCGCTCTCGACGGGCGAGGACGGGCAGCCGGTCGCGCGGATCACGGCACGCGGCACCCACACGGTCGTGGTGCTGGTCGACAAGCTCGACCGCGCGGTGCTTCGCGCCGTCCGGTACGCGCTCACGCTCGGCGCCAACGAGGTGTGGGCCGTTCACGCGGCCGTCGATCCCGAGCGGGCGGCGGTCCTCATGCAGCGATGGATGGACCACGCGATGCCGATCCCCCTCGACGTGATCGAGTGCTGGGACCGGAACGCCGCCAGGTCGATCGAACGACACGTCCTCGAGCTGGCGGAGGAAGGCACGGAGGTCACCGTCGTGATGCCGCGTCGCGACTTCCCCACACTGCGTGAACGGCTCCTGCACGACCGGACGAGCCGCAGCATCATGCGGGCGCTGGGCCGGTATCCGCACATCGACGTGACCGCGGTGCCCTACTTCTTCGGTCCGCGGTCCGGACGCGAGCGCAGCCTGGCGGACCGCGGACCGGTCGAGTAGGCTTCGCTGCCGTGCAGGTCATCATCATGGGGTGCGGTCGGGTCGGCGCGCAGCTGACCGTCGAGCTGTGCAAGGACGATCACGACGTCGTGATCATCGACAAGCGGCCGGAGGCGTTCGACCGGCTGCCCCCGGGGTTCGGAGCACGCACGCTCGTCGGTCTCGGATTCGACCGCGACGTCCTCGAGGATGCCGGGATCAAGGAGGCGGACGCGTTCGTCGCCGTGTCGAGTGGCGACAACTCGAACATCGTCTCGGCCAGGGTCGCCCTCGAGCACTACCACGTGCCAAAGGTCATCGCGCGGATCTATGACCCTCGACGAGCGGAGATCTACGAACGCCTGAACATCCCGACCGTCGCAACCGTGCGGTGGGGAGTGAAACAGATCCAGCTCATGTTGTTCCACGACCGCAGCGAGGTGCGCGAGACGCTCGGCGGCGGTGATCTGGTTCGGCTGCGCGTTCCGGCCCCGCCCCACATCGTCGGCAAGCCGGTGAACTCGATCAACGTGCCGGGACAGATCATGGTCGTGGGCGTGTCGCGGGGCGGCGGAGGGCTCATCCCGACCGGCGACAGCCTTGTCCAAGAGGGCGACTACCTCGCCGTCATCATGGCGAAGGACGGGATGGAGCTGCTCGACGAACGGCTCGCGCCACCCGCCGGAGAACATCGCTGATGCGCGTCGTCGTCACCGGCGGCGGCGCCGTCGGGCGTCACCTGGCGGCGGACCTGGCCGACCGCGGTCATCGGGTCTCCCTCATCGAGCAGAACCGGGCCGAGATCGATCGGCTGAAGGCGTGGGCGCCGAACGTGGACGTGATCCTGGGAGACGCGTGCGAGCCGTGGGTCCTGGAGGCGGCCGAGCTCTCGAAAGCCGAGGTGGTAGTCGCCGCGACCGGCGACGACGAGGACAACCTGGTCACGTCGTTGCTGGCGAAGCAGGAGTTCGCGGTGCCTCGCGTCCTCGCCCGCGTGAACCACCCGCGAAACGAGTGGCTCTTCACCGAGCAGTGGGGTGTGGACGCCGCGGTGTCCCCCCCGCACATCCTGACCGCCATGGTCGAGGAGGCGGTCACGGTAGGGGACCTGGTCCGCCTGATCCGCCTCGAGGGTGGCCGCATCTCGATCGTGGAGATGACGCTTCCGGACGGCGCACCGAGCGTCGGACACCCGCTATATGAGCTTCGCATGCCGCCCGACTCGGCGGTCGTCGCGGTTCTTCGCGATGGCCACGTGGTCATCCCACAGCCGGAGACCGTGTTCTCCGCGGGCGACGAGGTCGTTGCCCTCTGCTCACCGGGCTCGGAGGCGGGCTTGCGTGCGGCCGTCGTCGGCGAGCACGCCCCCGGAGGAACTCCTTCCGACTCCCTGAGCGGCTCCACCGAGATGCTCTAGGGTCTCGCAGGTACGACACGTTCCCGTCCGACCCCGGCTCGTCACCCGGCAATAATGGTGCGGATGGACGAGACAGCCACCGAGGTGATCGGCGCGACGGAGTCCGTCGAGTCGCTCGCGGGCCGGCCGACGGTCGAGCCCTCGGCGCCCACGACGTGGACCCGCCAGCAGGCAGAGGCCGAGAAGCGCGCGGGCCTGCGGATCTATCTGGGCGCGGCGCCCGGAGTCGGCAAGACCTACGCGATGCTTTCGGAGGGGCAGCGTGGCCGCGAACGAGGCACCGACGTGGTCGTCGGCGTCGTGGAGACCTACGGTCGACCGAAGACGCAGCAGATCCTCGAGGGCCTGGAGATCGTCCCGACGCGGGGGATGGAATACCGGGGCGTCACGCTCCAGGAGATGGACGCGGAGGCGGTCATCCGACGGCATCCGGAGATCGCGCTGGTCGACGAGCTCGCCCACACCAGCGTTCCCGGGTCGCACCGGGCGAAACGGTGGGAGGACGTCCTCGACATCCTTGCGGCCGGGATCAGCGTCATCACGACCCTCAACGTGCAACACATCGAGAGCCTGAACGACGTCGTCGCGACGGTCACCGGCATCCGGCAGCGAGAGACCGTTCCCGACTGGCTCCTCGATCTCGCCGATCAGGTGGAGCTCGTCGACATGTCCCCACACGCGCTTCGCCGAAGGATGGTGCACGGCAATGTCTATCCGGACCCCCGCAAGGCGGAGCTGGCACTGCAGAGGTTCTTCACGGAGGAGAACCTGACTGCGCTTCGGGACCTGGCGCTCATGCGGGTCGCAAACCAAGTCGACGAGGAGCTCCTCTCCCGTTGGTCCAAGGAGACCGCTCCCGAGACACGCGAGCGGGTCCTCGTGTGCGTCGCGCGGCCGGAGCAGGCCGAGGACCTGGTACGACGCGGCGCGCGGGTGGCCCAGCGTGGGCACGGCGATCTTCTGGTGGTCCACGTCGCGACCAATGAGGAAAGAGGCGACACAAGCTGGCTCGACGGCATCCGGGATCTGACCGCCCAGCTCGGTGGGGAGTTCGAGCTCGTCCGGGCGGATTCGGCCGTCGACGGGGTGCTCGGGTTCGCCTATCGGCAGCACGTCACCCAGATCGTCGTGGGAGAACCCCTCCGGTCCAGATGGCAGGAGCTCCTGCGTGGCTCCTTCGTCAACCGCTTGATCCGTCAGGCCAACGAGATCGACATCCACGTCATCGCTCACAAGGAACGGTAGCGAAGATCGCGGACTCCGGCTCAGGAGGTTCCGAGGCCGAGGGCCGACCGGATCCGCTTGCCGTCCCGCCCGCCGGCCACCACGACGATCTCGTCGCCGGGCTCGACGTGATCCGTGAGGTCCTTCGGATCCCACACGAGCAGGGCATCGAGATGGACGCGACGCTCGAACGCCCGATCGATCGACCGAGCGACGAACGCCTGCTGCTCATCGCTCACCGGGAATCCCATGCTCAGTACCAGCAGCGGGAGGTCCCGTTCCTTCGCCGTGGCCACCCAGTCCCCGGGATCGGCGTGGAGCGACCCGCGGCCCAACACGACCACGACGCGCGCTCGGGTCGTCACGTCGATCACTGGTGCCCCATCCGCTCGAGCGCCAGGTTGAGCTCGAGCACGTTCACACGTGGTTGGCCGAGGAAGCCGAGCTGCCGCCCCTCAACTCGACCCTCGACGAGGGCGCGAACCTGGCTCTCGTTCAGGCCCCGGACGGCGGCGATCCGCGGAACCTGGAGCAGGGCGGCGGCTTCCGAGACGTCGGGATCGAGACCGCTGGCGGAGGCCGCCAACAGGTCTACGGGGATCTCCGCCACCGTCAGGCCTGGGTTGTACGGCCCCTCGAGCTTCACGATGGCGGCGGCACGATCCTCGATCGCCGAGGCGAGGACCTTCGAGTTGGGCCCGAGGTTGGAACCCGACGACGTGGAGGCGTCGTCGTCGATCGCGGACGGGCGACCGTAGAACCATCGGTCACCCTTCCATTGCTGCCCGATCAGGGAGCTTCCGACGAACGTGCCGCCCACCTCCACCAAGGAGCCGTCGGCTCTGTTCTTGAAGGCGATCTGCGCGACGCCGGTCATGACCGCCGGGTACACGAGGCCCGTCAGGACCGTCAGGACGACGATCGCGACCATCGCACGAACGGCGATCCTAATCACGGGAAATGCACCACCGCGAGGAGCAGGTCGATGAGCTTGATCCCGATGAACGGAGCGATGATCCCGCCGAGCCCGTAGATCAAGAGGTTCCGGCGCAAGAGCCCCGCGGCGCCCATCGGCCGATACCGCACGCCGCGGAGGGCGAGCGGCACGAGGACCACGATGATCACGGCGTTGAAGATGACCGCGGACAGGATCGCCGATTCGGGCGTGCGCAGGGCCATGATGTTCAGCTTGTTCAGCACCGGGAACGTACCCGTGAACATCGCCGGGATGATGGCGAAGTATTTCGACACATCGTTCGCGATCGAGAACGTGGTGAGGGAGCCGCGCGTGATGAGCAGTTGCTTCCCGATCTCGACGATCTCCATCAGCTTCGTGGGATTGGAGTCGAGGTCCACCATGTTGCCCGCTTCCTTGGCCGCCGTCGTCCCGGTGTTCATTGCGACCCCCACGTCCGCCTGAGCCAGGGCCGGCGCGTCGTTCGTGCCGTCGCCGGTCATCGCGACGAGCACACCGCCTTGCTGCTCACGCTTGATCAGCGCCATCTTCGTCTCGGGCGTAGCCTCGGCGAGGAAGTCGTCGACACCGGACTCCTGGGCGATCGCAGCGGCAGTGAGCGGGTTGTCTCCCGTGATCATCACGGTGCGGATCCCCATCTTCCGCAGCTGGGCGAAGCGCTCGATGAGGCCTTCCTTGATGATGTCCTTCAGCTCGATCACGCCGAGGAGCCGGCGATCCCTCGCCACGGCGAGGGGTGTCCCCCCGGCGCGAGCGATCCGCTCCACCTCCTGGTCGAGCTCCGGCGGCAGATCGTGCCCGGCCCAGCCGACGATCGCCTCGACGGCCCCCTTGTGGATCTCGGTCCCGTCGAGGTCGACTCCGCTCATCCGCGTCTGAGCGGAGAACGGGATGAACCGTGCGTGGCTCTCCAGCAGCTCGCGCTCCCGGATCCCGTACTTCTCCTTCGCGAGCACCACGATCGAACGACCCTCCGGCGTCTCGTCGGCGAGCGATGCGAACTGGGCCACCTCGGCGAGCTCACGCTCCTCCACGCCCGGTGCCGCGTAGAACGCGACCGCCTGACGGTTCCCGAGCGTGATCGTGCCGGTCTTGTCGAGGAGCAGTGTCGAGACGTCCCCCGCCGCCTCGACGGCGCGGCCGCTCATGGCCAGGACGTTGTGCTGCACGAGACGGTCCATCCCCGCGATGCCTATCGCCGAGAGCAGCCCGCCGATCGTCGTGGGGATCAGGCAGACGAACAGCGCGATCAGGACCGCGTCGGTCACGCGTCGGCCCGCGTAGATCGCGAACGGCTGCAGGGCGACACAGACGATC
Source organism: Actinomycetota bacterium (assembly GCA_030774235.1). Classification (GTDB taxonomy): domain Bacteria; phylum Actinomycetota; class UBA4738; order UBA4738; family HRBIN12; genus JALYLM01. Next base: position 19,740 of record JALYLM010000071.1, read on the forward strand.
AGGAAGATGATCGTGAACTTCGCGAGAAGGATGGAGAGCGCGATCTCGTTCGGGGTCTTCTGACGCTCCGCACCCTCGACGAGCGTGATCATGCGGTCCAAGAAGGACTCACCCGGCCCGGCGGTGATACGAATCTTGATCCGGTCCGACAACACCTTCGTCCCGGCCGTGACGGCCGATCGGTCGCCGCCCGATTCTCGGATCACCGGGGCGGACTCCCCCGTGATGGCCGACTCGTCCACCGAGGCGATCCCCTCGATGATGTCGCCGTCGCCGGGGATCAGCTCTCCGGCCTCGACAACGACCGTGTCGCCGGCTCGCAGCTGCGCCGCTGGCACGGTCTCCTCCGATCCGTCGGAACGGAGTCGGCGCGCGACGAGGTCCGCGCGGGTCTTGCGAAGCGCATCGGCCTGCGCCTTGCCGCGCCCCTCGGCCATGGCCTCGGCGAAGTTGGCGAACAGCACCGTGAACCACAGTCCGATCGCGATGGCGGTGTCGAAGGCGACCGGCCCGGTGCTCGACACGTCGACGACGATCCGGATCGTCACGATGACGGACACGACCTCGACCACGAAGATCACCGGGTTCTTCATCAGCGTGCGAGGATCGAGCTTGAGCAGGCTGTCGACGAGCGCCCGTTTCACGATCGGCCCGTCGAAGAGCGGCCGTGCCTTCACAGCCGCATGCGGCGTGTCGCGCGCCGTCTGCGGTGGTTGGGTCTCGATGCTCATCAGAACAACTTCCCCTTCAACAACCCCTCGACGATCGCCCCGAGCGCGAGTGCCGGGAAGAACGTCAGCGCGCCGATGATGACGACGACGCCGTCCAGAAGGCCGACGAAGAGCGGCTTGTCCGTCGGCAGGGTTCCCGCCGTGACGGGAACGGTCCCCTCCTTCGCCAGCGACCCACCGAGGGCGAGGGCGGCGAGCAGCGGGACGAATCGCGCGATCAGCATCGCGAAGCCGCCGGCGATCGCATAGAACGGGCCACTCGCGGTGAGTCCGGCGAACGCGGAACCGTTGTTGTTCCCCTGAGACAGGAACGCGTAGAGGATCTCGCTGAACCCGTGCGGACCGGCGTTCAACCGGGCGTTCAGCCCCGCGGGGATGACGACCGCAACCGCGGTGAGCGCGAGGACCACCAGGAAGGGCACGAGGACCGCGATCGCCGCGAGCTTCATCTCGCGCGCTCCGATCTTCTTTCCGAGGTATTCGGGTGTTCGACCGACCATCAGGCCGCCGATGAACACGGCGATCACGACGTAGAAGATCATTCCGTAGAGGCCGCTGCCGACCCCGCCCCAGATCACCTCGCCGACCGCGATGTTGAACATCGGGGCCACACCACCGAGCGGCTTGTAGGAATCGTGCATCGAGTTGACGCTGCCGTTCGAGGCGTCGGTCGTCGCCACGGCCCAGAGCGCCGACTGGTCGGTGCCGTACCGAAGCTCCTTGCCCTCCAGGTTGGGAGCGGATGCCGAAACCCCTGCGACGCGCATCGCCTGCGTGGACGTGCGCTCCTGGGGAACCGTGAGCCACAGGCCCGCGACGAACAGCACCATCATCGCCGCGAACAGCGCCCACCCTTCCCGGACGTTGCCCACCATCTTGCCGAACGTGTAGGTGAGCGCGGCCGGGATCATCAGGATCGCGATCAGCTCGAGGAAGTTGCCGAAGGGGCCCGCGCCCTCGAAGGGGTGCGCGGAGTTCACGTTGAAGAAGCCTCCGCCGTTCGTACCCAGTTGCTTGATCGCGATCTGGGATGCAACGGGGCCACGCGCGATCGTCTGCGTGAACCCCTGGATCCCGTGCACGACTACCGAGTTCGAGAAGGTCTGCACGACTCCCTGGCTCATCAGCACGATCGCGAACACGATCGACATCGGAATGAAGACGTAGACGACCCCGCGGACGGTGTCTCTCCAGAAGTTCCCGAGCTCCTGCGTGCGCGCGCGGGTGAACCCCCGGATAAGCGCGATCAGGACGGCCATCCCCACGGCGGCCGAGACGAAGTTCTGGAACGTGAGCCCCACCATCTGGGTGAAGTAGCTCATCGTGGTCTCGCCGCCGTAGGCCTGCCAGTTCGTGTTCGTGACAAAGCTGGTTGCCGTGTTGAATGCCACGTACTTGTCCACGCCGCCGACGCCGACGGGGTTCAGGGGAAGATGCCCTTGCACGCGCATCAGGATGTAGAGGAGCACCGTGCCGATCGCGCTGAACCAGAGCGTGCACGCGGCGTAGCGGCGCCAGGTTTGCTCCACCGTGGGGTCGACGCCGATCAGCTTGTAGATCGGACCTTCGAGACGACCGATCCGCTCCGACGTGTACACGCGGTACATGTACGTTCCGATCGGCGGCGTGAGGGCCGTCAGGACGACCAGGTAGACGAGGATCGTCGGCACGTCAGAACCATTCGGGTCGGATCAAGGCGATCGTCAGGTAGACGAGAAGCGCCACCGAGACGATGAGCTCGAGAACGTCGGCGAAGCTCATATCCGGTCGAGCCACACCACGAGCGCGGCGGACAGCATGAAGAAGCCAACCATGAGGCCCACCATCAGGAGGTCGATGCCCATGAGGCCCAGCCTAGGCCGTGGTCATAAGGGGTCCATAAGGGAACGGGGTCGGCGTCTACGGGAACCCTCAACACTGCTTGATGCCGGCCGAGATCGCGAGGACGGCGAGCTATCCTCGGTCTATGGACGAGCGTGCCGCACCTCGCGGCCCGTCCGACGCCCGGGGGCACGGGATCCCGATCCTCGCGCGACTGGCGCGGACGAACCCCCATCTTCGAACCGCCGGGTTCGTGGTGGCGGTCGTCGGAACAGCCGTCGTCACCCTCGGCCTTCTCCCCGTCCGCGACAGCATCGAGCCGCTCAGCAAGAGCTTCGGGTTTCTCATCGTGGTCGTCGCATCGGCCGCCGTGGGAGGACTGGCCCCCGGGATCGTCGCGTCGATCCTGGGGTTCCTCCTGTTCAACTACTTCTTCATCCCGCCGTACGGGACGTTCACGATCGCGCGCCCGGAGCACGTCGTCGTCCTGTTCGTCTTCCTCGGGCTGTCCGTCCTGATCTCCGAGCTCCTGGCGCGCGCCTCCGAACGGGCGCGGGCGGCAGAGCAGCGCGAGGCCGAGCTCGAGACGATCCAGGACCTCAGCAGAGAGCTGACCACACGGGTCCCCGGCCATGAGACGTACGAGGTCGCCCTCACGACGGTCAAGGACACGTTCGGCTACTCCGCGGCGTCTCTCTTCGTCGAGCAGACCGAGGACGTTCGTGGCCTCGTGCAGCGCGTGACGGTCGGCGAGGCACCCGAAGCCGTGGAGGCCACGTGGGATCCGGCGTCGGCGGATCGGCCACCCGAGCGTCTCCCTCTCGCGGTCGGCGGAAGGATGCTCGGACTCGTGGTCCTCAAGGGCGACCGCCCGCCGCTCACACCGGCCGAGAGCCGGGTTCTGCGGGCGTTCTGTGACCAGCTCGCGCTCGTCCTCGAGCGCGATCGGCTGCTTCGCTCGGCCACGCAGGCGGAGGTCTATCGGCAGACCGAGACCGTGCGCCGATCCTTGTTCGTCGCCGTCTCGCACGATCTGCGCAGCCCCCTGTCGGCGATCAAGGCGTCGGTCACGGATCTTCTCGACGACGTGCCCGGAACCAGCGACGCGGATCGCAAGGAGGCGCTGGAGGCCATCGACGCCGAGACCGACCGGCTAAACGCCCTGATCGGCAACCTGCTCGACATGTCGCGCATCGAGTCGGGAGCACTCCGAGCCCGTGTCCAGACCGTCGATCTTGCCGAGACGATCACGGAGGCGGTGGACCGCGGCCGGCGCCAGCGACCGGACGTGGGCGTCTCGATCCGGGTGGCTCCGGGCGCGGAGTGGGTGAGGGCCGACCCGGTGTTCCTCGATCGCGTGCTCAGCAACCTGCTCGAGAACGCGGCCACGGCATCGATGGGCGATGCCGCGACGCCGCTCGAGGTCGATGCCCGTTCCGTCGACGGGTCGATCGTGGTCCGCGTGATCGACCACGGCCCGGGCGTGCCGGCCTCTGCCCGGGAGCAGCTGTTCTATCCCTTCTACCGGGTCGACGAGCGGAATCCCCGATTGGGATCGGGACTCGGGCTCGCGATCTGCAAGGGCTTCGTCACGCTCCTGGAGGGCGACATCTGGATCGAGGACACGCCCGGTGGCGGCGCGACGCTCTCCTTCACGCTTCCTTCGGCCGACGGAGTCGCCGACGGGGGTGGGTCGAACTGAGGAAGGAGCGGGTCCTCGTCGTCGACGATGAGGCACAGATCCGGCGAGCTCTCCATCGAGCCCTCACGGCGCGCGGATACGAGGCGGAGATGGCGGTCGACGGTGAGGAGGCACTCTCGCTCGCGGAGACCTTCGAACCGGATATCGTCGTGTTGGACCTCAACCTTCCCGGGGTCGACGGGTTCGAAGTCTGTCGAAGGATCCGAACGTGGTCATCCGTCCCGATCATCGTGCTCTCGGTGAGGGAGGACGAGAGCGACAAGGTGGAGGCGCTCGACCTGGGCGCCGACGACTACCTGACGAAGCCGTTCGGGATCGATGAATTGCTCGCGCGGGTTCGAGCGTTGCTGCGGCGCGCAGAGGACAACGACGCCCCGACCCCACCGCGATACGTCATCGACGATCTCGTGATCGATCTCCGCCAGCGGCGAATCGTGCGCGACGGGGACGACGTCCGGCTGACGAAGACCGAGTGGGCGCTCCTCGACGCCTTCGCCGGGAATCCCGGAAAGCTGCTCACCCACGGCTGGCTGCTGCGACGCGTGTGGGGTGAGGGATACGTCGACGACGTCGACGTGTTGCGGGTGTTCGTGAGCCAGCTCCGCAAGAAGCTGGAGGTCGACGCGACCCGGCCGGCGATCGTCGTCACGGAGCCCGGCGTGGGGTACCGGTGGATACCGCGACCGGATCGTGAGGGTGCTGGACGAGGCGAAGGCTCGGAGTCCGGCGCTACTTCACGAACTCGAACGAGGGATTGACGAGGCGGCGGACGCCACGCTTCTCGCCGAGGACGCCCTCGACGACCAGCCGCGTGCCGAGCGTCAGCCCCTGGATGCCCCTGCGGCCCATGAAGACGACCACGACGTCTCCGGTTCCGTCGTACAGCAGGGCTTCGAGTGACTCCTGTCCTTCGACGGGAAAGACGGTGAGCCGTCGGACCACGCCGGCGAGTCGGACCTTCTCGCGAACGGGCGCATCGCGGATCCGTACCGTGCCGGGAACCGTCTCCGTCCACGAACGGATCTCCGCCGCGAGGCGTGCCTCGTCGCTTTCGGTCAGGCGCTCGAGCCAGTGACGGATCGCACCCACGTGGCGTCGGTGTCCCTTCGGAGCCCTCGTTCCGAGTCGACCGCCTCAGGCGGAGACCCGGGCGGCCTCGGCCTTCTTGATCTCGTCTCCGAGCTCTGATTTGCGTGACTTCGACACGTAGATCATGGCGCCGAGCACGACGACGGCCACCGACACGACGGCCGTGCGGAGCGCGATGTCGGCCTGGTGCGCGACCACGAGCGGGGCGATGAGCAGCGCAACCAGGTTCATGACCTTGATGAGCGGGTTGAGCGCCGGACCGGCCGTGTCCTTGAAGGGGTCGCCGACCGTGTCACCGGTGACGGCAGCCTTGTGGCTCTCGCTGCCCTTGCCACCGTAATGACCCTCCTCGATGTATTTCTTCGCGTTGTCCCACGCCCCGCCAGAGTTGGAGAGCATCACGGCGAGCAGCTGACCCGTGAGGATCGCGCCGGCCAGGAACGCTCCGAGCGCCTCGGCCTTCAGGAAGAACCCGACGATGATGGGGCTGAGGACGGCGAGCAGGCCGGGCGTCATCAGCTCCCGGAGCGACGTCTTCGTGCAGATGTCGACGACCCGTCCGTAATCGGGCTTCTCGCTGTAGTCCATGATGCCCGGGTGGTCGCGAAACTGGTTGCGGACCTCGACCACGACCTGCTGGGCGGCGCGCCCGACCGCGCGGATCGCGAGCGAGGAGAATAGGAACGCCACCGACCCGCCGAGCAGGAGCCCCACCAGCACGTCGGGATGGTCGACCCTGATGCCCTGGAAGGCGAAGCCGGCACCCTTCAGCGCCTCCTCGAACGAGCCGAACAGCGACGTCGCCGCGATGACCGCGGTGGCGATCGCCATGCCCTTCGTGATCGCCTTCGTCGAGTTGCCGATCGCGTCCAGCCCGCCGAGGATCTCCGCCGCGCGGCCCTCGAATTCCCCCGACATCTCGGCGATGCCCTGCGCGTTGTCGGAAACCGGTCCGTACGTGTCCATCGAGACGATCACGCCGACCGTCGTCAGCATCCCCATCCCTGTGAGCGCGATGAAGTACAGGCGCTCGGCCAGGACGTTCGACGAGTTCGGATCCGCCAGGTAGTACGCGGCGATCACCGCCCCGGCGATCACCAGCACCGACCACACGGCGGACTCGAGGCCGATCGAGAACCCGGCGAGGATCGTCGTCGCGTGCCCGGTGACCGTGGCCTCGGCGATCTCCTGGACGGGCTTGTGCTTCGTGTCCGTGAAGTACTGCGTGAGGACCTGGATGACCGACGCCAGGACGAGGCCGATCAGGACCGCCATCCCCGGGCGGAAGCTCTTCATGTAGAGCTTGGAGATCACGAATACGGCCGCCGCCGAGATAGCGGCGGACAGGAAGAAGCCGCGGTTGATCGCCTTCATCCCGTGCTCCTCCTCGGAGCGGGGCGCGACCGCCAGGATGCCCACGATCGACGTCACGACCCCGACCGCGCGAACGAACAGGGGAAACATCACGCCGGCGATCGCCCCGATCGCTGACCCGTTGAACGCCGCCGCGCCCAGGATCAGCGACGCGACGAGCGTGACCTCGTAGGACTCGAAGAGGTCGGCGGCCATTCCGGCGCAGTCGCCGACGTTGTCGCCGACGTTGTCCGCGATCGTGGCCGCGTTTCGCGGATCGTCCTCGGGGATCCCCTGCTCGATCTTCCCCACGAGGTCGGCTCCCACGTCCGCCGCCTTCGTGAAGATGCCGCCGCCCACCCGCATGAACATCGCGAGCAGGGCTCCGCCGAAGCCGAACCCGATCAGCACGCTCGTCGCGTCCTGCTTGTAGAGCATGAGGATGACCGTCGCGCCGAGCAGGCCGAGACCCACCGTGAACATGCCCGCAACCCCTCCGGCCCGGAACGCGATCCTCATCGCAGTGCGGAGCCCCGACTCCCTGGCGGCGTTCGCGGTCCTGACGTTGGCACGCACCGCCAGCCACATCCCGGCGTACCCGGTCGTCGCGCTGAACACCGCGCCCAGGATGAAGGCGATCGAGCGGCCCAACCGGATCGAGATGGCCGAATGAGCTGCGTCCTTGGGCACGGGCAACGCGAAGAACAGCACGACGGTCAGCAACAGCAGGAAGACGCCCACGGTGCGGAACTGCCGGGAGAGATAGGCCTTCGCCCCCTCCTGGATCGCCTTGGCGATCTCCTTCATCTTGTCGGTACCTTCCGGCGCCGACAGGACCTCGCGGACCAGGTAGTACGCGAACGCGAGAGCCACGAGGGAGATCGCGAGGATCACCCACAGCGCCTTGTTCTCGAACGACCCGAACACCGCCTTGATCGGGCTGCTCTCCTGCGCAAGCACGCCGAACATCGAACCTCCTCGTCGGGGGGTGAATGCCCACTCTCGGTCCCGGAAGGGGCCCGGGACCCGAGAAGTATAGGGAACGCCTCCTCAGGCGTGAGTCGGCTCCAACCTGAGGTGAGCGATCAAGGCGTCGTACGTGACCTGCACGTCGCGCCGGTCGGCCGGCTCCGTCACCGATTCCTCGCCCGACCGAAGGATTCTCTCGGCGTGCTTGAGGATGACGTCTCGCTCGGGCCTCGTCCCGATCGCATACGCCACCTTGTGGAGATTCGCGAGCTGGCGGATGAGGACCGCCGGCATGTCCCCTCCGGCCTGGCGGATCTTGTCGGTCGCCCCCTTGACGAGCCGTTCGAACGTGATCGCGCGATCGATGAGGCGCACGGCCCCATCGACGTCCCGATAGACGCCGTCGGGAAGGGGGTCGCGGGCGACCCGGCACAGACAGTCACCCAGCCAGTCGATGCAGTTCAGCGCCGTGAACGTGTCGTTCACCGCCGGCGAGAGCGCGCGGATCGCAACCTCCACGAGCTGGTCCACCGCGAAGCCGGGATCCTGGGTCAGCGTTCGGTTCGGCCCGACGATGTGCTGCCGCGTGAGCGCCTCTGTCACGTCGCCTACGGCCTCGGCGGGCCAGACGACCGCCAACGGTTGCCCTTCCACGACGAAGTGGCCCGGCCGGTGGAGGAGCCTGATGATCGCGTCCGACGAGGCGGCGATCCGGACGAGACGGTCGTGGCCGACCGCCTGGAGGAACCCGCTCGTCCGAGCGGCGACCGGTGAGCCGGTCTCCAGGCGTCTGCGGACCTCTCGAATCTCGGGACCCGTCGCCTCCACGCGAGATCGGGTTCGAACGGCCTCCCCGTTGAGATCCACGAGCGTCGACCGGAAGTCGCGGGCGATCCCGGCGACGACGTTCGTCAGCTGGATCGACGTGGCGACATGGTGAATGAAGTAGATGAGGACACCCAGGTCGCCGAGCGTGAGGGCCAGGGCGACCGTAACCGAGATGTGCGGCACGAAGGTGCTCGACCCGTGCGCGACCGAACCGAGCGTCAAGACGGAGTAGACGAAGGTCGCGACGAACGCGCCGAGACTCGCCTGGGTCCCGCGATCGCGGATGAAGTTGCGCAACATGCGCGGGCCGAACTGCTGTGACGCCAGCTGCAGCGCGAGGATCGTGATGGAGAAGACCACGCCCGCGACGGTGATGACCGCCGCGGCGATCCCGATCAGGACCTGCCGGACGGCGTCCGGATCGCCGGCGATCGCCCAGCCGGGAACACGCCACCTGCCCGCAGCGACAGCCGTGTCCATCCGATAGGTGGCCACGAACAGGGCGATCGCCAGGCCGACCATGACCGTCGGCAGAACCCAGAGGGTCGTGCGGACGGCCTCCCGCCGCCAGCCGGGAACGCCGTAGCGTCGCATCGGTGAACGGTTGGAGTCCCGATCGGGCGTCACGGCCGGCCGCACCTTCCTGACGTCAGGCTCACGTTTGTCGACCAGACTTCCCGGCGCTCCGGTGAGAAGGATACCGTGTGTCGCGCGGCCCGGAACTGCTCACGACGCCGCGCGACGTGCGGCCGTGTCGAGGAGCAGGGACGTCGACTTCACGAAAGGCGCACACGACGGTCGTTGCCGTCGCCTGGTTCCGCCCGTACGCTTCCCCACGTTTTGGCAGACGGTCGGCACACAACCACGTCTTCGGACGGCCCAAACCTCCGGATCCTCATCGGGGGTGGCGTCGCGATCCTGGTCGTCCTGGGGATCGCCGGGTACCTCGTCTTCGGCCGGAACAAGGGCGTCGCCGGGGAACCTCCATCACCCGTGAGCGCGAGCCCGGTAGCCGGGTTTCAGTTCGATTCCCGGACCGTGACACTGACCGTGGATCCCGAGGCCGACAAGAAGAAGGCGAAGGCCGCGGCGGAGCCCGTCGCGAAGCAGGTCGTTTCCGAGCTCAACACCCTCTACGGGGAGGGCTTCGTCGACACCGCGCGCTGGCAGGCCGGCACCTACGACGATGCGCTCGCGGTGTTCGACACCGGCGCGCTGGCGGAGGCGCGCACGCAGCTCGACGTGGTCACGGCCGGCGCGGCCGCCGGCACGACGTTCGCTTCGATCAGCGCGCCGACGGGGAAGCTGGCGATCAACGTCCTCGTCGACGCGAACAACCGCCCGCAGTCCGCCTCGGGCGCCGCGACCTTCACCGCGTCCGTGACCGGTAAGGACGGCTCCGCGATCACGATCCGAAGCCAGGGACAGTTTATCTTCCGCGCCGTGAACGGCGACTGGAAGATCGCGTCGTTCAACGTGACGCGCAGCGACCAGAGCGGCGCCACGTCGCCGACCGCAACCGGGAGCCCGACGCCGTGAGGCGCAAGGCCGCCATCGCGGTCATCGCGCTCGTCGCGTGGGTGGCCGGCGAGGCGTTCGTGTCGTTGGGCCCGACCGTCGTCGCACGCGCCCAGGCAGGGATCCAGCTCGGCAAGGCCCACGCGGAGTACGCACCCTCACTCACGGGAGGCAAGACCGTCGTGATCCTGGCGATCGGCAGCGGCGCGCGCCCGGGCGAAGACGTCGTGCACTCGCTGTCCGACTCGATCCACCTGCTGTTCCTGAACTCGGCCACGCACAAGATGGCGATCGTCGGCGTTCCGAGGGACTCTTTCGTGCCGATCCCAGGGCACGGCTCGAACAAGATCAATGCCGCGATGGTCTCGGGCGGGCCGGCCCTGTTGATCCAGACGCTCGAGTCGAACTTCGGCGTCCACATCGACTATTGGGCCCTCACGAGCTTCGAGGGCATCACGGCGATGATCGACGGGATCGGCGGCCTCACCGTCAAGGTCCCGTTCGACATGTTCGACACGTACTCGGGCGCGAGCTTCACGAAGGGGGCCCATCATCTGGCGGGCAAGGACGTGCTCGCGTTCTCGCGGGACCGCCACAGCCTGACGTCCGGCGACTTCGGCCGGTCCGAGGACGGAGGCCGGATCTTCATGGCCGCGCTCAGCCAGTTCGACAAGGAGTTCGCCAAGGACCAGAGCCGGCTGCTCACGTGGCTGGCGTCGGGGCTCGGGAACATCCAGACCTCGCTGAAGTTCTCCGAGGTCCTCGACCTGGCCTTCACGGTCAGCCACGTGAGGGTGAGGGATGCCCAGAACGTGGTGCTTCCGGGAACGACGGGACTCGTCGGCACCCAATCTGTCGTGCATCTCGACGCGGCGCGGGCGCGCGCGATCATGGCCGACGCCCAGAAGGACGGCGAGATCAGCAAGCCGAACGTCCCGCCGAGCCCCACAGCGACCCAGTAGCGGCGGACCGGTCTCGATCAGATCCGGGTCAGTGCGTAGGCGACGTAGCCGACGTAGAACACGCCCTGGAGGAGCAGCAGTCGCGCCGACAGACGCCCGCGGATCCGCAGCGTCGCCCACAGCACACCACCTGCCACGAGCGCGATGACGGCTGCGACCAGGCCGGTCTCATCCAGCCGCCATTCCGTGAACAACAGCCCGACGGTCACCGGGAAGGACGCCTGGAACACCATCGCGCCGGTCATGTTCCCCATCGCGAGCGTGTCCTTGCCCTGCCGGATCCACAGGATGCTGTTGAACTTCTCCGGGAGCTCGGTGGCGAGTGGGGCGACGAGCAGGGAGAAGGCGAGCGGCGACAGTCCGAGTTGGGTTCCGATGACTTCCACGGAGTGGACGAACAGCTCCGCGCCTCCGACGATGACCGCGAGCGCGATCCCGGTCTGCACGAACGGCGTCGCCATGCCGCGCTCCGTGGACCACGGGCCGATCCCCGACCTCAGGCGAGCGAGGAGCCCCCACAGCTCGAGCGGCTTGATCTCCCCGCTCGCGTCGACCTCGAGATCGGGCTCGTCCGGTGCTGCGAAGTGCCGCCGAACGTAGTAGACGTACCCGACCAACAGGACGATCGACAGCAGGACGTGGAGCGGCCGCACGTGCACGATCCCGGCGAGGAACGCCAGCGAATACATGGCGAGGAAGTAGCCGAGATCCTGCCGGATCACGCCCCTATCGATCCGCAGGTCGAGCGAGCGTCGGCCGCCACGGGCGGCCCAGAAGACGGAGACGGCGACCACGACCATCGCGAGGGTCGTGAGCATGAGGGGCGCCCCGAGGATCGCTCCCGTGCCGATCTCGTCGCCGGTCGCGTGGCCGGACAGGATCGCGACGAGGGGCAGAAGGGTCTCGGGTAGCGCCGTCCCGACCGCCGCGAGAACCGACCCGACGGCGCCCTCGGACAGCCCGAACCCCTCACCGATCCATTCCACTCCGTTCGTGAACAGCTCGGCGCCGACCAGGATCACGAACAACGAGATGATCAGCACCGCCCAGTCCACGTCGCGCGCATTCTCCCAGGGAGCCGGCGTCGACCTGGGGTGGCCAAAGGTCTCGGTCGGGCGCCCGATGGGTGACGCCTGAACGACCCTTGCTCGGGTCCGGAGCCGACGCTAGCTTCCCCCGGGTACGTTCGATTCGACCGAATGGCCGCACGCCGAGGGGGCCCGAGGAGGGGACGCGTGGATCGCCCGGTCACACGAGCTCGGACGCTCCTGGGCGTGGGCCCGGCAAGGAGGGTGGGGCTCGAAACCGCTCTGATGGCGGGGCTCGTGGGCCTCGCCTACTACGTCGCGGCTCATTTCAGCCTGCGGCTCGCTCTCGTGCGGGGACAGGTGACCCCGATCTGGCCGCCCACCGGGATCGCGGTCGCGGCGATGCTGGTGTTCGGTCGACGGACCTGGCCCGGCATCGCGCTTGCGGCCTTCGCCGTCAACGCCCCACTCGGACCCTCGATCCTCGGCGCAGCCACGATCGCGACAGGGAACACCGTGGCGCCCGTGCTTGCCGTGACGCTGTTGAATCAGGTGGGCTTCCGGCCGGACCTGCGCAGGCTGCAGGACGCGATCGCGAATCGTCGGCCTCGGCGCCTTGAGCGCGATGCTCGTGAGCGCGACCGTGGGGACCTCGACGTTGATGGCTTCCGGTTCGATCCCGTCGAGCGAGTTCTGGCCCACCTGGTGGGTCTGGTGGACCGGGGATGCGATGGGCGTTCTCGTCGTGGTGCCGTTCCTGCTGAGCCTCCGCTCGATCCGGCGTGGATCCCGCGCGTCGTGGCGGCGGCGGGTCGAGGCGCTGGCCCTGTTCGGAAGTCTCGCCGTCGTGGCGAACGTCGTGTTCCACCTCCCGCTACAGATCGAGTACCTGGTCTTTCCGTTCCTAGCGTGGGCCGCGTGGCGGTTCGGGCTGCGGGGGGCGGCCCCCGCCGCGCTGCTGACGTGCGCCATCGCCGTCTGGGCGGCGGTCAGGGGAGCGGGCCCCTTCGAGCACGGACCCTTGTGGGCCAAGATGGCGACGCTGCAGGTCTTCAACGCCAGCGTGACCTTCGCGTCGTTCGTGCTGGCGGCGATCGCCGCCGAGCGCGGCCAGGGCATCGAGGGCCTCCAGCGCGCGGAGGAGGAGCTCGCACACATGGCCCTCCACGACCCGCTGACGGGCTTGGCCAACCGATCGCTCTTCACCGAGCGGCTGACCCAGGCACTCGCCCGCACGGAGCGCCACGCCGGCTCGGTCGGCGTCCTGTTCCTGGATCTCGACCGGTTCAAGGTGATCAACGACAGCCTCGGCCACGAGTCGGGCGACCGGGTGCTCACGTGCGTGGCGGATCGCCTGCGACGCATCCTGCGACCCGAGGACACGGCGTCGAGATTCGGAGGCGACGAGTTCGTGATCCTGTGCGAGGACCTCGTGGACGAGCTCGAGGCGGTGACGATCGCCAAGCGCGTGGCGGCGGCGCTGTCCGAGCCCATCCCGCTCCAGACCGGCGAGATCGTGATCACGACGAGCATCGGCATCTCCATGTCGAAGGGACTCGCCGACCGGCCCCAGGAGCTGATCCGCGACGCCGATGCCGCGGTGTATCGCGCCAAGGAGCGCGGTCGCGCTCGCTACGAGCTGTTCGATCACGACATGCGCCTGCGCGCGATCCGTCGCCTGGAAACCGAGAACGACCTGCGCCGGGCACTCGAGGCCGGCGAGCTCCGCGTGTACTACCAGCCGCTCGTGCGCCTCGACTCACAGCGGGTCGAGAGCATGGAGGCGCTCGTCCGGTGGGAGCACCCGCAGCGCGGGTTGCTGGCGCCAGCCTCCTTCATCCCCGTCGCAGAGGAGACCGGACTGATCGCCGATCTGGGTGAGTGGGTCCTCCAGGAGGCGTGTCGCCAGTCGGTGCGCTGGGAGAGGCGGTCGGTGGGGCGCCGCCCGGTCACCATGGCGGTGAACCTGTCGGCACGCCAGCTCGCCCGGCCGGAGTTCGAAGAGAGCCTCCGGCGGATCTTGGAGGAGACCGGCGCCGACCCGACGCACCTCGCGCTCGAGATCACCGAGACGCTGCTCGTGGACGCCGCCGCGCCGACCCTGGTAACGCTTCAGCGTCTGCGCGAGCTCGGGGTCCACCTGTCGATCGACGACTTCGGCACGGGCTACTCGTCGCTCACGTACCTGAAGCAGTTTCACGTCGACTCGCTGAAGGTGGACCGCTCGTTCGTGCGCGGCCTCGGCCGGGACCCCGAGGATTCCTCGATCGTCACCGCCGTCGTGAATCTGGCGCACGGCCTCGGCCTCACCGCCGTCGCCGAGGGCGTCGAGACCGAGTCCCAGCTGGACCAGCTGCAGGACCTCGGCTGCGACCTGGGCCAGGGCTTCCACTTCTCACCGCCACGTCCGGCCGAGGCGCTCGACCTCGTCGTGCTCCACGACGCGGGGCTGGCCATCGCGTCGGCGGACCGCGGTCCCGCGAGCTCCGGAGGTCCGCTCGAGCGCCGGTAGCATCGCCTCAGTGGATGCCCGCGCGTTCCTCTCGTCGCTCACGACCGATCCGGACATCGGCGCCTCGCTCGTCGACGTCCGCGAGATCCCGGCCCGCGACCCGATCGTCGAGCCGTTCCCGGCGGACCTGCCACCGCTGCTCGTCGACAGACTGGGACTGCTCGGCGTGATCGGGCTCTACCCCCACCAGGCGCGCGGGCTCGAGCTGCTGCGCGCGGGCCGAAACCTCGTGATCGCGACGGGAACGGCCAGCGGAAAGACCCTCGTCTACAACGCAGCTTTCGCCGAGGCCGCGTTGACGGACACCAAGGCGACGGCCCTGTACCTGTTCCCGACGAAGGCGCTGGCTCGCGACCAGCTCCGGGCGGTGCGCGCCCTCAAGCTCCCCCAGGTGAAGGCCGCCGTTTACGACGGCGATACGCCGAAGGTCGAGCGCCCGCTGATCCGCAGGAACGCGAACCTCGTCCTGACGAATCCCGACATGCTGCACCTGTCGCTGCTGCCCGATCACGCGCGCTGGAGCGACTTCTTCCTGCGACTGTCCCTCGTCGTGGTCGACGAGGCGCACGTGTGCCGCGGCGTGTTCGGCTCGCACGTCTCGATGGTGCTGCGACGGCTCCGCCGGCTCGTCGATCACTACGGTGGCTCCCCTCGCTGGTGCCTCGCGAGCGCGACGGTCGGCAACCCTGGGGAGCTGGCGGCGCGGCTCACCGGGCTCGACGTCGAGGCTGTCGTGCAAGACGAGTCGCCGGGAGGCGAGAAACTCTTCGCCCTGTGGAACCCGCCGGTGATCGACGAGGAGACCGGCGCCCGTCGGAGCGCCTTGACCGAGGCCTCGTGGCTCGTGGCCAGGCTCGCGGAGGGCGAGGTCCGCACGATCGGGTTCACGCGCTCTCGTCGCGCGGCGGAGCTGCTGGCGGAGTTCGCCCGGCGAGAGGTTGGCGACGCCCCGCTCCGCGCGAAGATCACCTCATACCGCGCCGGCTACCTGCCCGAGGACCGGCGCAGGATCGAGCGCAGTCTGGCGGACGGGGAGCTCATGGCCGTGGCGTCGACGAACGCCCTGGAGCTCGGCATCGACATCGGTTCGCTCGACGCCGCGGTGCTGGTGGGGTATCCGGGCACGAGGGCATCGATGTGGCAGCAGGCCGGCCGCGCGGGACGTGGCGCCGGCGGCTCCCTGGCTGTGCTCGTTGCTCAGGACGATCCGCTGGATCAGTACCTCGTCAATCACCCCGCAGACCTGTTCGACAAGCCGGCCGAGGCGGCGGTGATCGACCCCACGAACCCGTACGTGCTGGAACCGCACCTGCGGTGCGCCGCGCGAGAGCGGCCGCTCCGCGAGGAGGACCTCGGCTTCTTCGGAGACACCCCGGCGGTGAAGGATGCGCTGGCGAGGATGGTGGAGCGCTCGGAGCTGCTGCGCCGCAAGGGAGGCGCGTGGCACGATCACGGCCGCGAGTCCCCGCACCGCGCCGTCGACGTGCGGGCCGGAGGCGGTCACGTGTACAGGATCGTGATCGCGGAGACCGGCGAGCTGCTCGGCACCGCCGACGAGCACCGCGCCTACGCGACGTTGCATCCGGGGGCGATCTACCTCCACCTGGGCGAGCAGTACCTCGTGCGCGAGCTCGATCTCGTCTCGCGCACCGCACTCGTCGATCCGGCCGATCCGGACTTCTACACGCAGGCCCGCGACGTCACGGACATCGAAGTCGTCGAGGCGACGCAACGGGGACGCACCGGCGACGTCGACGCGTACCACGGGGCGGTGCGGGTGACGAACCAGGTCGTGAGCTACGTGCGAACGCTGGTCTCGACGAACGAGGTCGTCGACGAGGTACCGCTGCCGATGCCACCGGTGCATCTGGAGACGAAGGCCGTGTGGTGGACGATCCCGCAACACGTGATCGAACGGGCGGCGGTGTCGGGTCGCGATCTCCCAGGAGCCGTGCACGCCGCGGAGCACGCCGCCATCGGCTTGCTCGGTCTGGTGGCGACGTGCGACCGCTGGGACGTCGGGGGGGTCTCCACCCCGATGCATCCCGACACCGCGATGACGACGATCTTCGTCTACGACGGGTACCCGGGTGGCGCGGGGATCTCCGAACGTGGCTTCCACAGCGCCGAGCGATGGTTGTCGGCGACGCTCGAAACGGTCGCGCAGTGCCCGTGCTCGCGCGGGTGCCCGGGGTGCGTGCAGTCACCGAAGTGCGGAAACGGCAACGAACCGCTCGACAAGGCGGGCGCCGCCTCGCTGCTGGCGGCTATCCTCGGGCGGTCGTGGGGATGAGAATGCAGTCCTACATCGCCGTCGTCGGGGCCGCCGACGCCACGGAAGAGGAGCTCGGCCTGGCGGGCGAGGTCGGCCGTCTCCTCGGCGAGGACGGCGCCGTCATGGTCTGCGGCGGTCTCGGCGGCGTGATGGACGAGGCCGCGCGCGCGTGCTCAGCCGCAGGCGGCACGAGCGTCGGGATCGTTCCTGGCGATGATCGCGCGCCCGCCAGCAGCCATCTCACCGTCGCGATCGCAACCGGCCTGGGGGAGGCGCGCAACGCGATCGTCGTTCGCTCCGCCGACGTCGTGATCGCGGTGGGCGGCGAATACGGAACGCTCAGCGAGATCGCGTTCGCGCTGAAGATGGGCAAGCCCGTGATCGGCCTGGCCACCTGGGAGCTCTCTCGGGAGGGCATGCCGGACCCGATCATCCGAGCCGAATCGCCCATGGAAGCCGTGGCTCGGGCCCTCGCGCTCGCTCGTGGCCAGCACCCGACTTGACGCGGGCGGCCGTCGCGGGTAACCCCGTGTGAGCGGCGAGATCGCGCCGTCCCCTCCCCGACCTTGAAGGAGACCCGAGATGTTCGGTGGCTTCCTCCTCGTCTTGGCGACGGTGTGGGCCGTCGTCGTCACCGACGGCGTCGTGGAGAGCGCTCGCACCGGGGGCCGTGACCTCGTGGAGTTCGGCCGACGCCTCGCGAGCCCGGCGTCCCCGGAGGCATCTGGATCCTCGCCGGCCTCGCCGCATCTGCCGCGTTCGCGGTCGCGATGGCCTTCGGATCCGTTCGCGAGCGACGCCTCTCGCGCAGGATGACGGTGAACCATGACCAGCAGCGGACGGAACGCGCCCACCGCGACGCCGGAGACGAGGGGCGCGGCCGCTTGCTCGCATGGCGCCTCGAGGAGCTCCAAACGCAGATCGCCGAGCTCACCGCTCGCCGCGAGGAGCTTCGACTCGACCTTCGCGAGGAGGAGGTCCGTGAG
>JALYLM010000072.1 GCA_030774235.1 Actinomycetota bacterium
GTGAGCGCGGTGACCAGGCGTCGGTCGACCGGCCGCATCCGTCGGCGCCATTCTTCATCGGGCTGGATCGCCACTCTCCCGGTCGTGAATCGGCTCGGATTCCCGGCCACGCTGTGCGAAGGCTCCAGTTCGACTTCGGTCGGGGCAACGAACGGCCCCTTCTCGAACTCCTCTCCGGCGTATGCGACGATCCTCTCCACGATCGCGCTGGGCTCGCGCACGAAGTCCTCGTAGCGGATCCGCACCCTGTCCGGCCAGAAGAGGGACGGAGTCGTGTTCCACAGCATCCAGAGCGCCGAACTGCGCAGCGTCCCTTGCCGCTGCATGTACGCGCCGCGCTTGTCCGGGAGTGGCTTCTTCCGCTGCCACGAGTACGCTGCCGCGCGGGGATCACGAACGAGATGTACGACCCGAAGGTCGATCCCCGGTGCGGTGCCGAGCACGTACCCGTACGTCGGCAGTTTCGACGAGTCGACGATGATCCGGGCGCCGCTCGTGTCGCGGATCGCCGCATAGAGGCGGGACAGGACGTCCGGAAGCTCGTCGAGACCCCGAACGAATGCCTGACGTCGCCGCGTGCCTCCGAGCATCATGGGGATGCGCCGGGCCCGCGTTCCCCTGCTCATCAGTTCGAGGATCCTGCCGGGATCGATCCCGGCGGCGCCGCCGAACCCGCGGTCGAGAACCTCCGTCCAGAAGGGGCACTTGGAGAACGCCTCGCCGCAGCTGCACAAGCGGTCGTCGATCAGTCCCCGTTTCCAGATGAATCGCACCTCCCCGACGGACATGAATCCTTCGAACTGCCCGAGGATGCTGTCCAGGATCGTGCTCCCGCTGCGGCCCGACCCGCCGATGTACAGGACCTTGACCATTACCTCTGTGCCTTGGATGACGGGCCTGTGATGCGTTCGTACACGCTCTCAGTCTCCTCAACCGCGGCGTCCCATCGGTACCGGTCGAGCACATCATCGCGGAAGGCGGCGGCACCTGCGCGCTCGGCCCCGGGGTCCGCGACCGACCGCTCGATAGCGGCCAGGAGCTCGTCCTTCGAGCCCGTTCGGAACAGGCGGTGTCCCGGCGCCTCCTCGCCCACGATCTCGACGTGGGGTGGAATGTCGCTCGCGACGATCGGTGTGCCGTACGAGGCGGCCTCCAGCAGGGTCAGGGGAAGTCCCTCGAGCGACGACGGCAGCACGAACGCCGCCGCGTTCGTGTAGAGCTCCCGCAGCACGTCCCCGTACACGTAGCCCGTGAGCTCGATCCGCGGGTCGTCGCGGGTCGATTCGTGCAGGGCCCTGACGTACGCGTCGGTGAAGCTCGATCCTCCCGCCACGACGAGCCGGCGGTCGCCGGACAGCTGCTGGACCGCGCGGATCAACAGATCGGGCGCCTTCTCTGGGACGAGCCGTCCGACGAACAGCACATAGGAGCCTGCCGTCAGCCCCCACCTCCGCGTGATCTCGTCGGCGTCCCGCGGCTCCGCTGGGTCGACGCCGTTCGGGATGTGGTACGTGGGGCGTTTGTACGCGGTGGCGTAGTGGCGCTGCAGGTCGCGGGAGACCACGATCGTCGCGTCGGGGACCCGTGCGGAGAGCCACTCCGCCGACGACAGGATCGTACGAGCGCCGTGACCCCACTTCGCGCGCTCCCCGTCGCGCCCGTGCACCGTGAGGACGACCTTCGCTCTCGACAACGAGCGCGGGAGGAACGCCGGGATGCCGGGGCCGATCGCGTGATAGTGGACGACGTCGACGCCCTCGCGCATCGCGTCCTGTGTCGACACGAGGCTGTGCACGATCGCGTCGAGATGCTTGCGATTCACCGTCGGGAGTCGCTTCACGCGCATGCCGAGGTATTCGTCGACCGGGTCCTCGACGTAGTTCGTCCGCGCGTAGACGATGACGTCGTGCCCGCGGGCGGCGAGCCGAGATCCGAGCTCCTCCACGTGGTGCTCGATGCCGCCGAACGTAGCCGGTACGCCGCGCGAGCCGATCATCGCGATCCTCATCGTGCCGGCCGCCTCCGAGCGCGATCGCGCGCCTCCTCGTATAGGCCGCCGAGGCGCTCGACGTGATCGGTTGGCGCGTAGGCGCGCTCGGCCTTCGCGCGGGCGGCCCTCCCCATCTCGAAGGCGCGCCCGGGGTCACCGAGCAGGGCGGCGAGCGACGCCCCGAGTGCGGCGGGGTCGTTCGGCGGCACGATATCGCCGTCGGCGCCGGGCTCGATCAGCTCGGGGATCCCGCCGAGCGCGGTCCCGATGACGGGCAGGCCCGCCGCGAACGCCTCCAGCACCGCGAGCGGCATGTTCTCGTACCAGCGGGACGGGATGACCGCGACGCACGAAGCGCGCAGGAGCTCCCGAAGCCTCTCGGTGACCACGTGCCCATGGAACGTGACGCGATCGGCCACGCCGAGATCCCCGGCCAGCGCTTCCAGCCGTGCGCGCTCCGGGCCGTCGCCCGCGATGTCGAGCCGGACCCCTGCGGTCGTCGCGACGGCCTCGACGAGCACGTCGACTCCCTTCTCGTGGGAGAGTCGTCCGGCGTACACGGCACCGCCTCCGGGGGCTGCCTTCGGCTCGATCTCCGCGGCGGCGACGAAGTTCGGAAGATGCCGCAGCCGCTCCGGGAAGACCTTGCCCTGCCGCATCTTCTCCATCAGGAAGCGGCTGGGGCACGAGAACACGCCCACCGGCGCGTAGGCCCGGCCGTAGGTGTGAACGGTCATCTCCACCGCGTTCACCGCGCTCGCGCCCAGCGAACCGGCGTTGCAGCGCTTCACGACCGGCTCCCAGAAGCGCCGGGGAAGGCACGCCTCGCAGATGCGGCCGTGGTCGAGGAACCGATACGTGGGACACGCGAGCTTGTAGTCGTGCAGCGTCATCACGGCGCCGATCCGGCGACGGCGGGCGGGCTGCAGGATCGACGGCGAGAGCTGGTGGTACACGTTGTGGAGGTGGACGATGTCCGGCCGGAAATCGTCGAGCACTGCCTCCATCCCCCGGCGCGCCGACGCCGACCACATCAGGCGCGCCGTTCCGCGGAGCTTGGCTGCCCCGCCACGGGGAGGAGGCTCGAACTCCATGTAGGAGGGGAAGAACCGCTCGTACCGGGTCTGGATGTTCTCGGGATGGGACATCGCGAAGAACGCGACGTCGTGACCGCCGGCCTCCTGGAGCGCGGCAACGTCCAACATGTAACCCTCGGCGCCGCCGCGCCGGTACAGGAACTTGTTGACGTGCAGGATCCTCACGACGCGAGGGTCGCGGTCTCGGCCTCGCGGGGATCGATCCGGGGCTCCAAGCGGCCCGCCCCCCAGGCGCAGACGGCGAGCGCGGCGAAATACAGCAGGATCACGAGCTGGGTGATGACGTTCGAGACCACCGAGAGCAGGATGAACGCCCCCAACGTCCCGGCGAATCCAGCCGCGACCGCATGTGGGAGGCCCGGCGGCGATCGGCGAAGCGCCGTCCGCGCAAGGCCGATCATCTCGATCAGCATCCAAAGGTATGCGGCCAGCCCGAGGACCCCGGTCTCGACGAACGAACGGATGAAGTCGTTGTGCGGCTCCTTGGCCTGGCTCGTGATCGCGCTCACCGCTCCCAGACCGATGCCGGTGATCGGGTTCCCCCCGAGTTGCAGCGCCTGCCTCCAGTACTCGACCCGCCAGATCAACGAGTTGCCCGCGGTGCCCGAGGCGCGAGTCTCGGTGCCGAGGTCTTGGAACCGGGCCGATGCGGAAGGAACCACCAGCGCGATCACGATGACACCCACCCACATCACCGCGATCATCCTCTTGCTCTGGATGATCCCGACGACCAGCAACCCCATCACCGCCGCGATCCACGCGCTGCGTGTGTACGTGTAGAGCAGGTTGACGCCGCACCCCACCAGGATCAGCGACAGGCCGAGCCGATACCAGGCGTGGACGCGCCCCCAGATCGCCACGCCCATGATGATGAGGAGCGCCAGGTAGATCGAGAACGGGTTCGGGTGCTGGAAGGTGCTGTACGTGCGGACGAATCCGCCGATGTAGAAGCCCTGCCCGCGATGGTGCTGCCAGAGCCCGTACGCGATCGGAACGACGGCCGACAGATACACGCTGGTGAGCACGAACCGGATCCTGTCCTCGCTGGTGAGCATCTGCGCCAGGACCAGGACGAGCGCGACGACGGTGGCGAGTCGCACGACGTCGACAGCCGTGCCGATCACGTCGCGCGACGTCGCCAGCGAGAGCGTCCCTGTCGCGGTGAGCGCCACGAGCGCCATCACGAACCTGGCGGGTGCCCGCAGCGGCCGCCCGGACCAGACCTGCGCCGCCAGCCAGACGCCCGCCGCGAACAGGAACAGCAGGCCGAGCAGCGAGGCCGGGTCCAGGGCCGAGCGACCCCCGCCCGTCCCCGAGAGCTTGGCGGCATCGAGGCTCGCACGCAGAACGATGATGGCCGCCACGAACATCTCGAAGCGCCGGTAGGCCACGAAGAACATGCCGACACCGAGCGCCACCACGAGCGGAAGAAGGATCGTCGAGCGCGGCGCGTTGCCCGCCTTTGCGACGCCCGCGGCGGCGGCGGCCACCGAGGCGACGATGATCGCGATCCGCCGCAGCCGCGCGTCATCCGGCAGGGAGTTCGGAGGATCGGTCGCGGCGTTCAGGTGAAGTCTCATCACACCGGCTCGGCCACCTCGCCGGTCACGCGAGCACCGGGCTCCGCGACCGTCCGGGTACGTGTGAGCGCGCCCCGCCCGAGGATGTAGGAGAGCAGGTACAGCACCCCCGCCAGAACCAGCAACGCCCGATACCCGGTGATGAGCGACAGATACTCGAGTGTCCCCCCCACCATCGCGCCGAGCAGGTTCGCGCCGAAGGCCGTGGTGGAATCCTCGGTGTCGCGGAAGCGTTTGGCGAAGATCAGGTTCGCCAGGAAGACGGGAGCGAAGGCGAGGGCGGTGGCGGCCAGGAACCTCGGCACGAATGCCAGCGCGAGCAGAGAGTCGGCGGGAACCAGGTAGGCGACCGCGAGCGCGCCGAACAGGAGCGCGAAGAGCTGTGTCCGCCGGCCGATCCGCACGCGCCGCTCGACCTCGATGGCCATGAGCACGGTGAGGAGGATCCCAGCGAACACCAGCGCGTTCACGAACCACGTGGTGCCGAACAACAGCGCGAACTGCACGACGCTCTTCGTCTCGAGCAGCAGGAATGCGGCGCCCATGAAGAACAGGTCGAGGTCGCCGCGCATCCTCGACAGGCGCCCGCCGGCCAGGCGGATCACCACGAGCGAGATGAGCAGCACGAGGCCGAGGACCTCGAGATATCGCGCGGGGATCGTCCGCCCGCGCAGGTAGACGAACGGGCGGTCGTCGGTCGCCGGGGCGACGACAGCCCGGGCGTCCGGGTTCCAGGTCGCCTGACACGTCAGGCCGCCGCGCGCGGAGCTGTCGACGAGCATCGAGAATCCGTTGCCGAACGAGGTGCCGCTGCTGTCCTGACACGGCGGTTGTCCGAACACGGTCTGGAGCGTCCCGGCGAGCCGATCCAGCAGCCACTGTTCGCGGTAGTAGTTGTAGATCGCGAACGAGCCGCCCGGTGCGAGGTGGTCTCGGGCGGACTCGAACGCCTGGCGCGTGAACAGATAGCTCTCGAGCCGGATCGACGACTGCCCGCTCACGATCGTCAAGGAGTCGGGCAGCGCGAACAGGATCAGGTCGTAGCGCGTGTCGGTGTTCTCGAGGTAGGCGCGTCCGTCGTTCACGACCCTGGTCACCCGCGGGTCCTGATACGGACGATCGGGGTGGAGGGCAAGCCCCAGCTCCTGGAGCTTCGGGTCGATCTCCACGGCGTCGACGTGCTGAGCCCCCTCACGCAGCGCGATCGCCGTATCGCTTCCGGTGCCGGCCCCGACGATCAGGACGTTACGCAGCGGGTTGTCCCCGATGCGCTGGTAGGGAACGTAATAGATCGGTTCCTTCCGCCTGCGAACGTCGGCGCGCTCCATCGTCTGGTGCGGGATCCCGTTGACGCTGACGGCGTAGGCGGGACCCTCGGCGCCGACATCGAGCTGGCTGTAGGTGATCTTGTAGTACGGCGACCAGATGACGTTCCCCTTGTACGAG
>JALYLM010000073.1 GCA_030774235.1 Actinomycetota bacterium
TCGCCGGAGCGCCCCATGCGGCCGCCGCCACGGCGGCGCCAGGCGATTCCTTCAGATGGAACGAGGCGACGATCGCCGATCTCCAGGCGGCGATGCGGTCCGGCGAAACGACGTCCCGCAAGCTCACGCGCGCGTACATGCGGCGGATCGAGCGGATGGACTTCGCCGGTCCGACGCTGAACTCCGTGATCGAGCTCAACCCGGACGCGGAGGCGATCGCGGCGGAGCTGGACCACGAGCGCAGCGCCGGCCACGTTCGGGGCCCACTCCACGGGATCCCGATCCTGCTGAAGGACAACGTTGCGACGGCCGACAGGATGGAGACGACCGCCGGCTCGCTGGCGCTGCTGGGATCGAAGGTGCCGCGGGACGCCGGTGTCGCCAAGGGCCTCCGCAAGGCGGGCGCCGTGATCCTGGGCAAGGCCAACATGTCCGAGTGGGCGAACTTCCGTTCGTTCCAGTCCTCCAGTGGGTGGACCGGTCGAGCCGGGCAGTGCCTGATGCCTTATGTGCTCGACCACAACGGCTCGGGGTCGAGCACGGGATCTGCGGCGGCCGTCGCCGCGAACTTCGTTGCCGGCGCGATCGGAACGGAGACCGACGGCTCGATCGTCTCCCCGGCCACGACGTGCGGGGTCGTGGGCCTGAAGCCCACGCTCGGCCTCACGAGCCGATCGGGAGTCGTCCCGATCGGCCACAGCCAGGACACGACGGGGCCGATCTGCCGGACTGTCGCCGATGCGGCGACGATGCTCGGCGCGCTCGTCGGGGTCGACCCGTTCGACGCCGCCACGAAGAAGAGCGTCGGCCACTTCCACAGGGACTACCGCCAGTTCCTCGACCCGGACGCCCTTCGGGGAGCCCGCATCGGGATCTGGCGCGAGGGCCAATTCGGCCTCAGCCCCGAGTCCGATGAGGTCGTGGAGAGCGTCATCCCACGGCTCAGCTCGTTGGGGGCAACGGTGATCGACCCTGCCGACATCCCGCACGCGGCGGACCTCTTCGGTCCCGAATTCACGGTGCTCCTCTACGAGTTCAAGCACGACGTCGCCGCATACCTGTCCGGCCTCACTCATACGACGATGCGGACGCTCGCGGACCTGATCGAGTTCAACGCCACGCACGCCGACCAGGAGATGCCGTGGTTCGGACAGGAGCTGTTCGAGGCGTCCGAGACCTTCGGGCCCCTCACGGACCCCGCCTACCTGCAGGCGCTGCGGGATTCCAAGCGGTTGTCACGACGCGAGGGGATCCTGGCGGTGATGAACGAGCACAACCTCGACGCGATCTTCGCGCCGACCGGCCAACCGTCTTGGACGATCGACCTCGTGAACGGCGATCACTTCCTGAACTCCGACTCGTCGCCCGCGGCGGTGGCCGGCTTCCCGCACATCACGGTCCCCGCCGGGTACACGGGGGAGCTGCCGATCGGGGTGTCCTTCATGGGACGGGCCTGGAGCGAACCCAAGCTCATCGCGTACGCGTACGCGTTCGAGCAGGCGGTGCAGGCGCGGCACGCGCCGAAGTTCCTGCCGTCGTTCGCTGTTCATGACTTCATCCCGCGAACCCCGTCCGGCCCGTCCAGGTCGTCGAGAGCTCGCAGGTCCTTCGCCTCCGGGACGACGCGTGTGTCGACGAAACCGAGTCAGTTCGCCCGGTTGCTGTAAGGTCGACAGCTGATAGACGTCGAGCCGAGCTGGCGGACCCGACGCATGGACGAGGAGGAGACCGTGGCAACGATGAGGTTCTGGAAGATCGCGACGGCGGCCGTCACGGTTCTGCTCGTGGCGCCGGGTGTGACGGCCCACGCCGCGTCGGGGGCGGGAGCCTCGCGCACTCAGGACGCCAAGGTCGATCGGAGCGCGAGCGGTGGCTGCACGATCAGGGGCACATCCGGCGACGACACGCTGGCCGGCACGTCCGGCCCCGACGTGATCTGTGGGCTCGGGGGCAACGACACGATCTTCGGGTTGGGTCGGGACGACATCCTCATCGGCGGACCGGGAGCCGATCGGATCTACGCCGGTCACGGCGACGACACGGTCAGGGGAGGCCGCGGGGGCGACGTGATCTACGGCGACGACGGGAACGACTCGATCTCCGGCGGGAGGGGTCGCGACACCCTTCGGGCCGGCCTCGGCGACGACACGGTGAGCGGAGGCAGGGGAGGGGA
>JALYLM010000074.1 GCA_030774235.1 Actinomycetota bacterium
GTCGCCGACGCGCGCAAGGTCATGGAAGGCGCGAAGGGCGGCCTGTTCCGCACCGTCCTGTTCGTCGACGAGGTGCACCGCTGGTCGAAGGCGCAGCAGGACGTCTTGCTGCCGGCGGTCGAGGCCGGGACCGTCACGCTCATCGGTGCGACCACCGAGAACCCGTACTTCTCGCTGAACTCCCCGCTGCTGTCGCGGTGCATCCTGCTGCGCCTGGAGCCCCTCACGAACGCCGACCTGGGAGCGCTGCTCCTTCGAGCGCTGACCGACTCGGATCGAGGGCTCGGCAAGCTCGGCCTCGCGCTCGCGGACGACGCCCTCGAGCACCTGGTCGAGATCGCCGGCGGCGACGCCCGGATCGCCCTCACCGGCCTGGAGGCCGCCGCCCTGGCCGCGAGCGCGGGCGGCGACGCAGAGATCTCCCGCGACCTCGCTGCCGACGCCGTCCAGCACAAGGCCTTGGTGTACGACCGTCAGGGAGACGCCCACTACGACGTGATCAGCGCCTTCATCAAGTCGATCCGAGGCTCGGATCCCGATGCCGCGCTGTTCTGGCTCGCACGGATGCTGGAGGCGGGAGAGGACGCACGGTACATCGCGAGGCGCATGATCGTGCACGCCAGCGAGGACATCGGGCTGGCGGATCCGCGCGCGCTGCTCGTCGCGGTGGCCGCCGCTCAGGCGGTGGAGCACGTCGGCCTGCCGGAGGCGAGGCTGAACCTCGCCGAGGCCGCGATCTACCTGGCTCGGGCCCCCAAGTCGAACAGCGTGATGACCGCCCTCGGCGCGGCCACGGAGGACGCCGTGAGCGCCGACCCCGTGCCCGCGCACCTGCGCGACGCCAGCTACCCGGGCGCCCGGCGCCTCGGCCACGGCACGGACTACCGCTATCCCCACGACTACCCTGGGCACGTCGTCGAACAGGAGTATCGCCCGATCCGGTTCCAGGGCAACCGGTACTACGAGCCATCGGACCAGGGAGAAGAGGCCGAGCGCGACGCCGGCGACGAACTCCCTTGAGGGACGGGCTGGGTATGCTACGCGGACCCGACACGGACCAGGGAGGCTGGAGATGACGTTCCTCGCGCTGAGCGGCGGCGACACCGCCCTGATCGTCCTTGCGGCCTTCTGGGGCCTGCTCGTGCTCGCATTGTCTGTCGTGCTGCTGGGCACCTACAACGTCCTGACAAGCACGAAGATGACGATCGACACCTTTCGTGAGGAGACCGTCCCGCTGCTGAAGGAGGTCGTCGGAACGGTCGAGCGCGCGAACCGGGAGCTCGACCGCGTCGACGGGATGCTGGAGTCGGCGGGGGCCGTCGTATCGAGGGTGGAGAAGATCTCGGGGCTGATCGAACAGGCGACCGCCAGCCCGCTCGTGAAGATCATCGGCCTCGGCGCCGGCCTGCGGAAGGCGGCGAGCAGGGTCTCGAAGGGGAAGCAGCCGAAGGAACCAAGGAGGTGAGACGCGGCTTCTGGGTCGCGCTCGGCCTGGGCGCAGGCGCGACAGGAACCGTCCTCGCCTCCCGGTGGGCGAAGAAGCAGGCGCGGCGGGCCGCACCCTCCACGATCGCGCGCGAGGCCAAGGGAGGCCTCTTCGACCTGGGGAAGCTCGTCAGCGAGTCGATCGCCGAGGGCAGGCGCGCGATGGACGAGCGCGAGGCGGAGCTGCGCCGGGAGTTCGATGTTCCCGTTCGAGGCCGCCGCGACGTCGCGGACCCACCGGCCGGGGACGCCGCGCCGGGCGGTCCTCCCGCCGCCTGACCCGTCGGTAGACTGCCGCCCGTGGAGGGCCACCGGATCCGCGAGCTGTTCCTGACGTTCTTCGAGGAGCGCGGGCACGCCCGCGTGCGCTCCTCGTCGCTCATCGCGCCGCCGGAGTCGGGCCTGCTTCTCACGAACGCCGGGATGAACCAGTTCATCCCGTACTTCCTCGGGCAGGCGCCCGCCCCGTACGCGCGCGCCGTCTCGGTCCAGAAGTGCTTCCGGGCAGACGATATCGAGAACGTCGGACGTACCGCCCGCCATCTCACGATGTTCGAGATGCTCGGGAACTTCTCGTTTGGGGACTACTTCAAGGCGGAGTCGTGCGCGTGGGGTCTGGAGCTCGTGACGGAGGGCTACGG
Source organism: Actinomycetota bacterium (assembly GCA_030774235.1). Classification (GTDB taxonomy): domain Bacteria; phylum Actinomycetota; class UBA4738; order UBA4738; family HRBIN12; genus JALYLM01. Next base: position 2,127 of record JALYLM010000074.1, read on the forward strand.
GCTCGACCCCGACCGGCTCTGGATGACGGTCTACGAGGACGACGACGAGGCGATCGGGATCTGGCGGGACCTCGGGATCCGGGCCGAGCGCATCGTCCGGCGCGGCAAGGCGGACAACTACTGGTGGACACACGCCGCGGGCCCGGCCGGTCCCTGTTCGGAGATCTACGTCGATCGTGGGAAGAAGTACGGGCCCGACGGCGGTCCCGCCGTCGACGAGGAACGATTCGAGGAGATCTGGAACCACGTCTTCATGCAGGAACAGGTCGACGCCGACGCGAACGTCGTCGGGGAGCTGCCGGCGAAGAACATCGACACGGGGTCGTCCGTCGAGCGGGTGGCGACGGTGCTGAACGGTCTCGACTCGTTCTACGAGACGGACCTGTTCGTGCCCCTCATGGAGCAGGTTCAGTCGCTCAGCGGCAAGCACTACGGCGCCGACGAGCGCGATGACCTGTCCATGCGAATCCTCGCCGAACACGCGCGCGCCACGGCGTTCCTCGTGGCCGACGGCGTGCAGCCGTCGAACGAGGGCCGCGGCTACATTCTGCGCAGGATGCTGCGCCGCGTGGTATCGCACGCGCGCCGGCTGGGGGTGGACCGCGCCGTCATGGAGCCGATGGTCGACGTCGTGCAGCGGGAGTTCGGCGATGCGTACCCGGAGCTCCGCGAGAACCTGGCGTTCGTGCTGCAGGTGACGTCCTCGGAGGAAGAGCGGTTCGCCGCGACGCTCCGCCAGGGCCTGCTCGTCCTCACCGAGGAGATCGAGAAGATCACGCGTGCCGAAACGATCGAGGCTCCGGCCGCAACGGAGCATGCCGACTCCCGGCCTCGTCGGATCCTTCCCGGCGAGGTCGCCTTCAAGCTGTCTGACACGTTCGGGTTCCCCCTGCAGCTGACCGAGGAGCTGGCCGCCGACGCGGGCCTCACCGTCGACACGGACCGATTCGCCGAGCTGCTCGAGCGGCAACGCGCGCGCGCTCGCGAGGCGGCGCGGAAGGTCCCGATCGGCCTCGACGCCGGCGCCGTCCCCGCCACCGATTTCGTCGGGTACGCGCAGCCGGAGGCGGAGGGGCGCATCGTGACGCTGCTCGATGCGGAGAACCGCGAGCTCGAAGCGGCGGAAGAGGGCGAGCGGGTTCACGTCTTCCTGTCGGCCACGCCGTTCTACGCGGAGTCCGGCGGGCAGGTGGGCGATCGGGGCCAGGTCCGAACGGTGACCGGCGCCGTGCGCGTCACCGACGCTCAGTGGGCCGGGCCGCACGCGATCATGCATATCGGCGTGGTCGAGTCCGGGGAGGTCCGGGCCGGGCAGGACGCGATCGCGGAGATCGACCGTGGCCGCCGCGAGGCGACCGCACGCGCGCACACGTCGACCCACGTCGTCCACTGGACGTTGAAGCACCTGCTCGGCGAGCACGCGAGGCAGGCGGGCTCGCTCGTCGGGCCGGGGCGTCTGCGGTTCGACTTCCCGAACCCGGGAGCGGTCCCGTTCGAGGTGCTCCAGGAGGCCGAGCTCGAGGCGAACCGCCTGCTCGCCCGCGACGACGACGTCCACATCTTCGAGACGACCTTCGACGAGGCCAGGGCGCTCGGCGCGGTGGCGCTGTTCGGGGAGAAGTACGGCGACCGGGTGCGCGTCGTCGAGGTTGGCGACTACTCGCGCGAGCTCTGCGGCGGGACGCACGTGCCGCGAACCGGCACGATCGCGGTCATCCGGATCCTGCACGAGGGGTCGATCGGCGCCGGCATGCGCCGGCTCGAGGCGGTCGTCGGCCCCGACGCCCTGCGCGAGATCAACGCCGAGCGAGAGTTGCTCCGGGGTCTCGTCGAGGCGCTCGACGCGAAGGATCCGCAGGCGGCGACCGAACGCGCTCGCCGCCTCCTCGAAGAGAATAAGCGCCTGCGGAGCGAGCTCGGCTCGCTCCGCGCCGGCGATCGCGACGCCGTGATCGCAGGACTCGTGGAGAGCTCGGTCCCCGTCCACGGCGTCGCGCTCGTCGTATCCGAGGTGCCGGGCGAGGACGCGAGCGGCCTTCGCGACCTCGCCCAGAGGGCACGCGACAAGCTGTCGGGCGGACCCGCCGTCGTCGTCCTGGGCGGCGGCGAGGGGGGAAAGGCCCAGCTCGTGGCGGCGTGCACCGGGGAGGCGGTCTCGATCGGACTGAGCGCGCCGGCGATCCTCGAGATCGCAGCCAAGGCGATCGGTGGGGGCGCGGGAGGCAAGGACATCCTCGCGATGGCGGGCGGCCCCAATGCGGGCGCCGTTGGAGAGGCGCTGGGAGGCATCGCGAGCCGGCTCGAACAGCTCCTGTCGGGCGCCTGACGTGGAGCCCGCGGGCGCGCCGCCCGGACGCGTGTTGGGGCTCGACCTCGGGGACGCGCGGGTCGGGGTGGCGATCTCGGATCCGGACCGTCGCCTCGCCATGCCGCTGGGGACGGTGCACGTCGGACAGCCGCCGGGAGAGCTGATGGCGATCGCGGCGCTCGTCGACGAGCACGATGTCGGGCTCGTCGTCCTCGGAAACCCGCTGTCGATGTCCGGGGAGGTCGGGCCGAGCTCCCGCCACGCCGAGGCCTTCGCCGACGCGCTGCGAGCCCTCGTTCGCGTGCCGATCGAGCTGCAGGACGAGCGGCTGTCGACGGTCGAGGCCGAGCGCTCCCTCCGCGAGGCGGGCCTGACCGGCCGCGCGCGTCGCCGAATCGTGGATCGTTCGGCGGCCACGGTCATCCTCCAGGCGTGGCTGGACGCGCACGGCCGGTATCCTCCCTGACCAGAGATGGAGCAGCCCCCGCCTCGCAGCGTGGACCGCCGACACGACCCCGACCGACCCCACCGGGCCTCCCTCGTCGTGCTCCTGACCGCCTTCCTCGTCCTCGTCGGCAGCGTCGCAGCCGTCGGGGCCTACTACCGCCGCTGCAGGGGCGCCGATGGCGAACACCGGCCGGTCACGTTCACCGTTGCCGACGGGGCGTCGGGCGCCCAGGTCGTCGACGAGCTCGCGGCGAAGGGCGTGATCCGCTGCGGGGGCATCGTCGGCCGCCTGATGCTCCAGAAGAACGGGTCCTCCGATGCGATCCTGGCCGGGACCTATCGGCTCACCACCGGCATGACGCTCGACCAGGCGATGACGGTGCTCACGACGGCGCCGGCGAGCGTCCCTACCGTCTCGATCACGATCGCGGAGGGGCTGCGCATCACCCAGATCGCGTCGGTCGTCCAGCACGCCCTGAAGATCCCGGCCTCGCAGTTCACGGCGAAGGCGACCGCGGGGACGTACTCCCTTCCGCCGTATCTCCATGCCGGCGCGAAGACCACCGAGGGATTCCTGTTCCCCGACACGTACGAGTTCGCGAAGCAGGGAACGACCGCCGATGCCGTGATCCGGGCGATGCTCGATCAGTTCTCGGTCGAGGCGAAGACGCTGCCCTTCGACCGCTCGAAGGCGCTCGGCGTCACACCCGAGCAGGTCGTCGTCATCGCCTCCATGATCGAGCGCGAAGCCCGCGTACCCAAGGATCGGCCGCTGATCGCAGCCGTGATCTACAACCGATTGAAGGAGGGCATGCCGCTCGGGATCGACGCCACGCTCCTCTACGACGACCCGACACCCGACGGGACGCTCTCGTCGTCGGACCTGAAGTACGACACCCCGTACAACACACGCCTCCACACGGGGCTTCCACCCACCCCGATCGCGAGTCCCGGTCGCGCATCGCTCCTCGCGGCGCTCGAGCCCGCCCACG
>JALYLM010000075.1 GCA_030774235.1 Actinomycetota bacterium
CCTCCCACCGGGTCGCGAGCTCGGTTCGCGTCTCCGCGGAGGTCGTCCCCGGTGCCATGCCGGCCGCTCGGATCGCCTCGGTGACGCCGAAGTTGACATCGAGGTTGTTCCGCAGCCGCGGCCGGTGCGTGGCGTAGGTCCCCGCCCCGCGGGTGCGGGTCACGAACCCATCCTCCTCGAGAGAGCGCAGCGCCTCACGCAAGGTGGGGCGCGAGACCCCGAGCTCGGATGCGAGCTGGGGCTCCGGTGGCAGCCGGCTGCCGGCCGGGATCGCGCCGGAGGCGATCCTGCCGGCGAGCTTGTCCCGGACCGAGAACGACAGCCTCCCCTTCACGACCGCGGAAGACTAGTTTGTCTGACAAAGGCCGTCAACTTGGAACACCGTGCAACTGGGGTCGGGGGTCAACTGCCCTTGCCGGTCAGCCTCGGCCGATGGCGCTGGACCACGACACGGAGAAGGATCGCGATGGTCAGGAACAGCGAGGTGGCGGGCAGCACACCCCACGCGTCGGTGAGGGTGGAGAAGATCGTTCCGGCAAGGAGGCAGGCTGCCACGATCGCCCACGAGATCCTGATACCCACGAACGTGCGCAGCAGGATCAATGAGCACGCGAAGGCGAGGGCCGGCTTCAAGTCCCAAGCGGAGGACTGTCCGCCCAGCGGGTACGGCCCGCCGACCGCGGAAAGAGCGACCACGCAGCCATGCTACGGCCACCGGCGCTTGCGGGGAAATCGTTCGACCGCCGCGACGCCGACGGCGTCAGTCCTCGGGAGTCACGTAGGCGGCCGTGACGCCTCCGTCGACGATCAGCGATGTGCCGGTCATGAAGGAGGAGTCATCGGAGGCGAGGAACAGGGCGGCCCTCGCGATCTCGTCGGGCTGCCCGAGCCGCCCCATCGGGATGTGGACGAACCGACGCTGCCGTTTCGCGTCGTCCGACAGGAGTTGCATAAGCAGAGGTGTCTCGATCGGCCCCGGACACAACGCATTGCATCGAACGCCCTTTCGCGCGTACTCGACCGCGATCTCACGGGTCATCGCGAGCACGGCACCCTTCGAGGCCGTATACGCGGTCTGCGATGTCGCCGCCCCGAGCCAGGCAACGAACGACGCCACGTTGATGATCGAGCCGCCGCCACCCTCGATCATCGCGGGCAGGCCGAACTTGCATCCGAACGCAACACCCTTCACGTTGACCGACAGCGTGCGGTCCCAGATGGCTTCCGACGTCGCGTCCACAGAGCCGTCGTCGCTGAGCATCACACCGGCGTTGTTGTAGAGGACGTCGAGCCTCCCGAAGCGCTCGAGCGCCGCGTCGATCATGGCCTTCGCGTCGGATTCTCTCGAGACATCGGCGTGCACGTAGGCGGCCTCGCCCCCGGCCGCGACGATCTCCGCGGAGACGCCCGCGCCGGCCTCGTCCGCGACGTCGGTCAGCACGACCCGCGCTCCCTCCCTCGCGAAGAGCTTGGACGCGACCATGCCCATCCCACTCGCCCCGCCGGTGATCAGCGCGACCTTCCCCTCCAGCCGCATCCGGTCCCCCTCGCGCGATTCGGCAGACTGCCGGACGGCCGAAGGGTACAGGCCGATGTCCGGCTCGGCACGGCGCCGGACCTCGGTAGACTCTCGGGTGCATGGCCGAACTCCCCGAAGAGCTCCGAAGCCGTCCGGCCCGCAAGCCCGGACAGGAGCCGACGGCGACCCTCACGCTCGACGCCTACCTCAGGATGAAAGCGGAGCTCGACGACCTCACCACGGACGGCCGCACCCGGATCGCCGGGCGGCTGAAGGTCGCCCGCGAGCACGGTGACATCCGCGAGAACGCCGAATACGACGCCGCGAAGAACGAGCAGGGGCTCATGGAGGCTCGAATCCGCACGCTCCAGTCGATGCTGCGCGATCCGGAGATCGTCGAAGCGCCGGAACAGGCGGACTCCATCGAACCCGGGATGCTCGTCACGGTCCGCCCGCTCGACGAGGAGCAGCCCGACGACGAGACGTACCTGCTCGCGTCGCACGCCGAAGAGAGGGCCACCGGGGCGCGGACGATCACGACGACCTCCCCGCTGGGGCGGGCGCTGCTCGGCGCGGCGGTCGACCAGGAGGTCGTCTACCAGGCCCCGGGCGGGAGCTTCCGCTACCGCGTCGTGGGCTTCGAGCCGCGCACGAGCTAGGCGCGCGGTCCGTGGGTGCGTCGCGCGACACGCCGGGCCGCGAAGCCCCGCGTGTGCGCGACATGCCGGCGCCGCGGAAGAGCGAGGGCGCGGCGGGCGGTGCCGCCCAGCGGGTTCTTGCGTGGCCCTATCGAGCCGTCCTCGCGTTCCTGTTGTGGACCAGGGTCCGTCCCTATCAGTTGACCATCCTCTCGCTCGCGCTCAGCGTGGTTACCGGGTGGCAGATCCTGGCGGGCCATTGGGTCGTCGCCGGTCTGGCGCTTCTCGCCAGCGGGACATGCGACGTGTTCGACGGGTCCGTCGCTCGCCATCGCGGCGAGGAGAAGCGCTCCGGTGCGTTCCTCGATTCGGTCCTCGACCGCGTCGCCGACATGGTCCTGTTCTCGTGCCTCTTCTGGGCGCTGGCCACGGCCGGGGACCGTCTCGACGCGGCCCTGGCCCTCGTGACGCTGATCGTGAGCCTGTCGGTCAGTCAGGTTCGGGCCGAGGCCGAGGCGGTCGGCGTGACCCTCACCGAGGGGTTCTTTCAGCGACTCGAACGGTTCCTGGCGCTCTTGGTGGGCCTCATGGTTCCGGGCATGATGCGTCCGGTGCTGGTGGCGCTCGCGGTACTCGGTGCGGTGACGGTCCTGCAGCGTGGCTGGTCCGCGCTGTCGCAGGCCTGAGGAGGGTCGGTGGAGTTCATCCGAGTCGGGGCATTGGCCGAGATCCCCGAGGGAGAGGTGCGGGCCTACGACCTTCCGGCCGGGCGGGTCGCGGTCGTGCACATGGAGCACCGACTGTTTGCCTTCGGCGACGAGTGCACCCACTGGGGGTGCTCGCTCTCGGAGGGAGCGTTCGACGATCGGGAGGGCACGGTCGAGTGTCCCTGTCACGGAAGCATCTTCGACGTCGAGACGGGTGAACCCCTGGAGGGCCCCGCGCAGGATCCGCTTCCGCTCTTTCCCGTGCGCGAGGTGGACGGCTGGGTCGAGGTGTCGCCCATGCCGGGCGCCGAACGCGGCTAGCCAGCCGCTCGCACGCCCGGTAGGCTCGCCACGCCCTTCGACCAGGAGGTCGTTCCCGTGACCGACGCGCCCGATCGATTCGACCTCACCCCCGACCAGCTGCCGACGGCGTGGTTCAACCTGATGCCCGACATCGTCCGGGCCGGGATGGAGCCGCTGCCGCCGTTGAACCCGGTCACGAAGGAGCCCGTCGGTCCGCCCGACCTGCTGCCCCTGTTCCCGGAGGCCCTCATCATGCAGGAGGTCTCGACCGACCAGTGGATCGACATCCCCGGGACCGTGATCGACATCTACCGGCTGTGGCGGCCCTCGCCCCTGTTCCGTGCCGTCCGGCTCGAGGAAGCACTGCAGACGCCGGCGCACATCTACTTCAAGTACGAGGGCGTCTCGCCCGCGGGGTCGCACAAGCCGAACACCGCGGTGCCGCAGGCCTACTACAACAAGGAGGCGGGGATCCGGCGTATCGCCACGGAGACCGGTGCCGGGCAGTGGGGCTCCGCGATGTCGATGGCGTGCAGCTTCTTCGGCCTCGAGTGCACGGTGTACATGGTGAAGGCCTCCTACGAGCAGAAGCCGTATCGGCGCGTGTTCATGGAGACATTCGGCGCCAGCGTACTGGCCTCGCCGTCGGACTCGACGAACGCGGGCAGGAAGATCCTCGCCGACCATCCGGACTCCACCGGATCCCTCGGGATCGCGATCGGCGAGGCGGTCGAGGACGCGGCGACCCACGACGACACGAACTACGCCCTCGGCAGCGTGCTCGGCCACGTGCTGTTGCACCAGTCGGTGATCGGCCTCGAGGCTCAGCGGCAGATGGAGATGACGGGAGAGCGTCCGGACGTCGTGATCGGGTGCGTCGGCGGGGGCTCGAACTACGCCGGCATCGCCTATCCGTTCATGGCGGGCAAGCTCCGCGGCGAGACTCCGGACATCCGGTTCCTGGCCGCCGAGCCGGCGGCGTGCCCGACGCTCACGAAGGGTCGCTACGCCTATGACTACGGCGATACGGCGCAGATGGCGCCGATCGTCCCGATGTACACGCTGGGGCACGACTTCGTCCCGGCGCCGGTGCACGCGGGCGGTCTTCGGTATCACGGCGATGCCCCGTCGCTGTCGTTGCTCGTGCGCGCGGGCCACATGGAGGCTCAGGCGTACACGCAGAACGCCATCTTCGAGGCGGCGATCCTGTTCGCCAAGACCCAGGGGATCGTTCCGGGCCCAGAGCCCGCGCACGCGATCAAGGCCGCGATCGACGAAGCCGTCGCGGCTCGGGAGGCGGGCGAGTCCCGCGTCATCCTGTTCAACCTGAGCGGCCACGGACACTTCGACATGCAGGCCTACGACGACTACCTGAACGGGCGTCTTCCCGAGATCGAGTTCGACCCGGCCGAAGAGGAGGCCGCCCTGCAGAACCTGCCAGAGGTCCCGATCCAGGTCTGACCGCGCCGGCGTCCTCGCCCGGCGTGGGGCTCGGCACCGGTCGGTCAGCCGACCACCTTCGGGGAGAGCCCGAACGCGCGCTCCGCTACCGCGATCGCGGCACGGGCGATCATCGTGTAGCCGGTCGGCGTGAAGTGGACGCCGTCGTTCTCGCGCACCTGCACGATCCGATCGTTGATGCGCAGGTAGGCGTTGTACCGCCCGTCGCTCGTCGTGAACATCGACCACGTATCCAGGTAGGCGGCGTTCGGGATGCGTCCCGACACACCCTCGTAGATGTCGTCGACCCGGCGGATGAACTCCCATCGCGAGCGGTCCTGGACGACCGGCAGTCCGGCCCATACGACGTGCGAACCGTTGTCGACGGCAAGCTCGACGAACGCCCGCACCCGTTGTGCGTACGCCCTCGGCCACGGATCCGTGTCCTTCGCCGTCTCGAGCCGGCCCTCGGAGGTCAGCAGGTCTTGACCGTCGTTCTCTCCGAGCATCACGATCACGAGGTCCGGGTGGAAGATGTTCTCGATGTGCTGCATCCGCCTCGGCCAGTCGTAGTAGTCGGGGCGGGACAGGCCGCTCGAGATGACGCCCTGACTGGAGACCACAGCCAAGGCCGGTCGCATCACCCGCGCGAGATAGAACCCGAGGCCCTGGGCGAGGGAATCGCCCACGACTACGACGCGCAGTCTGCTCTTTGCGGTGGGGGCCCGCATCGGCGTGGTCCGCGAGGGGGGACGGACCACACCGGTCGGCGCCGGGCCCTGTGGGAGCGGCTCGGACGCGGACCCTTGGATCGAGCCCATCTCGTCCCCGGCCGCCCGCCTGATGCCGTCCGCGAGGCCGCCGAGCCGGGTGAGGTCGCTGATCGCCGCCAGCGGCCGCAGCACGAGCAGCGACGACGATCGACGGGTGCCGGGTGGCTGGGCCAGTGAGGATCTCTCGAGGGCCGGCGCGTAGAGGACGGTCCAGGTGAGCAGGCACACGGCGATCACGACGATCGCGCCACCGGCCGGCATCGTGTGCCGCCCCGGCGGCACGGGCGTTCGGGAGCCGGGCACGACCTCGTCGTGAGGTTCGCGAACGATCGTGAACTCGTCGGCCATCAGAAGCGGAAGTAGATGAACGGGGCGA
>JALYLM010000076.1 GCA_030774235.1 Actinomycetota bacterium
GCACCCAGGTATACGACCTCTCGAACGCGACCGGTTGCCGTGCAGTCTTCCGGACCGGCGCGACGCTCGGGCTCGACCATCTCGATCTTCTCCGGACGGATCGTGAAGGGAGCCGAGTCCCCGGCGACCCCCCGAGCGGCCTCACCCTCCAGCACGTTGGAGACGCCCACGAACCCTGCGACGAACCCGGTCGCCGGCCGCTCGTACACGTCGGCCGGTGAGCCCACCTGCTCGACCTTGCCGTGATTGAACACGGCCAGGCGGTCGCTCATGGTGAGCGCTTCCTCCTGGTCGTGGGTGACGTAGACGAACGTGAGCCCGACCTGCTGCTGGATGTCCTTCAACTCGATCTGCATGGCCTGGCGGAGCTTCAGGTCCAGGGCTCCGAGGGGCTCGTCCAGCAACAACACTTTTGGGCGGTTCACGAGCGCCCGGGCGAGCGCGACCCGCTGGCGCTGTCCGCCCGACAGCGCGGCGGGCTTGCGCGCGCCGAACTCGTCCAACCGCACCATCCCGAGCGCTTCGGCGACCCGGCGCCGGCGCTCGTCCCGCTGGACCTTCTTCACGAGGAGCCCGTAGCCGACGTTCTCTTCGACCGTCATGTGGGGGAACAAGGCGTAGTCCTGGAAGACGGTGTTCACGTCGCGTTGATAGGGAGCCAGTCGCGAGACATCGTGTCCCCCCAGCTCGATCCGCCCGGCGGTCGGGCTCTCGAAGCCGGCGATCATCCGGAGGCAGGTGGTCTTGCCCGAGCCGGAAGGACCGAGCATCGAGAAGAACTCGCCCTCATGGACGTCCAGATCGACGCCGTCGACGGCCGTGACGTCGCCGAATCGCTTCACGACGCCGTCGAACCGCACGGCGACCCCCCGGGTCCCCGGCGCGTCGTCGATCATCGCGGCTGGTTCGGCCACCATCCCGCCTCCCCCGAAGTTGCCACATCTTGACCGGCGATCAGGCCGGCGGCAACATCGAGGATGCCGGCGTCCGCACCGCTGCCAGCCCGGACGCGAGCCGTCCGACGACGCCGGGGCCCTCGTAGATGAGGCCCGTATAGAGCTGGATCGTCGTGGCTCCCGCCTCGATGCACGCGAGAGCATCGGCCGCCGTGAACACGCCGCCGCAGGCGTTGACGGGCAGCTCACTGCCGATGGCCGCCCGCACCCCGGAGACGATGGCCGGCGTCCCCGGCCACAGGGCACGGCCGGAGAGCCCGCCCACGCCCGCCGAGACCCGGCGGTCGGCGACGGCCATCGTGTTGGAACAGGTGAGCCCGGCGGCCCCGGCATCCCTGGCGATCCGGGCCAACGCCAGCACCACGTCACGCTCCGTGTCGCTGGCGAACCGAGGCAGCTTGACGAACACCGGGCGTGGCGTTCGCGCCACGAACGCCGTCACCAGCTCACGAAGGTGTGCCTCGTTGTCGCGATCCCGTCCCCATGAGACGTTCGGGCAGCTGGCGTTCAGCTCGATCCCGTCGGCCAGCGGTGCCAGCAGATCGAGGGCGACGACGGCGTCCTGCAGCGCCTCGTCCGCCAGGCTGACGAACCGCGGCGCCGGCCCAACGGGCTGTCGCGAGAGATTCCCGGCCGCGACCTCGGCCCCCGGGTTGGGCAGTCCCATCGCGTTCACCATCGAGCGCGTCGCCGCATGGCGGACGATCCGAGGCTTCGGGTTGCCCCCACGGGGCGCCCGCGTGATCGTCCCGCCCACCACGTACCCGAAGCCGAGCTCCCCCAATGCCCGCAGGTGCGAGCACGATTTGTCGAACCCCGCCGCAAGCCCGATCGGGTTGCGCAGCGGGATTCCCGCGAGCGTCGTCTCCAGCCGGACGTCGTCGGGGACGCCGCCGACCCGTGACCAGGGCAGCGGCAGACCCAGGAGACGGGCCGCGACGCGGTGGGCGGCCTCCGGGGGAAGCGAGAAGAACAGAGGGCGCCCCACGGCCGAATACCAACCCATCGGCCCGTATGCTACCGGCCGTGACGGACGACCTCGTTCGCCGGCTCGTCGAGGCCTCCGAGCTGCACGGCGACTTCGTGCTCTCGAGCGGGAAGCGTTCGAGCGTCTACTTCGACAAGTTCCTCTTCCTCACCCGACCCGACCTGCTTCGGGAGCTGGCGCAAGCGATCGCGAGACTCCTGCCGTCGGCGGTCGACCACCTCGCTGCGCCGGAGGGCGCGGCCATGCTCCTGGTAGCCGCCCTCGCGCTCGAGACCGGGCTACCGGCCGCCGTCGTGCGCAAGGAGCCAAAGGCCTACGGCACGCGTTCCCAGATCGAAGGCCACGCGCCCGCCGGCGCCCGCGTCGCGCTCGTCGAGGACGTCAGCACCACGGGCAGGCAGGTAGAGCGCGCGGCTGAAGTGCTGAGCGGCTCGGGAGTCACGATCGAACGGATCGTGCTCGCGATCGATCGGGGGGGCGCAGATCATCTTCGGGAAGCCGGGTACGCGGTGGACGCCGTCGCGGTGCTGCGCCCGGCGGGTTGACCCGCCCCTGCCTCAGGCGCGGATGCAGCGCCAGATCCGGAGGCGCCAGAGCCAGCGGCTGCCGCGACGGTGCAGGTTGAGGAGCCCTTCCTTCATCAGCCTCGCGGCCGCGACCGACTTCCCGACCAGGTCCGGAAGCGGGAACTCCCGCTCCATCACCGGCTCCATGTTGTCGCCGAAGACCTCCCGGGCCGCGGACAGGATCGCGTCTTCGTCCTGGATCGTGCCGGTCGGCAGGTAGAGGCGACCGCCGGGCACGAGGGTCTCGCCGATCGAGGCGAGCATCTTGCGGGGAAGCTCGGCACCGGTCGGGCCCCCGGCGGGAACGGCCTCGAACCAACCCGAAAGCGACGCGAGCTCGTCCGGGATCCCCGACACGTCACCGATCAGTACGGTCGCGCGCACGTCTCGAACGGGCTCGAGAAGATCGCCCGACCGGAACTCGCACACGCCGGTGAGGCCGAGTCGCTCAGCCGTGCGGCGAGCCACGCCGACGGCGGGTTCCGAGAGGTCGCACCCGTAGACCTTCCTCGCCCCCAGGCGAGCGGCCACGAACGCGAGGACGCCGCTGCCGCAGCCGACGTCGATCACCGTGTCGTCCGCAGAGATCTCGATCGCCTCGGCGAGCGTCCGGCTCGTGTGGGTGGGGCTGAACACCCCTGGGGCAACCTGCAACGTGAAGGGACCGGTACGGCCCTTCCACTCGACGTCGGCGACCTCGCTCATGTGGGCTCCGTTCGTCCCCGTTCCGCTTGCTGCCGGCCGCCGGGCCGACTGGAACCGCTGGTCACAAGGCTACTACACGTCGGGAGGCGCAAACCTCGCGTCCTCGCCCGGGACGAGCGCGCCGCGTTCGACACGCGACGCATCGGCGAGGAGCTTGTCGCGGAGCGCGCTCGCCCGGATGCCGAGGTGGCCGTCCGCATAGGCGCCGACCCGGCCCGCGGCGCGACGAAGCAGCGTCTGGGCGCCGTGCGCGTTCCCCCTCAGCAGGTGCACGTATCCGGCACCCATCTGTGACAGGCCCTTGAAGAATTCCGCATCGGCGGTGTTTCGGGCTTGCTTCCACGCCGTCTCCCACGCCTCGTGGGCCGCGAACCATTCCCCCGCCCTGGCGTGGGCGCGGCCGAGCTCATGGTTCTGCTCGAGGGTCAGGGCGTCGTACTCCTCGAGCTCGAGCTCGTTCGTGGCGCCCCAGGCGAGCGGACGGCCGAGGCGATCGCGGGGACGCTCGGGCTTCATCCGCCTCTCGGACGGCGAGCCCGTCTTGCCGGTCGCTTCTCGAGGCACGGCTCGATGCTACCCGGTGCCCCGCTTGAACTGCCGGATGCGCTTCACCTTCCGTCGCCCCCGCAGGACCTGCGCATCGATCGGGATCACGCTGATCGTGCCGTCGGGTTCGAGGTACGCGACCCGCACGTCGGACACGGAGTCGATCCCGTGCTCTCGAACGGCCATGTCGACCTCCTCCTGCGCGAGCCCCTCGCGCCGGATGCTCTTCTCGAGGTACGCCCCGTCCTTCACGAGCAGCGTCGGCTCGCCCTCGAACACCCGCTCCCACAACGAGCTGCGCGTGATAGATCGGATCACGATGAGGTTCAGGACGAGCAGGGTGACGGCGGCCACGAGACCGCCGTCGAGCGAGGTGTCGGGTCCCACCATCGCGTTCTGCACGGCGTTCGCGATCAGCAGGATCATCACGAGGTCGCCGATGCTCATCTGACCCAGCTGCCGCTTGCCGAACAGCCGCAGACCGAAGAGAACGACGAAGTAGACGGCGACGGTCCGAAGGACGATCTCCCAGATCGGCGTTCCGAGATGGAACACGGCCGCAGCCTACCCGTCGGCGCCCGGACGGCTCGACCGGGGCCGGCGCGTTCGAGCAACCGGGGCCGGTCGCTTCATCCGTGTGCCGTCAGGCATCGTCGTCCCCGGAGACGAGCCCGTCGAGGACCTCCAGGACCACGTCGAAACGACGATCACCGAACGCTCGCCGCAGCTGCCCGTCGAGCGCCTGGACGGCGCGCCGGCACTCGGCGGCGCATTGCCGGCCGCGGGCCGTGAGCTTCACGACCTTCGCCCGCGCGTCGTCGGGATCGGGCACGCGGCGAACGTAGCCCCGCGACTCGAGGTCGTCGACGACGAGCATCATCCCCTGCTTCGTCATCCGGGCGCGGCGCGCGAGCTCCGTCAGTCGGGTGCCGGCGCGCCGGTCGATGTTCATGAACACGGGGGTATGGCCCGGGCGAAGGTCCGGATAGCCGCGCTCCTCGAGGGCGGCGTCCAACTCCGACGCGAGGGTTCGATGTGCCTCGAGGAGCAGGCGTCCCAGATCGGTCCCGGTCATCGAGGCCATCCTGCCTCGCGACCGAGCGATAGTCAATTGGATTGACGTTCCAACGGTCGTCGGTACGCGAACGGCACGAGCGTGGCCCGCTCGGTCGGGTAGGCTCTGGCGACATGGACGGCTCCCGATTCACGCCCGAGGACGTGGAGACGCAGGTCCACCTGCCGCACCTGCTCGACGCTCGCCGACGCCTCCTGAAGGGCAACGACCTCATTCCCCACCGCGGCCCCACGGAGGAGCAGTCCACGAGCGCGGGCAAGAGCGGCGCGCTCCGGGCGGCCGTGTTCGGCATCAACGACGGGCTGCTGTCGAACACGTCGCTGATCATGGGGTTCGCGGGGGCGTCCCAGAGCCGCAGCATCATCCTGCTGGCCGGAGTGGCCGGGCTGCTGGCGGGCGCCTTCTCGATGGGGGCCGGCGAGTACGTCTCGATGCGGGTCCAGCGCGAGATGCTCGAACGACTGCTGCATCTCGAGGCGCACGAGCTCGAAGCCGATCCCGAGGGCGAGCGGCAGGAGCTGACCGAGATCTACGTCGAGAAGAAGGGCCTCCCTCGCGAGCTCGCCGAACAGCTCTCCGCCGAGATCATGAAGGACCCGAAGATCGCGCTGGACACGCACGCGCGCGACGAGCTCGGGGTGGACCCCGACGAGGGCCTCGGTTCCCCGGTGGGCGCGGCGGTCTCCTCGTTCGCGATGTTCGCGCTCGGCGCGCTCATCCCCCTGATCCCGTTCTTCTTCGGGAGCGGAGCCGCGGCCGTCGTCGTCGCCGCCGTGCTGGCCGGCGTGTCGATCGCGGGCGTGGGGGCACTGACGGCGCGTCTCACCGGGAAGGCCGTGGCGTACTCGGCGGCGCGGATGCTCGCGATCGGATCCGCCGCCGCCCTAATCACGTACGCTATCGGCTCGCTCCTCGGGGTCGCCGTCAACGCGTGAGGCGGCGTCGACCGCGCCCGGCGGACTCCTCGGCGGCCTGACGTGTCGGCTCCACTGGGTAGCCTGGTCAGAGCATGCCGATCGAGGTTCGCGAAGCCACGCCCGAGGAGTACGACGAGACCGGCCGCGTCACGGCGGAGGCCTACCGCGAGTTCGTCGGGCCCGGAGACGACGACTGGGTCCGGTACGTGGATCACATCGCCGACGTCTCCGATCGCGCTCAACGCGCGATCGTGCTCGTGGCGGTGGAGGCGGGTCGGATCCTCGGCAGCGTGACGCTCGAGATCGAGGATCGGATCGAGCCGGACGGCGATCCTCCGCTGCGCCCCCACGAGGCCTCCATCCGGATGCTGGGGGTCGATCCCGCCGCCCGCGGTCGCGGCATCGCGAGGCTCCTGATGGCCGAGTGCGAGTCGAGGGCGCGAGCCGCCGGGCGAACGCTCGTGACCCTGCACACGACCCGTCGGATGAAGGCGGCCCAGCGCCTGTACGAGTCGCTGGGCTACGAGCGAGGCGAGGATCGCGTGTTCCCCGACGGGTTCGTTCTGCTCTCCTACTCCGCGTCGCTCGCCTGAGCGCCCTCGTGTCCCGGTGTGCGAAGCCCGTTCGGCCTCACGACGGGCCGCTCGCCGTCTTCACGACCTCTCCCGACGCCAGGATCACGCCGTCCTCGCACTCGGCCTGGACGAGCCCGCCGCGGAACTGCTGCTCGTAGAGGCGGGCGTAGATCCCACCGGCCTCCAGCAGTTCGTCGTGGGTACCGCGCTCCGCCACGCGACCCCGGTCGATCACGAAGATCACGTCCGCCTGCAGGATCGTCGAGAGGCGGTGCGCGATCGCGATCGTCGTTCGGCCCTTCATGAGGGGCTCGAGCGCCGCCTGGACGAGTCGCTCGGACGTGGTGTCGAGTGACGACGTGGCCTCGTCCAGGATGAGGATCCGGGGGTCCTTCAAGATCACGCGCGCGATCGCCAGGCGTTGCTTCTCGCCGCCGCTGAGCTTGTATCCGCGCTCGCCGACGATCGTGTCGTAGCGCTCCGCCAGCTCGTCGATGCGATCGTGGATGTTGGCCGCCCGGGCGGCGGCCTCGAGCTCCTCCTGCGACGCGTCGGGCTTCCCGTAGAGGAGGTTCCGGCGGATCGTCGTGTGGAAGAGGTACGTCTCCTGGGTCACGACGCCGATCAGGTCACCGAGCGATTCGAGCCTGATCGCGCGAACGTCGACATCGTCGATCTCCACGGCGCCCTCCTGCACGTCGTACAGGCGAGGCACGAGGTAGGTGATCGTGGTCTTGCCGGCGCCGCTCGGGCCGACGAGCGCGGCGAGCTGTCCGGGAAGGATCTCGAGGTCGACACCGTCGAGCGTCCACTGGCGCGGTCGTTCCTGGTCCTCCTCCAACGCGGGCCCGTCGGTCGGCGATACGGGAACGGCGTCGGGAGGCGGCGACTCGTAGCGGAACCGCACGTTGCGCAGCCGAACCTTCCCGCTCACATCGCCGGGAGCCAGCGAGACGGCGTCCGGCGAATCCTCGATCTCATGATCGAGGTCGAGGTACTCGAAGATCCGGTCGAACAGGGCCATCGACGACTGGACGTCGGTGGAGACCTGCAGCATCGAGCCGATCGGGAAGAACAACCGCGACTGGAGCGTGGTGAACCCGACGAGGGTCCCGTACAGGACCGGCTTCGACGGATTGCCGCTGTTCACCCATCCCGCCACGAGGTAGACGAGTGCCGGCGTGATCGAGAAGAACGTCCCGACGACGGCGAAGAACGACCGACCGATCATCGTCTGGCGCACCTGAAGCCCGGTCAGCCGCTCGTTCTCCTCACGGAAGCGACCGATCTCGTGTCGCTGGCGGCCGAACGACTTCGACAGCAGGATCCCGGAGACCGACAACGTCTCCTCGGTGATCGCCGTGAGGTCGGCGAGCGTCTTCTGGGTGCTCGTCGAGACCTCGCGTCGGGCCCGGCCCACCTTCACGGTGAGCCAGACGAAGAGGGGCATCAGGAACAGCGAGAGGATCGTGAGCGGCACGGACAGGATCAGCATCGCGATCAGCGTGCTGATGATCGTGACGACGTTCGACAGGACGCTGGATGCGGTGTCGGTCACCACCGACTGGACGCCGCCGACGTCGTTGGCCAGGCGTGATTGGATCTCGCCCGTGCGGGTGGTGGTGAAGAACCGCATCGGCATGAACTGCAGGTGAGAGTAGAGGGAGTTCCGCAGGTCCTGCATGACGCGGAGCCCGACCATGTTCGCGAAGTACGTCTGGCCGATCCCGATGATGCTCGTGACGACCGGGATCGCGATCATCAGCGCCACATACTTGTAGAGGAGCGGCAGGTTCGGGCACAGCCGCCCCGCGCAGTCGTTCGACCCGAGGGGACTCCCGAACAGCGCGTTGTTGAAGACCTTGACGATCAGGAGGGGGTTCACCACGCCGAGCCCCGACGTGAGCACGATCGCGACCCCGACCACGATCACCTTCCCCCGATAGGGCCGGAAGATCCGCACGACGCGGCCGACCGTGCTCCTCGTGATCGGTCGCTTGTCCTCCTCGCGAACGGGAGCGCCGTACATGCGGAAGTGTCGACCCATGACGGCCAGGATACGCGGGCTTCCGCGAACGAACGTCGCGGTCTCGAGCTCGACTACATGCCCGTCATCGGATCGCTCCTGCACCGGATGCCGGCGGCCGAGGACGAAGACGAAGGCCGGACAGGGTCGCCGCCTGACCCATGATCGCGTCCATCATCGGGGTGGTGAGCCTGCCAGTGAACGTGTTCTGCTGGCTCGGGTGGAAGCAGCCGAGCAGCGTGTACGGCCCCACCGCCGCCTCCGCGGCGTGAGCGAACCGCGGCCGGGGCCGGACCGTGTGTCCGAGGCCCGCGGTCGCGCGCAGGGCGCCGTCCCACGCGAAGGAGCCGAGCGCGACGACCACCCGCAGCTCGGAGAGCGCCGTCACCTCGCGTTCGAGATACGGCAGGCACCGGTCGCGCTCGCCGGGAGTGGGGCGGTTCCCGGGCGGGGCGCAGCGGTTCACTGCGCTCACGTAGGCCCCGAAGAGCCTCAGCCCGTCGCCTCGTGCGATCGAGGTCGGTTGGTTCGCGAACCCCGCTCGGTACAAGGACGCGAACAGGAAGTCCCCCGACCGATCGCCGGTGAAGATGCGCCCGGTTCGGTTCCCGCCGTGCGCGGCCGGCGCGAGCCCCAGGATCAGCACGCGAGCCCGCGCGTCGCCGAAGCCGGGCACCGGGCGTCCCCAGTAGACCTGGTCTGCGAACCGGGCCGTCTTCTCCCGTGCGACCCGCTCGCGCCAGTCGACCAGCCTGGGGCACGCGCGGCACTCGATGACGTCGGCCGCGAGGATCTCGAGCAGGTGCTCGTCGCCCATCGAGCCCGAGCCTATCCCGACCGCGCCGACGCCCAATCGTCGTAGCCACCGACCGAGCTCGCGACGCTCCCGTCGCGCACCTCGATGATCCGGTCCGGGATCCGGTCGAGCAAATACCGGTCGTGCGAGATCACGATCGCCGTGCCGTCGTAGGACTCGAGCGCCGACTCCAGGACCTCCATCGACTCGATGTCCAGATGGTTCGTGGGCTCGTCCAGGAGCAGGCAGTTCGCTCCGGACAGCATCAGCAGACAGAGCTGGAGCCGTGTCCGCTCTCCTCCCGAGAGCGTCCCGACCGGCCGGCGCATCTGCTCGTAACGGAACAGGAACCTGCCCAAGAGCGAGACGGCCTCCTCTTCGTACATCGCCTTCGCGTTCCGGACGAACTCGATCGGCGTGAGGTCTGCCGGCTCGGTCTCGTGACCCTGGGCCAGGTACCCGAACCGGACGGCGGGCCCGGCCCACCGCTCGCCCCGTGTCGGCTCGGCGACCCCCGCCAGCACGCGCCCGAGCACGCTCTTGCCGGAGCCGTTCGGGCCGATCACGCCGACGCGCTCGCCGCGGCGCACCAGGAGCGACACGTCCTGCAGCACGGGGTCGCCGTCGAAGGCGATCGACACGTCGCGGAGCTCGACGATCTTCTGGCCTCCGCGCCGCTCGCTCCGCATCTCGAGGGCGATCCTCCGGCGCTCGAAGACCGGACGGTCGATCTTCTCCATCCGGTCGATCTGGCGCTGTTTGTTCCGGGCCTGCTTGATGTGGCGCTCGTTGACCACGAGCCGCGCCCAGTGCTGGAACCGGCGCACCGCCTCCTCGAGACGCGCGATCTCTTTCTGCTGCGTCACGTAGAGCTGTTGCTCTCGGATCAGCGCGATCTGCTTCGCGACCGCGTGGGCGGAGTAGTTTCCCTGCCACAGGGTCACACGGCCGCCGTCCAGCTCGGCGACCTGCGAGACCGTGTCGTCCAACAGGTAGCGGTCGTGCGAGACGATGACGACGGCTCCCGGGAACGTCGCCAGGAGATCCTCGAGCTGCTCGCGCCGATCGGCATCCAGGTGGGTCTCGGGCTCGTCGAGCAGGAGCAGGTCCGGCTGGCGGATCAGGCAGGCAGCGAGCCCGACCAGCTTGCGCTGACCGCCGGAGAGCGCGGTGGTCGGCAGCGCGAGATCCGGACCGTCGAGGCCGAGTGACGCCAGGAGGCTCCGCGCCTCGCCCGCCAGGCCGGCCCCGCCGGCCGCGACCCAGCGGTCCAGCACGGCCTGCTGTCGCGCGAGGACGCGCTCCATCTTGCCCATGTCCGCGGCGACCGCGGGGCGCGCGAGCTCCGTCTCGATGGCGCGAAGCTCGGCGTCGAGCTCGGCCACGTCGGGCCGAGCCGCCAGAACGGTCGCGTCGGCGGCCCTCTCGTCGCCGTCGGGGTTCTGCTCGAGGTAGGCGGTGACGAGGCCCTTCCGCCGCACGACCTCTCCCCCGCTCGGCTCTTCGAGGCCCGCCAGGATCTTCAGGATCGTCGACTTGCCCGCGCCGTTGGGCCCGACGAGCCCGATGCGGGCGCGGTCCGCGACGTCGAGCTCGGCGCCGCGCAACACAGCCCAGGCGCCGAAGGACTTCGCCACGCCGATCAGGTTGACCACCGACACGGCCACGAACCTTACGCGCCCCCGGATGGGCGCGCGAGGCTAGCCGGCCGCGTTCAGCTCCCTCAGCGACAGCGCGCCGGGCTCGGCCTCGAGCCAGCGCTGGATGTTGTCGCGGACGCGCGGCCACTCCCGGTCGAGCATCGAGAACCACGCGGTGTCGCGGTTGCGGCCCTTCACGATCATGTGTTGACGGAACACGCCCTCGAACGTGAACCCGAGTCGCTTCGCCGCGGCACGCGACCGGGCGTTCAGCGCGTCGCACTTCCACTCGACCCGCCGGTGGCCTAGTTCGTCGAACGCCTCCCGCAGCATCAGGAACGCGACCTCCGTGTTCGCTCGGGTGCGCTGCGCCGTCGGCGCGTACCAGATGTGGCCGAGCTCCAGGTGGCGCATCGTGCGGTCGACGTTCATGAACGCCACCACGCCGACGGGCAACCCGGAGGATCGATCGATCACGGCGAGGAACAGGGGATCGCCCGACGGCACGAGGGAGGTGAGCCACGCGCGCATCGCCGTCTCGTCGGCGAACGGACCGTAGCCCAGATACGTCCACACCTCCGGTGCGTCTCGCGTCGCCTCGAAGAGCGAGGCCGCGTGCGCATCCGGGTCCACCGGGACGAGGGTCACGAACCGCCCCTCGCGCCTCGTGCGGGCCGGGACGCCCGCCGCGGTAGCGTCGACCGGCTCGCCGACCGGTTGCCCGCCCACGCCGGCCTACGAGCGCGCCGCGAGCGCGGACTCGGCCACCACGTCGAGTCCCTCGTCGAGCTGATCGTCCGTGATCACCAGCGGAACGAGATGGCGGAGCACGTTGTGGTAGACGCCGCACGACACCGTGATGAGCCCCCTGCGCTGCGTCTCTGCCATCAGCCTGTTCACGTAGTCAGGATCGGGCTCGCGCGTCGCTCGATCCTTCACCATCTCGACGCCGATCATCGAGCCCAGGCCGCGGACCTCCCCGACCTCGGGGGCGTCGCGCTCGATCTCCTCCCAGCGCGCGCGGATGGCCTTTCCGACCACGTCGGCGCGCTCGAGCAGGCCTTCGTCCTCGATCACCTCGAGCACGGCGTTCGCCGCCGCGCACGCAACCGGATTGCCCACGTACGTCCCGCCGATCGCCGACGGGCCGGGCGAATCCATGATGTCGCGTCGGCCGACGACCGCGGACAACGGATAGCCGGCCGCCAGCGCCTTGCCCAGCACGACGATGTCGGGATCGAGTCCGACGTGCTCGCCGGCCAGGAACGCGCCCGTCCGCCCGGTGCCGGACTGGATCTCGTCGGCGATCGTCAGGATGCCGTATTCACGAGCGATCGCCTGCACTCCCGGCAGGAACTCCGGTGCCGGCACCACGAACCCGCCCTCCCCCTGCACGGGCTCGAAGATGATCGCCGCCACGGACCGCGGATCCACCACCGTCGTGAACGCTCGCTTCAAGACGTCGAGCGCGAGGGTCCCGCTCCTCGCCGGATCGGACGACCGGTAGGGATACGAGAAGGGCACGCGGTACACCTCGGGAGCGAACGGGCCGAACCCCTGCTTGTACGGCTTGTGGCGGGACGTGAGAGTCATCGTCATCAGCGTTCGTCCGTGGAACGCACCTTCGAAGCAGACGATCGCCGGACGGCCGGTGTAGGAGCGGGCGAACTTGATCGCGTTCTCCACGCCCTCGGCGCCCGAGTTGAACAATGCGATCTTGCGGTCCGGGCCCACCCGCCGGACGAGTCGCTCGCCGAGCTCGACGTAGGACTCGTAGGGAACGACGGAGAAATCCGTGTGCGAGAACCGTGCGGCCTGCTCCCGGACGGCCCGCACGACACGGGGATGCGAGTGGCCGACGAGATGACACCCGAGGCCGCCGGAGAAGTCGAGCAGTCGGTTCCCGTCGACGTCGGTGATCGTGGCGCCCTCACCGCTGTCGATCACGGTCTGGACGTGCACGTCCACCGGATCGCAGACCACCCGCTCTTTCCGAGCGAGGATCGCCCGGGCCCTCGGCCCCGGAAGCTCGGTCACCATCTCGATCGTCGGCACGACGTCCCCCGAGCGCCACGAACTGAGCCGTGCGCGTCCGCCGAAGGCTACAGTGCGCCGTCGCGGGCCGCCACGATCGCCGCGGGGTCGTTCGTGGCGATCGCGTCGACGCCGGCGCGCATGAGCGCCAGGGCGGTCGCCGGGTCGTCGGTGATCCAAGTTCCCACCAACGCTCCTGCGGCATGGGCCTCGGAGACGAACCCCTCGCCGGCGTCCAGCACGCGTGCCTCGTACGGAAGGACCCAGCGGTGGCCCTCTCCGATCGCGAACCCCAGCGCCACGCGGGCGTCGACGTCCCGGTCGGTGAGTAGGCCGGTTTGGAAGGCGGGCGCCAGCTCGCGCGATCGAGCGATCGCGAACGGGTTGAAGCTCGAGATCAGGACGTCGCCGTCGAACCCGATCCGCTGGAGCGCGGCCAGGGTCGCCTCGACGGCGGCCTCTCGGTCGGGCTCGAAATCGGGCTCGCCCGGGACGTTCTTGATCTCGACGTCGACCCCCGCGCGACCCGTCAGACAGGAGAGCGCCTCGTCCAGAGTGGGGACATCCGCCGTCCGCCCGTCGACGAGGCGGATCCGCAACCGCTTCACCTGGGCGAGATCGAGGTTCCGGACGAGTCCCGATCCGTCGGTGGTCCGCGACACGTCCGGGTCGTGCATCACGACGGCGACCCCGTCGGAGGTCATCCGCACGTCGAACTCGACCGCGTCGGCGCCGGCGCGGACCGCGGCCTCGAACGCGGGGAGCGTGTTCTCGGCTTCGTCGGCCGACGCCCCACGGTGAGCCACGACCGCCACACCTTTGCCTCGACCGAATGAGCGTTCGGATAGCGGGGACCCACCAACGCCCGGGACGTCGCCGCGGTCCGCCGACCCGCTCACACGAGGCTCGACGGACAGAGATCGCTGACGGGACACTCGCCGCATCGCGGCGTCCGGGCGACGCAGACCGCCCGGCCGTGGTCGATCAACACGTAGGTGAAGTCGAACCACCGCTCCCTGGGGATCACGCGCATCAGGTCGCGCTCGATCTTGTCCGGGTCCTTCTCGTCGCTGAACCCGAGACGGTTCGCCAACCGGCGAACGTGCGTGTCGACCGCGATCCCATCGACCACGCCATATGCATTGCCCAGCACGATGTTCGCGGTCTTGCGGGCCACTCCTGGGAGGGTGAGGATCTCCTCCATCGTGTCCGGCACTCTCCCGCCGTACGCCTCGACGATCCTGGCGCACGCGCCACGGATCGACTTCGCCTTCTGGTTGAAGAAGCCGGTCGGGCGGATGTCGGCCGCGAGCTCGGCCTCG
Source organism: Actinomycetota bacterium (assembly GCA_030774235.1). Taxonomy (GTDB): domain Bacteria; phylum Actinomycetota; class UBA4738; order UBA4738; family HRBIN12; genus JALYLM01. The sequence continues at coordinate 14,147 of JALYLM010000076.1, forward strand.
GGGGCGTCCAGGTAGTCCTGGGAGGAGCGGTACTTCGCGAACAGATCCTTCGTGACCATGTTCACGCGCTCGTCGGTGCACTGGGCGGAAAGGATCGTGGCGACGAGGCACTCGAGCGGGTTGGAGAACCCGAGGGCCACGTGCGCGTCGGGGTAAGCCGCCGAGAGACGCTCGATGATCTCGGGAGCGCGCTCCTCGATCGGGCTGGCGCGGGTCGGCTTCCTGGCGGGCATCGTGGCGCTCCGGGTCGTCCGTGGGTCGGCTGCATCCTACGGGCACATGCAAAAGAGCGAGGCCGGGGGGGCGGCCTCGCTCTCGCTTCCGACGGAACGGGGTGGCTCCCGGCGGGCCGGCCGGGAAGCCGGGTGTGAGGATCAGGGGGTGGGAGCCGGTCCGTTCCTCACGGCCGCTATATCGCCCGAGGGACCGTGAATCCTACGCGCCGAACGGAAGATTTTTCCCGTCGCTCGCGTGTGCCCGTCAGGTCTCCCCCGGAAGACGCCGATACGCACGGAAGACCGGCTCGGAGGGGCATCGACGTGCGCGTAGGGAAACGGCCGCCGGCCGCGATACAACCCGCAGATGAACACGCCGAGCTCGACCTCGTTCGCCGCGCCGCGGCGGGCGACCGCGACGCCTTCCGGGCCCTGTTCGAGCGACACCATGCCCGGGTCTACCGGTACGCCCTGCTCCGTGTGGGCGACCCCGAGGCCGCCCGTGACATCGCCCAGGACGTCTTCGCCGCCGTCTGGAGCGGGCTCCCCCGATTCGCTCCCGAGCACACGGGGTCCTTCCCGGGCTGGCTGTTCGGGATCGCGCGCAACGTGGTGGGCACCCACCACCGTAAGGCCCATCGCGAGGTTCCCGTGTCCGACGACCAGATGCCGGAGGGCAGCGTGGAGTTCGAAGGCGATCTCGTGACCCAACGGGTGCTGATCGACGCGCTCTCGGGCCTCCCCCACGACCAGCGCGAGGTGCTCGTGCTGCGATTCCTCGTCGGGCTGTCGACGAACGACGTCGCGGCGACGATGCGCCGGAGCGACGGCGCCGTGACCGCGTTGCAGATCCGAGCCCTGGACAAGCTTCGCCGGCGTCTGGAGGTCCGGCCGTGAACCGAGCCGCGACGTTCGAGACGAGGTGGCGCCGGGTCGAGCTGGGCTGGACGGTCGCCGAGGTCGCCGCCGGTGCCCCGGCCGGCCTCGCCGCGGAGCTCGAGATGGCCGATGCCTTGAGGGAACTGGGGGGATCGATCGAGGCGCCGGCGACCGCTGGCGCGTGGGCTGCCTTGCAGGACAAGCTGGTTGTCGACGTGCGGGTCCACCGAACGCGTCCGGGAGCCCCTGCCCGCGCGGCGCGCGCGTTCCTGGCGATCGCGGCCGCCTTCACGCTTCTCGTCGCCGCGTCGTTGCGCGCGGAGCCCGGATCCCCGCTCTACGGCCTCCGACGAGGCGCCGAGCAGGCCGCCGTCGCGCTCTCGCCCAATGACGGGTCGCTGCACCTGAGGCTTGCGAGCGCCCGACTCGGCGACCTGCTGGACAGCCTGGGGACCGGCGACTACGGACAGGCCCCCGCGGTTGCGGGATCGCTGGCATCGGAGCGGACCGCGGCGGTGAACGACGGGGCCGATGTCACGGCGCTCGACGCGCGGATCAGGGTCGAGGTCCCCGCGGCACTCATCGCGGCCCCCCTCGAGGTGGCGCGGGCCGTCGAGGATGAGCTGTCGGGTCCGCTGGGCGGAAGCGGCGACCACCCGAACGGCGCCGGCTTCGGAACGTCGGGTCATGGCGGAACCGGGAACGCAGGGAACCGGGGCGGCTCGAGCGCGGGCCACGACCAGGCATCGGGAGACGGGAGTGGCACGAGTGGGTCGGGCGATGGTTCCCAGGGATCCGGCACCCAGGAAAACCAGGGTGGATCCGCCGACGGTTCTCAGGGGGACCAGGGTGGATCTGGATCCGGCTCCCAGGGAGACCAAGGCGGGTCGGGCGACGGCTCCCAGGGATCCGGCACCGCTGCGAGCTCGGGCGGCTCGTCGAGTCAGGGCGGATCCGGGCGACCGAGCGACTCCCAGTCGTAGCCGAAGCCGGATCGTCCTCTCGCTCCTGGACTCCTACTCGCTGGTCACCGACCGTTTCATGGACTCGTCCACGAGCAACCTAAAGACGTCGGGACGCGCGTAGTGACCGACCGGATCGAACTCGAGCCGATTTCGACGGACGTTCGACAGCTCGAGGTCGGCGTAGACGATGCCCTCTTCCTTCTTCAGGGGCCCGGCGATGACCTCCCCATGTGGGTCGACGATCGTCGCCCAGCCTTCGTTCATCCAGTCGTCGTCGCCTCCCCAGAGCTCCCGCCCCGGAAGATCTTCGGGGACGTCGGATCCTCGCAGGAGCGGCGCGCACCCGATCACGTACACGCGACCCTCCTTCGCGATGTGCTTGAGGGTCGCGAGCCATTCCTCGCCCTGATCCCAGGTCGGGGCGACCCAGATGTCGACACCCTTCGCGTAGAGTGCCGTCCGCGCGAGCGGCATGTAGTTCTCCCAGCAGATCAATCCACCCAGGCGACCGAACGGCGTCTCGTGCACCTGGAGATCGGAGCCGTCGCCCATCCCCCACTCGAGCCGCTCGCCGCCGGTCGGCATGAGCTTGCGGTGCTTGCCCAGCACCCGACCGTCCGGGCCCAGGTAGACCAGCGTGTTGTAGATCGTGCTGCCACCGGGGTCCCGTTCGTTGACGCCGATCGCGACGAACGACTTCGCTCGCTTCGCGGCCTTTCCGAGCGCCTCCGTCGAGGGGCCGGGGATCTCGACCGATTGGTCGAGGAGCCGCTCGTGGAGCTCTCCCGACGGACCGTCCCAGGCAGGTGCCCGCCAGACCCAATCCGGATAGGTCGGCACGAACGCCTCGGGGAACACGATGAGGCCGGCGCCGCCGGCGGCGGCTTCCTTGATCAGCGAGCACGCCTTCTCGACCGTCGCCTCGCGATCCCCGCGAAGCTACACCAGCGTGCGCTCGAACGAGTCGCCCGCCGGGTGGTGGATCCAGGCACCGCCCTCCAGGAGGTGCACGCCCGATCTCCCCGTCACGGTCCAGCTCTGTCCGTCGCCGATCATCGCCGTGTTCTCGTCGATCGTGACGAGGAGCGTTCCCTGAGGCACCATCGACGTGATGAAGGACGTCAGCCCCGGGACGTACACGTCGAGCATGTCCCAGTGCGGCATCAGCCACGCGCCCTTCACGAGTCCCAGCCCCGGACGCATCACGCCCTCATCGATCTCCTCCGCATCGCTGTCGGGCGCGAACTCGGGCAGGCAGGCCACGCCCGCGCTGCAGCCCGCATACGCGAGCCCGTCGTCCATCCGCGCCAACATCCGGTTCCAGAACGGCGTGCCGGTCAAGACCTCGGCCAGATACGCGGGGTTCCCCCCGGAGAAGAAGACGACCGAGGCGTCGTCCAGCAACGCGACCAGGTTCTGGCGGGAAGCGTCCTCGCGCGTCTTCAACGGGACGACCTGGGCGGCGGTGCCCGAGCTCGCATAGTGGGCCAGGCCCTTCGAGCCCCATCCGTCGAAGACGTCGTCCCCCTCCCTGGCGGAAGCGGTGGGCAGGATCAGGATCCGGCCGTCGGCGGAGCCGTCGAGCAGCCATCGATCGACGTCGTCGTGCCAGTCCTCGAACTCACCCGCGCCCAACCAGGCAAACCTCATCGACGTTCCGCCGGGCGCATCGTCGCGTCGAGGCCGGCCCCGATCTCGGCCGCCACGTCCAGCACGGCGTCGATGTCGTCGGCCTCGGTACGGAAGTTGACCACGCACGCCCGCAGCGTGAACCGCTCCTCGAGGATCGCGTTCGACACGTAGACGCGCCCGTCCAGCTGGATCTCGGTCATGAGCCGTTCGTTGAGCCGGTTCAGGTAGTCCTCTCGAGCCGCCGGGTCGGCGTCGGGCAGACCGGCGGGAACGTAACGGAAGCAGCAGATGGACAGGCCCACCGGCGCACACAGCTCGAAGTCGGCTCGCTCGTCTGCGCTCGCCCCCAGATACCGGGCGAGCGCCGCATCGTGTGAGATCCGATCGGCGTATGCGCGGCGGCCGTGCGCGAGCAGCGACATCCACACCTTGAGCGCCCAGAAGCTCCGCGAGAACTGCGGGCCGTGACGGCCGAGATCGATCCCCTGCTGCGTGTACTCCTTGTCCTGGTGGATGTAGGTCGCATCCGCGTCGAAGGACTCCTTCAGGTGCGCCATCGTGCGGACCAGCACGCAGCCGCCGGAATGCGGCGTGTAGAGCCATTTGTGCGGGTCGAACGCGATCGAGTCGGCTCGTTCGATCCCCGCGAAGAGGGGGCGAAGGTCGTCCGCGAGCATCGCGGGGCCGCCGTACGCCGCGTCGACATGGAACCAGAGCCCCTCGCGTTCGCAGAGGTCGGCGAGCTGACCGAGCGGGTCGACCGCGCCGGTGGAGACGGTGCCGGCCGAGGCGACGACGGCGACGGGCCGGACGCCTTCGTCTCGATCGCGCGCGAGCTGTCCACGAAGGAGGTCCATGCGGATCCGCCACGCCTCGTCCACCGGGATCTTGCGCACGCCGCGCGTCCCGATCCCGAGCATGTCGCCTGCACGTTCGCTCACGACGTGCGTCTCGGTCGACATGTACAGAGCGAGCGGAGGACCGCCCGCCAGCCCATCGGTGCGAACGCTCCACCCTGCCCGATGATCCCGCGCCGCCTTCAACGCGATGAAGTTCGCCATCGCACCGCCCGACGTGATGAGCCCGCCGGAGCCGGTGGGCAGCCCGAACACCTCGGTCGCGAACCATCGCGTCAGCGCGAGCTCGATCTCGGTCGCCGACGGAGACAGCTGCCACCCGCCGACGTTCATGTTGAGCCCCGCCGCCAGCAGGTCGGCGGCCGCGCCCGGCACGGTTCCGGCGCCGGAGACGTACGCCATGAACCGCGGGTGACCGCAGTACACCGACCACTCGAAGACGACGTCGCGGAGGTACGAGAAGAGGTCGTCGTCCGACGTCGACTCTTCGGGGATGGGGATCGCGACGGCGTCGTGAACCTGCTGGGCCGTCCAGCGTCGCGCCACCGGGAGCTCCTCGAGCCGCTCGAGGAGCTCGGCCCACAGGTCGACCGTTCGGTCGGCGAAGGCGCGGGCGCGTTTCGCGTCCCAGTCCAGGTCGCGCACGGGGGCGGGGCGCTCGATCACGGCCGCTCCTCGGCGAGCCGGAAGCTCTCCTCCGCCATGGCTCGGCGGAAGAAGTCCTCGCCGAACGCCTCGACCATGCCCTCGACCTGGCTGACGTGTTCTTCGATCGCTCGCAGCTTCAGCTCGAGCAGTTCCGGAGGCAGGACGAACGAGATCGCCAGCTCCGCGCGGGCGACGACGGGGGGAGTGCCCGGACGGAACACGTCGAACCTGTTCATCTCGGGCACGAATTCGTCGGCCCATTCCTGCGTGTAGGCCGCGTAGAAGAGCCTCGCGCCCGGGGGCGCAGAGGAGCGGAATGCGTCGGTGGCCCATCGTGACGCCGACATGTGGGCGACGTGGCCGGTCATGCCGTCGGGGCCGAACGTGAGGACGGTGTCCGGCTGGACGTCGGCCATCAGCTCGTGGACCCGCGCCGCACCGGACTCGGGCAAGGGGGTGTCCATGTCGATGTCGGGGAGCCCGAGAAACTCGTGCTCCGTGACCCCGAGGACCTCGAAGCTGCGCAGGAGCTCCTTCTCCCGAACCTCGCCCATCGCGGCCGGAGGCCATCGTTCCTCGTCCATCGAACCGCCCTCGCCCCGGGTGGCCGTCACGCAGTAGACGCGTGACCCCCGGCGAGCGGCATCGGCCATCAAGCCGGCAGACAGATAGGTCTCGTCGTCCGGGTGCGCCCAGATCCCCAGGATCGTGCCGAGTCCGTCCACCAGGTGTCCTCCCTTGGCGGGCAATCCTAGCCGGGAGGATACGAACGGTCGACGGTCGAAAGGCTTGGACCCGACTCCGGGCCGCACCCCGCCCCGATCGACGGGGCGACGTTACGCGGTCTTCGGGTTGAGGCGCTTGCCCCGATAGACGGGAAAGATCAGCTCGGCGTGCTGCCAGCACCGGGTCGCCGGGTTGTAGACGGAGAGTGTCGTCCCGCACCCGGGGAGGTCGCAGATCCGTCCCTTGCCGTGCGTCCTGGACGGAGGCGTTTCGGGTCCGGGACGGCTTCCCTGCATGTGGTTGTCCCGCATCGAGCGCCTCCTGTACGAAGCGATTCGACGCAGAGGCCCCGTGGGTTCGTCGCGAGGGGTCAGCCGGGAGGGGAGGTGAGGTCGCCGCTGGCCAGGAGCCCGTTGATCCGCTCGAGCAACTCCGGCGGAACGGCCCGTTCGGCGCACTTCGACGAGATCATGACCTTCAGGTGGCGTCGGAACTCCGTCCGCTGCGTGCAGGGATCGCACCCGGAGAGGTGCAAGCGGATGCCCACGGTGAGGTCGTCGTCCAGCTCCCCGTCGAGGAACCGCTCGATCTCACGAAGGGTCTCGCGACAGCCGGGGTCCCCGGGGCCGCATTCCAAGTCACCCATCGATCAATCCTCGCTCCTTCGCCGTGTCGAACAACGCGCGTTCCAGGGCTTTCCTTCCCCGGTGAAGACGGCTCATCACGGTTCCGATGGGAACGTCCGTGATCTCGGCGATCTCTTTGTAGCTGAATCCCTCGACGTCTGCCAGCAGAACCGCCAGCCGGAAGTTCTCGGACAGCGACTCGAGCGCGGCCTTGACGTCCGCGTCGGGGATGCGGTCCAGCACCTCGTTCTCCGCCGAGACCTCGACGCTTCGGCCCCCCAGCCGGTCATACAGGTACCACTCGTCGGCGTCGTCGGGACCTTCGACCGTCTGGGGCTCGCGCTGCTTCTTCCGATACGTGTTGATGAAGCTGTTCGTCAGGATCCGGTACAGCCAGGCCTTCAGGTTCGTCCCCTCCTGGAAGCCCGCGAACCCGCGATAGGCGCGCAGGTACGTGTCCTGCAGCAGATCCTCCGCATCGGACGGGTTTCGCGTCATCCGCATGGCCGCGCCGTAGAGGCTCGGCAGCAGCGGAAGGACGTCCCGCTCGAACCGCTCGCGCAGTTCGGCCTCGTCGGCCCGAGCGGTGGCTCCGGCACCGGTCGCCATCTACAGACCGACCTCCTGATAGCCGCTCGCGCCGCTCGGATGCGGGTCGGCCGGACTCGATGTCTGCACGACCCCATCGCCGTCGACCGCACGCACGACCACCGAGGTCGCCGCCGAGCGATCGAACGGCAGCCGCCAGCGGCGCCAGGTCTCCTTCGAGATCGCCGTTTCCAGGGTGGCCTCCCGCCACGTCGTCCCGCCGTCGAGCGAGACCTCCACCTTCGAGATCCCCCGGTCGCCCGCGAACGCGACGCCGGCGACCGTCCACCCTCCCGCGACCTGGGCGACGGTGTCGATCCGAGACATCGTCTTGACGACGGCGGCCTTCACCCAGCCGCGAGCCTCCCAGTATCCCCGATAGGGCCGGTCGACGACCTCGATGTCGATCAGCCATTTCGGCTGCTTCATCCCGTAGTACCCGGGAACCACGAGCCGGGCAGGGAAGCCGTGGGCACGCGGCAGCGTCTGGCCGTTCATCCCGATCGCGACCAGGGCGTCGGGGCGCATCGCATCCTCGATCGGGATCGAGTCCGAGTACCCCCCGATCGACCGGCTGACGACCTCGACGGCTTCCGGCCGGACCCCGGCGCGACCCAGGAGGTCGCGCAGCGGGACGCCCGTCCACTTCGCGTTCGAGATCAGGTCGCCGCCGATCGGGTTCGAGATGCACTCGAACGTCGTGTACTGCTCGATGGCGGGTGTCCCGAGAAGCTCGTCGTAGGTCAGCTCGAACGGGCGATCCACCACGCCGCCGACGGAGAGCCGCCAGGTCTGGGCGTCCACGTCCGGATCGATGATCTCCTCGTCCACCACGTAGAAGCCGGCGTTCGGTGTAATCAGCGGCGCGAGCTGGGAGATCCCGGCGAACGCGGCATCCGAGGCCCCGCCGGGCGGCGGCGGGACGGTCGCGACGTCCGCCGCTCGCAGTGGCTCTCGTCCCGGATCGGGGCGCGGGAACAACACGCGTCCGAGTTGCGCCCATCCCAGCGCGATCCCGGCACCGCCGAGCCAGAGGCCGTTCAGGAAGGCGCGCCGGGTCTCTCTCGGTCCCTCGGGCTCCGGTGCCGGCGCCGCGAGCTCGCGATCCGTCCTCGGCCCCGACTCGGCCGCGAGGCGAGTGAATACGCGCGCCGCCGCCGCCGCCCCCACGACGGCACACGCCGCGAGGATCGTGGCGAAGGCCGGAGTTCCGACGGTCACGTCGCTTGGGCGGAAGGCCGCGATGCCCGCCGCGCAGAGCGGAGCCGCGAGGACGACCGACGCGATGGGTACGGCCAGCCGGCGACCAAGCCACGGCAGCAGCATCCCCAGAAGGCAGGCCGCGATCAGCAGGGCCGCCGCCGTGCCGATCACCGTCAGGGGCAGGGCTTTGTGCTGGAAGGTGTCGATGAAGAACGACGCGACCTTGCCGGGCGCGAGCGAGGCCACGCGCTCGGCCACGACCAGGACCGGGAACGGGAACGATCGAACGACCGTGCTCACGATCGCCGCCATGGCAACGGCGACGCCGGTGCCCACGAGCCCGGCGGCCGCGCCCGCGGCGCGCGCCGGCCGCCGTTCGGCCTCGCTCATGGTGACCAGCGTACGGCCGATGACCATTGCGATCGTGCTCGTCCCGGCGATGTTCAGATCATCGCTGTCATATCTCCAACGTCGATGGGAAGATTGAAGACATGCCAGACAGCAAGGACCCAGGCTCGCGTCGCTCCGGTTCGGGGTTCGGATCGGGTGGACCCGGCGCGCCGCGACCCCGGATGTCGCCGTGGATCATGATCGCGCTGCTCCTCGTCGGCCTCCTCGTCTTCGAGCAGCTGGCTCGCTCGAAGGAGAAGAACCCCTCCTTCGGGGAGTTCCAGCAGGCGCTCGACGCCGGGCAGATCTCGAAGGGCACAACGGTCGAGATCTCCGAGACGAGCATCAAGTGGACGCAGAACGACGCGAGCGGGACCCCGGTCACCCACACGGCCGCGCTGTCGGCGAACTACCAGACGCAGGACCTCGTGAATGAGCTCCACACCAAGGGCATCAACGTCCAGTTCGTCGGGTCCAGCATCTGGCTCCAGTTGCTCGTGAACGTGGTCCCGATCCTGCTCGTGATGCTGTTGTTGTATTGGTTCATCTTCCGCCGGATGGCGGGCGGCGCCAGCTCGCCCCTGAACCTCGGACGCAACAAGGTCAAGATCTACGACCGCAAGGAGATGAAGACGACGTTCAACGACGTCGCCGGCGTCGACGAGGCGAAGGAAGAGCTGAAGGAGATCGTCGAGTTCCTGCGCAACCCCAAGAAGTATCAGCGGCTCGGCGGCCGCATCCCGAAGGGCGTGCTGCTCCTGGGCCCGCCGGGCTGCGGCAAGACGTTGCTCGCGCGCGCGGTCGCCGGCGAGGCGAACGTGCCCTTCTTCTTCATGAGCGGTTCGGAGTTCGTCGAGATGTTCGTGGGTCTGGGCGCCGCCCGCGTTCGAGAGCTGTTCCAGCAGGCGAAGGAGAAGGCCCCCGCGCTGGTGTTCCTGGACGAGATCGACACGATCGGCAAGGGACGGGCCGGCGTCAGCGGGGCGGGATTCGGGGCGCACGACGAACGAGAGCAGACCCTGAACCAGCTGCTCGTGGAAATGGACGGGTTCGACGCGTCCAAGGGCGTCATCATCATGGCCGCGACGAACCGGCCCGATGTGCTGGACCCGGCCCTCGTTCGGCCCGGACGGTTCGACCGCCAGGTCGTCGTCGACCGGCCCGACCTGAGGGGCCGCGAGGAGATCCTGCGCGTGCACGCCCGCGGCGTGGCGCTCGACCCCCATGTCGAGTTGCGGACGATCGCGTCGCGCACCCCGGGGTTCACCGGCGCGGACCTGGAGAACGTCGTGAACGAGGCCGCGCTGCTGGCCGCGCGCCGGGAGAAGAACTCGGTGACCATGGACGAGCTCGAAGAGGCGATCGACCGCGCGTCGATGGGTCTGGAACGCAAGTCCCGCGTGATGAGCGAGAAGGAGAAGGAGCGCGTCGCCTCGCACGAGATGGGTCATGCGCTCGTGGCGCTGGGGGTGGACAACATCGACCCGGTGCACCGCGTCACGATCATCCCGCGTGGCACGGCCGCGCTCGGCCTGACGATGGTCCGCCCGCTGGAGGATCGCTATCTCGCGACCGAGCCCGAGCTGAAGGACATGCTCGCGTTCGCGCTCGGCGGCCGGGCCGCCGAGGAGATCTGTTTCGGCGAGATCTCTACCGGCGCCCAGAACGACCTCGAGCGCGCGACCGACGTCGCTCGCGCCATGGTCGCCGAGTACGGCATGAGCGACAAGGTCGGGCCGCTGTCGTTCGGCCGCGACGACCCGGGAGCGTTCTTCGGCGGACAGGCGGCGAAGATGTCGGGACACACGGCCGAGATGGTCGACGAGGAGGTCTCGCGGCTCGTGAACGAGGCGCACGACCGAGCGACGGACATCCTCAAGCAGAAGCGGGACCTGCTGGACGATCTGGCGAAGCTGCTGATCGCCACCGAGGTGATCGAGGGCGACGATCTGCGGGCCTACGCGGACGGCACCAAGCCCATCCCGGACCCGGCGGTGGCACGCAACGGCAGGGAGGCGGCGGCGGCAGCAGCCCTGACCCCGCCGATCCCCGGCACTCCGCCGGCCGCGGCGACAGAGGCGGCCCGTTCCGTCGGTGCGGCGCGCCCTTCCACGCCGCCGATGCCCAAGCTGGACTGAGCTCTCAGCGCTCGGGATCGGGCCGACGGTCCGAAGACTCGGGCGGGTTCGCATGCACGCAGAGGTCGTACCGATCGCGGAACTTCTCCAGGAACCGGTAATAGTTGCGCTTCGACCACTTCGCGCGCGTGGCGGGGTCGGTCTCGAACCACATCCGGTGCTCGTGCTTCGTCACCGGAACGGGAACCACCACGGTGCGAAGTCCTCGATCCTTCACGCGGAACGAGAGCTCGATGTCGGCCGTCCGGTACCACGTGAACTTCTCGTCGAACAGCCCCACCGTGGTCAAGAGCTCGCGCCGCATCGCCATCAGGTATCCCTCGATGGCGTCGCAGTCGCCGGGCCCGGGCGCCTCGTCGAACTGTCGCAGGTCCTCGGTCACGATCCCGAACGGACCGCAGATTCCGACCCCCTCGTCGGCGAGCGTGGTCTCCAGGGCGCCCAGGACGTCGCCGGTCGCCTCGATCGAGCCGTCGAGGACGAGGACGGTATGCCCGAGCGAGCGCCTCAGACCTGCGTTGCGAGCCGCCCCCCATCCGGTGCCATCCTCGAGCGAGACGACCTCGACGTCGCTTCCCCAACGGGCCGGATCCTCGCCCGTGACGTCGGCCACGACGAACTGGAGGCGTCGTTCTGTCGCGTTCGTACGGAAGGAGGCGATCCCTCGCTCCACGTCCTCGGGCCAACCCTCGACGACCCAGTGCAGGCTCACATCGCACGTCGCGGGCTCATCGAGGACGGTCACGACGTCGCGAGCCGGCACTCGCAGCATCGTTTCCTCCGGTGCCGCCGGAGCCGCCGGTTCGAGGCGCCATCCACCGCCGGGCTCGTCCACGATGGTCCAGCCCAGCTCCGTGATCCGATCCCGGAGGGCATCGGCCGCCGCGAAGTCCCTTGCCGCGCGAGCCTCCCCCCGCTGCTCCGCCAGAGAGACGACCTCGCCGGGCACATCTGAGGTCATGACGAGGGGTTCCTCTTCTCGGGACGCATCCTTCGTCGCCGAAGCGAGACGAGCTAGGCCGACGCGGCCTTCGTCGCGCTTCGTAGCCGCCCGGCCATCGCCTGAAGGGTCTTCACCGCGATCGAGGGGTGCTCCATCATCAACCCGCGGAACGTCCATTCGGTCAGGCCGAGGAGCTTCACGTCGCTCGTCGCGGTCACCGTCGCCGTCCGCGGACCGCCATCGAGCAGCGCGATCTCGCCGAAGAAGTCCCCTGGTCCCAGCCTCGACTTCCGGCGGCCCCCGATCGTGACGTCGGTCGTCCCCTCGGCGATCACGAACAGACCAACACCGGGGTCCCCCTCGCGCGCGATCACGGTGCCGGCGGGGTGCTCGATGTCCCTTACCGCGCGGGCGATCGTCTGCAGATCCTTGCGCGAGCACCCTGCGAACAACGGCACCTTGTTGAGCTGGTCGACGACGTCCTTCGTCCCCACAGGCTCCCCCTTCGGACACGCTCCCCGGCGTGCTGATTCTAGTCGGCGTCCCTGGCCTACACTCGCGGCATGCCGCCCTGCCCATCGTGCGGCCAGCTGAACCCGGCGCGAGCCCGCTTCTGCATGTCCTGCGCCGAGCCCCTCCCGACCCCGTCGCCGGTTCGCAGCGAGGCACGCAAGACCCTGACGGTGCTGTTCTGCGACGTCGTCGGGTCGACGCCGATCGGTGAGCGCCTGGATCCCGAATCGGTCCGCAAGGTCATGACCCGCTTCTTCGAGCAGATGCGGGCCGTCCTGGAGCGTCACGGCGGAACAGTCGAGAAGTACATCGGCGACGCGGTCATGGGCGTCTTCGGCGTGCCGGTCCTGCACGAGGACGATGCGCTTCGCGCGGTCCGAGCCGCCGCCGAGATGCAGACCGCGCTCGACGACCTGAACGCGCAGCTCGAGCCGGCGTGGGACGTCGTCCTGCGCACGCGGATCGGCATCAACACGGGGGAGGTCGTCGTCGGGGGTGCCGCCGGCGGTGCGCTCGTGGTCGGCGACGCCCTGAACGTGGCCGCCCGGCTCGAGCAGACGGCCGCGCCGGGGGAGATCCTGCTGGGGCCCGGCACGTACGCGCTCGTGCGCGACGCCGTCACGGTCGACGACGGCCGGTCGCTGTCGTTGAAGGGCAAGACCGACCCGGTGATCGGCTATCGCCTGATCGACGTCGCGCCGGCACTCGACCCCGGCCGCCGGCAGGAGCCGGCGTTCGTCGGTCGCGAGCCGGAGCTGGAGGCACTCCGCCTCGCCTTCGACCGGACCGTCCGGGAACGGAGCTGTTACCTCGTCACGGTGCTGGGCGCCGCGGGAGTGGGCAAGTCTCGTCTGGCGCGCGAGTTCGTGGCCGGCGTGCGGAACGAGGCCCGCGTCGTGGGGGGCCGGTGTCTCCCGTACGGCGACGGCATCACGTTCTGGCCGATCGCCGAGATGGTGAGGGAAGCGTGTGGGATCACCGGGACCGACTCGCGCAGTGCGGCGCGGTCGAAGATCGGCGCGGCCCTGTCGGGAGCCGACGAGGCGGAGCTGATCGCCGACCGGGTGGCCGCCGTCTCCGGCTTCACCGAGACGTCTGCCGGCATGCAGGAAACGTTCTGGGCGATCCGGCGGTTCCTCGAGTCGATGCAGCGTGACGAGCCGATCGTCGTGATGTTCGACGACGTCCAATGGGCCGAGCCCACCTTCCTGGACCTCGTGGAGTATCTGTCGGGGTGGACCCGCGAGGCTCGGATGCTGCTGCTGTGCCTCGGCCGGCCCGACCTGCTGGAGCTGCGCCCGGGTTGGACGGCCGTCACCTCCACGGCCGGCACACTGAGCCTCTCCCCGCTCACCGAGGACGAGACGGAGAGGCTGATCTCGAACCTGCTCGGTGCCTCCTCCCTGGATGCGTCGGCGTCGGCTCGGATCGTCGAAGCGGCGGAGGGCAATCCCCTGTTCGTCGAGGAGATGCTCCGGATGCTCGAGGACCAGGGGTTCCTCCGATACGAGGACGGGAGCTGGCACGTGCTCGGCGACCTGTCCCGCGTCTCGGTACCTGCCACCATCCAAGCTCTCCTGGCGGCGCGCCTGGACCGGCTCACGCCGGAAGAGAAGTCGGTGCTCGGGTGCGCCGCCGTGATCGGGAAGGTGTTCTGGTGGGGAGCCGTCTCGGAGCTGTCCCCCGAACCCCTCGTGCCCGGTGTCGGTACCCATCTGCAGACCCTCGTGCGCAAGGGCCTGATCCGCCCCGACCGGTCGAGTCTCGTCGGTGAGGACGCGTTCCGCTTCCACCACATCCTGATCCAGGAGGCCGCCTACCAGGGGCTTCCGAAGGAGCGCCGCGCCGAGCTCCACGAGCGGTTCGCGGAGTGGATGGAGCACCGTGCGGGGGACCGCCTGGTCGAGTACGAGGAGGTCGTCGGCTATCACCTGGAGCAGGCGCATCGATACCGCAGGGAGCTGGGCGCCGCCGACGATCAGATGGAGCGCACCGCCGAGCACGCCGCCGAGCGCCTGGCCTCGGCCGGGCGCCGGGCGCTGACGCGCGGCGACATGGCGGCCGCCGCGAACCTGCTCGAGCGCGCGGCCTCCCTCTGCCCTCCTGACGGTCGCACTCGACTCTTGCTCCTGCCCGACCTGAGCGAGGCGCTCTCGGAGACCGGGGACCTCACCCGAGCCGACGAGATCCTGTCCGAGGCGATCTCGGGCGCAGATGCGATGGGCGACCACGGCCTCAAGGGTCACGCCACGATCGTGCGCTTGCTGCTGATGGAGTCGACCGACCCCAAGAATCGCTCGGAGGTCGCGCTTCGAGAGCTCGAGAGCGTGATCCCGGTCTTCGACGAGCTCGGCGACGATCTCGGTCTGGCGCGGGCCTGGCGTCTGATGGCGGACGTCCACTGGACTCGGTCGCGGTACGCGGCGGTGGACGAGGCGCTGGAGCGGGCGATCGAGCACGCTCGCAACGCGGGAGCGGGCTGGGAGGAGGCCGAGAGCCTGGGGCTGTACACGGGGTCGGGGGTCTTCGGCCCCGCCCCGGTGCCCGAGGGGATCGAGCGGAGCGAGCGGATCCTGCGGGAGGCGAAGGGGAACCGCCTCGTGGAGGCCCGTGCCTTCCGCTCCCTGGCTGCCCTGCGGGCGATGGAGGGGCGCTTCGACGAGGCCAGGGATCTGGCGAAGCGGGCGAGCGGAATCCTCGAGGACCTCGGCCTGTGGCTGAGAGCGGCGTTCGTGTCCGAAACGTCCGGGTTCATCGAGCGGCTGGCGGGCGACGCGGAGGCGGCCGAACGAGAGCTGCGTGCCGGATTCGACGTCATCGAGAAGCTCGGCGAGCAGGGATACCTCTCGACCGTTGCGGCGCTGCTGGCGCACAGCACCTTGGATCAGGGTCGCGTGGACGATGCCGAGCGGTTCATCTCGGCCAGCCAGATCGTGGCGGCCGAGGACGACCTCACGACCCAGGTCCTCCTGCGAAGCGCCCGGGCTCGCGCGCTCGCAGGCAGGGGCGACCTGGAGGAGGCGGAGCGATCCGGGCGCGAGGCGGTCGCCCTGTCGAGCGAGACCGACGACGTGAACATGCGCGCCGACGTCATGGTGGATCTGGGCGACGTGCTCCGCCTCGCCGACCGTCCGGACGATGCAACCCACGTCTTCGAGGGATCGCTCTCCCTGTACCGAGGCAAGGGGAACCTCGTATCGGCGCGAAAGGCCGAGGAGCGGCTCGGGGGCCACTCGAACCGATAGTGGAGGCTGGACAAGCAGCCGCCGTCCCGCGTCTAGAAAAGCTGGCTCGCGAGCCCGAGGGCCTTGATCGGGTCCCAGCGTTCGGCATCGATCTGCGCCGCCAGCAGGAGGAGGAGCGCGGGGGCGATCTCCCTGAACCTCTGCTGCATCGCCTGGACGATCGTGGCAAGCGCCTCGCGAAGGGTCGAGGGATCTGCCTCCCACAGGTCGAGCACCACGATCTGGCCGGCGAGCTGACCGGTCAGGCGGTCGAGCGCCTCGACCCGCCGCCTCGCCTCGACGACGCTGCTCGGGGATCCTGCTTCATCCACGGTTACACCCTTCCCAGCGATGCCAGTTCGCATGCAAGCATCATCGAGGGAA
>JALYLM010000077.1 GCA_030774235.1 Actinomycetota bacterium
GGATCTTGCCGAGGGTCTCGGACAGCTGCCGCGCGAACACCTTCGGCCACCAGTAGTACATGCCGGCGAACAGGCCGAACACGGCCCCTCCGAACAAGACGTAGTGGAAGTGCGCGACGATGTAATACGTATCCGTCTGCTGGTAGTCGGCCGGCACGACGGCGTGCGTCACCCCGGACAACCCGCCGATCACGAACATCGTCACCGTCCCGATCGAGAACAGCATCGGCACGCGGAACTGGATGTCCCCCCCGTACATCGTTGCCATCCAGTTGAAGATCTTCACGCCGGTCGGGATGGCGATGATCGCGGTCGAGATCCCGAACGCCGTGTTCGCGACCGGGCCGAGGCCGACGGCGAACATGTGGTGCGCCCACACCCCGAACCCGATGAACCCGATCGCGATGCCGCTGAAGACCACGAACTGGTAGCCGAACAGCGGCTTGCGGCTGAACACGGGGATCACGTCGGAAATGATCCCGAACGCCGGCAGGACGAGGATGTAGACCTCCGGGTGCCCGAACAGCCAGAAGAGGTGCTGCCACAGCACCGGGTCGCCGCCGCGCGTGGGGTCGAAGAACGCGGTGTGCCACCGACGGTCGAACAGCAGCTCGAAGAGGCCGACCGTGATGATCGGAAGCGAGAAGGCCAGCAGCAGCTGGACCACCAGTCCCATCCAGACGAACACCGGCAGCCGGAAGAACGACATCCCGGGGGCGCGCATGTTGATGATCGTCACGGCCAGGTTCACGGCGCCGGCGGTCGACGCGATGCCGGTGATCAGTAGACCGAGCGCGTAGAACGTCATGCCGATCGTGGGATCGGTCGTCGAGTTCGGGGCGTAGCCGAACCAGCCGCCGTTGGGCGCCCCGCCCAGGAACCAGCTCGAGTACAGGAACAGCCCGCCGAACAGGAACGCCCAGTAGCTGAACGCGTTCAGCCTCGGGAAGGCAACGTCGCGCGCCCCGATCATCAGCGGGATCAGGTAGTTGAAGAACGCGGCCGACATCGGCATGACGAACAGGAAGATCATCGTGAGGCCGTGCATCGTGAAGACCTCGTTGTATTGCGAGGCGGTCAGCAACGTGCCGTCGGGCTTGGCCAGCTGCGCCCGGATCAGCAGGGCCTCGAGTCCACCGACGACGAAGAACGTGAAGGCCGTGAGCCCGTAGAGCAGGCCGATCTTCTTGTGGTCGATCGTCGTGAACCAGCTCCAGAAGCCGGTGGTCGCCGTCGGCCGGCGCACGGCTCCCCTCCCGGCCGCAGGAAGGGTCACGATCGCCATCGGCCGTCCGCCTCCATCACGTCAGGCTCCGCAGGTACGCCACCAGGGCGCCGATCTCGTCCGGGGTCAGATGGTAGTTGGGCATCTTCGAGCCCAACTTCACCGCGTTCGGATCGGCCAGCCACGCCTCGAGCGCACGCTGATCGCTCGTCTCCCAGTCGCATCCGGCGAAACACTGGTGCGTGGGATCGGCGAAGTGCGTGAGGTTCGGCGCCGCCGGGCTTCCCGCTTCGGTGCCGCCGATCGCGTGGCACGTGATACACGTCCCCCGGTTGTCCGAGAGCGGGTTCAGGAACAGCTTCATGCCGGCGACCGCCTCCGGATCCGTCGGGGTGACGGCCGCCTGCTTCTGACCTGCGACCCATGAGCTCCACGCTGTCGCGTCGAGCGCGACGACCCTGAACTTCATGCGCCCGTGCTGGAGCCCGCAGAACTCGGCGCACTGGCCCGTGTACGTGCCCGCGTGATCGGCGGACAGCAGGATGTGGTTCGTTCTCTGGGGCACGACGTCCTGCTTGCCGGCGAGTTCCGGCACCCAGAACGAATGGATCACCTCGAAGTCGGGATTCGCCCCGCCGACCAGGCCGCCGACGGAGGTGAGATCGAGGTACACGGGCCGCCCGGCCGGGATGACCATCACGTCGGCGACGGTGATCGCGCCCTTCGATCCGTAGGTGGTCCTCATGTCCGGGTCGGTGTACTCGAACCCCCACCACCACTGGTGCCCCTGCACCGTCACGTGGAGCGCACCGGCCGGCGCGGGGGCGGCGAGCTTCCAGATCAGGCCGACGGTGGGAACCATGACGAACGCCAGCACGAGCGCCGGCGCGATCGTCCATCCGATCTCCAGCCGCGTGTTGCCGTGGATCTGCGCCGGCATCCGGTCCTGGCCCTTTCGGTGTCGGTACTTGATCAGGATGAGGACGATGCCCCCCTCGACGATCACGAACACGCCGACGGCGACCCAGAACACGGGGACGAACAGGTTCTTGATCTCGCGGGCTTCGGGACCTGCGGGCTTCAGGGTGTCCTGCGTTGCATGGGGAGCGCAGGAGGCCAGCAGGGCGAGAGCCAACAGGCCCGGGACCCACAGAAGCTTCCTCCGCACAGTCCCCAGCTCTCCCGGATGTCGTCGCATGGCGGCCCAGGGGCGCGAACCGGCGGCACTGTACCACCGGCCTCCGCCCGCCCGATCACGAGATCGCATCACGTCGCATAGGAGTGCAGGCCGGCGATCCACAGGTTGACGGCGTAGTACGTCACGAACAGCGAGACGAACCCCACGCACGCGATGACGGCGGCGCGACGGCCCTTCCAGCCCGACGTCGCGCGGGCGTGCAGGTAGCCCGCGAAGATGACCCACGTGATGAACGACCACGTCTCCTTCGGATCCCAGCCCCAGTAGCGTCCCCACGCCGACTGCGCCCAGACGGCGCCGGCGATCACCCCGAAGGTCCAGATCGGGAAGCCGAAGGCGATGATGCGGTAGGCGAGGCGATCGAGCGTCGCCGCGGGCGGCAGGACGCCCGAGCGGGTGCCCGAGCCCCCGGCCGGCTCATCGGCTCCCGCCTCGAAGTGAGGCGGCGCGGCGTCGAGGTCGAGCGCGCCCCCCATGATCGGTGGCGGGATAAGGGAGCGTGCGGCGCGACGCCGCTCGGTCGCGTCCTTGAACAGGAACAGGATGCTGACGATGCAGCCCAGGCCCAGCAGCGACGAAGCGCTGATCATCGCCGTGACGTGGATCTGGCGCCAGTAGGAGTTCAGCGCCGGCACCAACGGACCCGGCGCGACGTCGAAGAACGAGACGGCGATCGCCATCGTGAGCACGGCGAACATCAGGACGAATCCGCCGAGCGTTCGGATCTTCGACAAGCCCTCGACGAGCACGAGATACGCGACGACCACGAGGAGTGCCAGCAGCGTGGAGAACTCGTACATGTTCCCCCACGGGATTCGCTGCGCCGCCATCCCCCTCGCGGTGATCGAGACGACGCTCGCTCCGGCGCCGGCGATCGCGATCGCGCGGGCGACGATCCAGATCGGCGTCGCGCGGAAGGCCAGATGGGCGAAGTACGCAACCATGCCGGCGATGAATGAGAACAGCGCGACGTTGAACCCGTCGCTCGAGAGCCGAGCCCACTGGAGCGTCGTCACGTCCCCACCGTCTCTTCCTTCGGTTGTTCCGTCGGCTCCTTCGTCGGCGCGATCACCGGGCTTCCTCCGGCCGCCTCCACGAGCGAGTCCACGAGCGCGGCGAACTCCTCTTCGAATTGGCTCCTGCGTTGGAGCGCGAACCCGCCAACCTTCAGCACCGTTTCCGCGCCGTCGCGCTCTGCTCGCACCCAGACCTTGCGGCGGGACGTGTAGAGCGCCGGCAGCAGCCCCAGCAGGATGAGGATACCGGC
Source organism: Actinomycetota bacterium (assembly GCA_030774235.1). Classification (GTDB taxonomy): domain Bacteria; phylum Actinomycetota; class UBA4738; order UBA4738; family HRBIN12; genus JALYLM01. The sequence goes on from JALYLM010000077.1 coordinate 3,691, forward strand.
GACGAGCACGATGGGCACCCCACTGTCCCGAGTCACCTGGAACACGCTGTACTTGCGCAGTTGGGGGAACGCCACGGTGAGCCTCGACGCCCCGGTCGCCTGCCGCCCGGTCTCGAGATCGACCCGCTGGCCGGCGCCGACGATCCCCCTCGCCTGCACGCGCATGCCCGACGTGTCCAGCGACGCCGGTGAGGGGCTCGCGAGCGGTCCCCGGTAGACGGTGAACCGCATGAACGGCTCGAAAGCCTGGGTCATCGCGATGGGTTGTCCACTCTCCCGTTGGGCGATGAACGCCCGGCTGTCTGGCCACAGCTCGAGCCGGACTGCGGCCTGGGGATCGAGCGAGGGGAGCTTGACGACGCCCTCCCACGGAAGGGCGAGCTGCGGCACGCCGGCCGGGGCGATGGACTGCACGAACGCGACGGGACCGGATGCGATCACCCGCCCGTCCAATCGCACGTCGACGACCGGCGCCCACCCGAACCCGAACTGGAAGATCCGAAGGTCCCCGACCTCCGCGGGGTGGTTCACGCGGATGTCCTGCGATCGGATCGGGCTTCCGCTCGGATCGAGCAACTCCACCCGAGAGACGAAGTCCATCGGGATCCCGCTCTGGCGATAGGTGTCGGCGAACGAATCGAGGTGGATCCCGATCCCGCTGAAGTCGTTCGTGAAGTACCGGCCGGTTCGAATCTGGCCATCGTAGTTCGGACCGGCATCGACCCAGGTCTGGCCCTCGATCACGACGGCGCGTCCCGAGTAGCCCGTGCCCTTGCCGACGATCACCCCGACGAGCAGGAGGATGAACGCCCAGTGGAAAAGCAGGCTGCCGGCCTCGCGCAGCACGCCCTTGTCGGCCGCGAGTGCAGGTCGGCCGTCGGCCCGAGCGACCCGGAACATCCGGCGGCGCAGGGCGGATCGCGAGCCCGCGATCGCCGCATCGGGATCGGCCGCGACCGCGCGCTCGGCGTAGTGGCGGAACGCGTCGATCTCGCGCGCCTGCACCGGCTTCTGGCGGATCGCTCGGAAGGTCGCGCGGGTGCGGGGCATCAGGCATGCGAGGAGGGACGTGAACAGCAGGACCGTGATGAGGGTGAACCACCACGAACCGAAGACGTTGAAGAACCCGAAGGCGTCGTAGACCTTGCCGGCGAGCGGGTGAGCTGCCTGGAACTGCGCGACCCGCAGCGGGGTGTTCGGTTCCTGCGGGATCAGGGAACCGGCGACGGAGGCGGTTGCCAGCATCAGCAGCAGCACGAGCGCCGTCCGCATCGAGCGGAGCGTCCGCCACACCAGGGCGAGCGACTGTCGGGGCGTCATCCGAGGGGGACGAGGAGGCATGGGCATGGACTGCCGACGATTCTAGGGCCCGCCCCCGGTCGACGCCGGACCGGCCGCGGACCCGCCGCTAGAGGGCCGGGGCTCGGCTCGCGAGCGGCGCGAGCCAGCGCGTGAACAGTCCCGTGGCGATCAGGACCCCCACGCTCACCAGCAGCAGGCCGGAGCCCGCCGAGATCCAGCGGTAGTTGCGTCGGACCCAGCCGAAGGCCGCCAGCAGTCGCTGGATCCCGAACCCCACCAGCAGGAAGGGAACCCCGAGCCCGAGCGAGTAGCAGACCAGCAGCAGCGTGCCGCGTGCCGTGTCCTGCGATCCCGCGATCGCGAGGATCCCGGCCAGGACCGGGCCGATGCACGGGGTCCAGCCCGCGGCGAACGCCATGCCCAGCGGGAACGCGCCCCAGACACCGGGCTTCGCGCGCCGCAGGAACGGGCGGCGCTCGGCGTAGAGCGCCACGCTTCCCCGCTCGAACGCGTACCCGATCATCACGAGGCCCATCGCGACGACGACGCCGCCGGCCACGAGCTGTCCGGTGGTGCCTCGCAGCAGGCGGACGAACGTCGAGGCGAAGGCCCCGAACAAGGTGAACACGACCGTGAAGCCGGCGATGAACAGCACCATCGGCAGCAGGCGCGGGCGCGGGTCCTCCGGCGCGCGCACCGCGCCGCCCGAGACGAACGAGACATAGCCGGGCACGAGCGGGAACACGCACGGACTCGCGAACGACACCGTCCCCGCGACGAACGCCAGGAACGGAGCCCACCACTCGGCGAGCCGCGCCCCGGTGTCTGCGATCACGGATGCTCCACGGCGGTCAGTGTAGGTGGGCGACCGCTCGATCCCGAGCCGGCGGCCGAGGCGCCACGGACCCCCGTGGGGTTGCGACCGCGGCGGGCGAGACGGCATAGTGTGACGGGTGCTCGTGAACGGTTTCACGAGCGGCCGCGGGTCATCGGGGCTGCACGGCACGTGGCTATAATCGCCCCGCCCACGGAGAGACAGAGCGGATGAGCCAGGTCGACACCTCCAGGAAGGCCAGGATCCAGGAGCTCAGAGCGGCCGTCGAGTCATTCCTGAGGACCTTCGAGTGGACCTGGACGAAGGCGGTCACGTTCTCACTCGCCCTCGTCTTCTTCCTCATGATCACGACCTCGGTGATCCCCTCCTTCTGGATCTATTTCGCCTCCAACACGCTGAAGTGGAACGGGGCCGGACCCAACGCCTTCCTGTTCGTCGAGATCCGCGACGCGATCGCGATGGGCCTGTCCACCGGCCCGATCATCACGGTGCTGATCGTGGCGGCGATCATGCAGAACTGGCGACGGAAGCTACGTGGTGCACAGTCCGAATCCCGTCCGACCGGTGGGTACCGGTAGGAGCCGCGGATGCCGTTCACGAAGACCGAGGTCGACATCCACGAGGACTACCTGGTGGAAGCGGTGGATCCCGCGTGGCTGGCCCAGGGCGTGAAGTCCCCGAAGCACCTCATGCTGGATCCGGACAACTGCATCCTCTGCCGGGCTTGTGAAGACGTCTGCCCCTGGAACTGCATCTTCATGCTGTCGCCGGGGATCGTCCAGGACGCCGCCGAGGACTCGGTGGAAGCCGAGGTGTTCAACGCCTCGGCGATCTTCGTCGTCGACGACAACGCCTGCACTCGCTGCTCGGTGTGCGTCGACCGCTGCCCGACCGACACGCTGTACTATGCGCGACTGCCCGAGGACGGGGGCGGCAGGCGCACGATGGCCGCCGTTCCGCTCTCGCAGGCGGCGGAAGAGTAGAACGACGGCCACGCCGGAAGAGGAGGGACACGCCGCGTGAAGCTGAAGCCGCCCTCGCCGAGCGAGCTGGGCGACCGACTGCGGGACACCGAGGTCTGGAAGTCGATCTTCCGACCGGGTTCCATCTACCGCAGGGGCTACAAGGACACGTCGCGCGACCGCGCCCTCGCCACGATGAACAACGTGCTGTACCACCTGCACCCGGTGAAGATCAAGCGGCACGGGCTGAAGCTCACCTACACGTTCTGCCTGGGCGGTCTGTCGTTCTTCCTGTTCATCCTCCTTACCATCACCGGCATCTTCCTGATGTTCTTCTACCGGCCGATGGCCGACATCGGGGGGGCGCAGGCGTACACCGACATGCAGAACATCCGCACCGGCGTGTTCTTCGGCGACCTGGTCCGAAACCTCCACCGGTGGGGCGCGCACCTCATGGTCTTCTCCGTGACCCTGCACATGGCCCGCGTCTTCTACACCGGCGCCTACAAGCCGCCGCGGGAGTTCAACTGGGTCGTGGGCGTGACGCTGCTGTTTCTCACGCTCGGCCTGTCGTTCACCGGTTACCTGCTCCCCTGGGACCAGCTCTCGATCTGGGCGGTCACGGTGGGCACGAACCTGGCCGGCTACTCCCCCTTCATCGCCAAGCAGGCGAACTTCCTGCTGCTCGGTGGAGCGGTCGTCGGGCCCAACACGCTTCTGCGCTGGTACGTCCTGCACGTGCTCGCGCTTCCGTTCGTGCTGGTGATCTTCCTGTCGGTCCACTTCTGGCGGATCCGCAAGGACGGCGGGATCTCGGGGCCGCTGTGAGGCCAAGATGAGGCCAAGATGAGGCCAAGATGAGGACGGACTGATGGCACGCGAGGACACGCCGCTCGATCAGGCGACGTTCGACGCGACCCTGCAGATCGAGCTCCAGAAGGGCACCGACCGCCGCGTCGCCGAGGGACGCGCCCGGCGAGCCGCGGTGACGGCCTATCGTGCCGCGCACCCGGAGGAGACGCACGGGACCGAGCCGAGCCCCGCCGCCGCAGCCACGGACGGAGCGGCATCCGGCGGACCTCCCCCGGCGGCGGCTCCGGCGGCCGTTGCGGTCGCCGCGCC
>JALYLM010000078.1 GCA_030774235.1 Actinomycetota bacterium
GGGGGACTTCTAATCCCTAGGCCGCAGGTTCGAATCCTGCCCGGCGCGCTTGTGTGACCTGCGGTTTTGCACCTTCGACCGCTCGGAAGCACGACGTTTTTTCACCGTTCCCTCACCGACCGCGTTCCATCCTGTTGACGGGAATCGACACGAAGGGAGGCACCCGATGGTGCGAAAGGTGCTCGTCTCACTCGCGGCTGCGACCGTCGCCGTTGGGATCGCAGTTTCGATCCCATGGGCCGGCGCGTCCCAGACTCGGGGATCGGCCGGACCCGCGTACGAGCCCGTCCTCGACCCGGGGAACTTCGTCAGGGTGATCGACAACCGGTATTACCCGCTTCCGGTCGGCAGGAAGTTGATCTACCGGGGGGTCAGGGACGGACAAACGCAAATCGACACGGTCATCGTGACGAACCGCACCAGGGTTGTCGAGGGGATCACGGCCACGGTCGTCAGCGACATCGCGACCCACAGGGGAACACTCCTCGAGAAGACCTTCGACTGGTTCGCACAGGACAAGCAGGGCAACGTCTGGTACCTGGGCGAGAACACGAAGGCCTACAACCCGGACGGCACCGTGGACACATCCGGCTCCTGGGAAGCCGGCGTCAACGACGCCGAACCGGGGATCATCATGGAGACGAACCCTCGGGTTCCCGATGCCTACCGGCAGGAGTTCCTCGCCGGTGAGGCGGAGGACACGGCCTGGATCGTCGACCGCGGCGGCAAGGTCACGGTTCCATTCGGGACCGTGTACCACGTGCTGACCTCGCTCGAGGCGACCCGGGTCGAACCCGGCTCCTACGATCAGAAGGTCTACGCCCCGGGGATCGGGATCGTCACCGAGCACTCGTTGACCGGGGACGAGACGTCGAGGCTCGTCAGGGTGAGGAACTAGAGATCCGGAGGGGGCGGCGGCCTCCGTGGCCGCCGCCTCTTTTTCTCACGGACTCCGGGGCAGGCTAAGGTCGCGGTCGAAACCGACCGACCTCTCACGGTAGGCAACAGCACCGTAGCGTGGCATGCCGGAGGACCACGAGGAGAGCTCCGGTACGACGCCATCGGATCCGCGAGAGGAGCGAACATGGCCGCGCACGTAGAAGAGCAGGTCGACGGGGGCGTCGCGGCTCCGGCAGACGGCTCCTTCGGCGGGATCCTGGTCCGGTTCCGCGGCTCGTTCCCGCACTTCCGCATCGCCGACGAGGTGATCCGCAGGTACCACCTGGCGATGAGCACCCGGGGACTCGTGATCATCTGCGGGCCGAGCGGGACCGGCAAGACCTGGCTCGCGCAGGCGTATGCATACGCCGCCGGCGCGAACACGAAGCTCGTCGCCGTCGATCCGAGCTGGACCTCGAACGAGGATCTGCTCGGGTACCTCTCGCCCCTCGACGGCTTCTATCACCACACCCCCTTCAGCGAGTACGTTGGAGAGGCCGCGCGCGAATGGGAGCTTGCGAATCGCAGCTCCCGTCGAGCCCGCGAGTACCACGTGGTCCTCGACGAGATGAACCTCGCGCGGGTTGAGTACTACTTCTCACGGTTCCTGTCGGCCATGGAGGTGCGGAGTCGCGACGGGACCGCAGCGATCGACCTGGCGCCCGGCCACCGGCTGCAGCTCACACCGAACCTCAAGTTCGCCGGCACCGTGAACATGGACGAGACCACGCACGGGTTCGCCGACAAGGTCTACGACCGCGCCCAGCTCATCGAGCTGCCTCTGTCTCGCGACGACGTGGAGGCGCATGTGAAGGGGCAGCCGTACCGCGACACCCTGCTCGCGGTGTGGGACGCGGTGCGGCGGGTCGCCCCGTTCGGGTTCCGCGTGCTGGACGAGATCGACGCGTACGCCACGGCGGCGTTGGAGCAGGGGATCTCGGCCGAAACGGCACTCGACGAGCAGCTCGTGCAGAAGATCTTGCCTCGCGTGCGGGGAGCCGATCCGCGCGTGGGCGCCGCGCTGGACGACCTGCTCGCGCTGTTCGGGGACGGCTTCCCGCTGGCCAGACGAAAGACCCTCGACATGCGTGCCGAGTACGAGACGCATGGATTCACATCGTTCTTCTGAGCCGGAGGAATCCGACGGCGCTTCGCCCGGGGAGCTCGAGCGGCTGCGCGACGCCGTCCGAGGAACCGCCGACCGCCCCGGCCTGGCCACCGTCCTGCCGCTGATGCAGGGCCGTCACCACCGCGTCCTCCGTCGCGAGGAGCACTGGACGAGCCGCGACCTCGTTCGCCACCCGGAGCCCCGCGAGCTCGTGCGCAGCATGCGCAAGCTCGGCAACCGCGACGCTCAGGGGCGGATGGTCCGAACCTTCGAAACGCGGCGATCGGTGACCGAGGACGTCCACGAGAATCGGTTCGTGCGACACGTCGCCGGCGAGGTGCGGCGCCGGCTCCTGGCGTTCGTCGATGAGCCCGACGCCGCCTCGCTCCTTCGGGAGCTCGACGCCGCGGAGCACCTGGCTCCGTTCCTGCGGCAGGCGGGGCCGCTCGATCGGCCCGTGTCCGAGCCGAGCATCGTGATCAGCGAGGATCCCCTCTACCGCACCGTCTTCGAGATCTGGCGTCAGAACCTCGGGTAGACGTAGCCGTAGCCCTGAACCGCGCGTGCCTTCGTCGACGTGCTGTAGAGGCGCGTCCGCGGGATGCCGACGCGCTCCCCGCACTTGCCGCAGGTGAAGGCGGTCTGCCAGCGTGCCGGGATCGACTGCTGGAACCCGCACTCATGGCAGGAGTCGAACACGATCCGCGAGAAGCACGAGAAGCACGCGTAGCTCACCGAGTCGTCGGCGACCGGATTGGGCATCATGCAGTCGGGGCACGTCAGGTAGGCCATCTGTCTTCGAGGGCATCGTCCACGAGGGTTCGCACCTGAAGCAGAGCCTCCTCCAGCCCCGCTGGATCGTCGGCGCGCGCCGTCACGTGGCCGAGCTTGCGGCGGGGTCGAGGTTCCTTGCCGTACAGATGAAGATGAGTCCCGGCGATCGCCGCCACCGCGGCAGGATCGGGCACCGAGCCGATCACGTTGACCATCGCCGACCGACCGACGGCCGAGGCCGACCCGAGCGGGAGACCGGTCACGGCCCGCAGGTGGTTCTCGAACTGGCTCGTCTCGGCTCCCTCGATCGTCCAGTGCCCCGAGTTGTGGACGCGCGGCGCGAGCTCGTTGCCCAGCATCCGTTCTCCGATCTGGAAGAGCTCGATCGCGATCACGCCGACGTAGGCAAGCTCGGTCATGAGCGACCGAGCCTGCCGCTCGGCGTCCTCCTGCAGCCGGGGAGTGAGTCCCGCCGCCGGTGCCCGCGTCACCCGCAGGATCCCGTCTCGATGCTCGTTCTCCATCAACGGGTAGAAGCGAGCGTCCCCGTCGTGCGCACGCACCGCGATGATCGACAGCTCGCGATCGAACTCGACGAACTCCTCCAGGATCGACGGCGCCTCGCCCACTGAGCGCCACGCGTCCACCGCCAAGACGGGATCTCGGATCAACGCCTGACCCTTGCCGTCGTAGCCGAGCCGGCGAGTCTTCAGCACGGCCGGCGTGCCGATCCGCTCGAGCGCCTCGGCGAGACCGGCGAGTGAGTCGACCGCGGCGAACGGCACGGTTTCGATGCCGACGCGTCCGAAGAGCGTCTTCTCGGCCACCCGGTCCTGCGCGGCCTCCAGCGCCTCGGGGGGAGGTGAAACGCTCACCGTCTCCGCGATCGCGCGAACGGCCTCGACCGGGACGTTCTCGAACTCGTACGTGACGACGTCGGAGACACCGGCGAGCGTGGCCAGCGCGGCACGATCGCCGTATGCGCCCGTGATCGCCGGAGCGACCTGCGACGCGCACGCGTCCGGTGAGGGATCGAGCACCGTGCAGCGGATGTCGAGTGGGTAGCCGGCCAGGGCGAGCATGCGGCCGAGCTGGCCGCCGCCCACGATCCCGACGCGCGTCACGGCTTACCCCTCGGCGGGGTCGGGACGCGCGAGCACGCTGGAGGTCTGCGCGTCGCGGAACTTCAACAAGCGCTCGCGGATGCCCTCGTCGTCGAGGGCGACGATCGAGGCCGCCAGCAGCGCGGCGTTCACTGCGCCGCTGTGGCCGATCGCGAGCGCTCCCACCGGGACGCCGGCCGGCATCTGCACGATCGACAGGAGGGAATCCATCCCTTTCAACGCCCGCGATTCCACGGGGACACCGAGCACCGGCAGGTGCGTCTTCGCGGCCGTCATCCCCGGCAGATGGGCCGCGCCGCCCGCTCCGGCCACGATGACCCGGACCCCGCGGGCGGCGGCGGTCGACGCGTACTCGAATAGCAGGTCGGGGGTCCGGTGGGCGCTGATCACCCGGGTCTCGAACGCCACGCCGAGCTCCTCGAGGGTGTCGGCGGCGTGCTTCATCGTCTCCCAGTCCGAGCGAGAGCCCATGATCACGCCCACGAGAGGTCCGGTCATGGCCGAAGTCTAGCCCGCGCGCCGCGATCGGCTTCGTCGGGCGACCCTACACCTCGGTTTCGCTATGGCCGTAGTACTCGTAGGCAGACATCGGCTTGCCGGCCGGCGACTTCCACTCGCGCTCCGCGGCGGGAAGCTTCCCCAGGACCTTCGCCATCGCCCGGACGTGACCGGCCACCGAGCCACAGCAGGAACCGATGAACCCGATACCGCCCTCGCGCGCGTCCCGCGCGAAGGCGGCCATCTCGGCCCGGGTGACCTGCAAGGGGTCGAGCCCGTAGGGGAAGGCTTCCGTCGAGGTGAAATCGGGGCGATCGGGTGGAGTCCGGTACCCGACCGGCTGCGTCGCGATGTGGGTGTCGACGGCGGACGCCATCTCGATCGCGATCGGAAGCTGGACGGCGGGGCCGTTCAGGCAGTTCACCCCGACGACGTCGGCGCCGGCGCCGGCGAGCTTCTTCGCGCACTCGGCCGGCGAGTCGCCCTCGTAGGAACGCGGCACGTCCTGCTCGAAGCACATCGTGATCATGACCGGAAGCCCCGTCGTCCTGGCACGTTCCACGAAGAGCAGCGCCTCGCCGACGTAGCTGAAGGTCTCGCCGATCCAGAAGTCGGGCGGGCCGGCATCGATCTGATCCCGCAACTGCCGATCGAAGAGCGCGCGAACGTGGTCCGGGCTCGCCGCGTCGGCCGGGTCATAAGCCCACGTGAGCGACAGGTTTCCGGCGACGAGCGCATCGCCTTCGGAGGCGACCGTCCGGGCGATCTGCACCGCGGCCCGGTTGATCTCGTCGACCTTGCCGTCGAGCCCGACCGTGGCGAGCTTGTCGTCGCTCGCGTAGAAGGTCATCGTCTGCAGGACGTCGACGCCGGCCCGAAGGAACTCGCGGTGGAGTTGCTCCAAGGCGTCGGGATGGTCGATGACCACCTCGGGCGTGAACGGCCCCGCCTGGACGTAACCGCGCTTCTCCAGCTCGAGCAGGTAGCCCCCGTCGCCCAGCACCGGGCCCTCGGCGAGCCGCTCCAGGATCCCCTTCGTCATCGTGCTCTCCCTCCGGTCGCCGGCAGGCCGGCGCGCCGATCGAGCTTAGCCAGGGTGGGTCGTCGGGTCTTCGGAGCGTCGGCGGCCGTCGGTGACCCCAGGTCAGCCTCGCGATCCGCTCACGCCAACAGGGACCGGCGCCACCTCGGCGGGAGTGCCGGGCCGAAGGTCACATCTTCTGCGCCGAGCCAGGCCGCCAGCTCGTCGATCGCGCCGCGAACGTCCGCTCCCGTCTCGTCGGAGGCACCCCGCTCGGTGTGCACGGCGTTAACGTGCAGGATCCTCGCATCACGGTCGTACCGAGGGTCGATGCGTCCGATCAGCCGGTCGCCGCGCAGCACCGGCATCACGAAGTATCCGAACTCGCGCTTCGCCTTCGGGACATAGATCTCGAGCCTGAACCGGAAGCCGAAGAGGGCCTCCGTGTGAGCGCGATCGGACACCAGATCGTCGAACGGCGAGAGCAGGACGGTTCTCGGACGGAAGGCACGCCCGAGAAGACCGCCGTGCGCGTACCACTCGCCGCTCAGCCCGTCGATCGTCGCCGGCACGGCCACCCCCTCGCGGACCAGCTCGGAAAGGACGCGCTCCCAGCCCGGTGGGCGAAGGCCGTCGAGCGCCCACCCGAACTGCGACGGCTTCGCGACACCACGTGCCCGCAGCTGGCCGTCGAGGATCCGGCGCGCGACCTCCCGCCCCGGAGGCCGGGGCTCGTGGAGGGGGAGCCGTCGAGCCGCCATGTCCCAGACCCGCTGTTGCCCGTCGCGGCCGACGATCATCACCTCGCCGCGTGCCCAGAGGATCTCGAGCATCATCGCGGTGTTCCTCCCGCCGTCGTTCCAGCCTCCGGTCCGCCAACCGTGGACGGTTCGGTCCTCGAGGTCGCGCGTCCGAAGCGGTCCGCGCCGCCGCAACTCCGACATCACGTACCGCCGGAAGGACCCGTTGGCGGTCAGCCAGTCGCGAACGTATCGGTGGCGGACGAGGCCACGTCTCGGGTACCGGCGCATCGCCTCGCGATGGATCGCGAAGTCGCTCGTGGGAACGATGTGCGCGCGATATTCGAACAGCACGCGGTCCTCCCAGAGCCGCCGCTCCAGGTCGGCGACGCGGAACCGCCGTCCGAGCCGGCTGAACAACACGAGGTGCTCGGTGCGCGCGACGGCGGACGTCGGATCCATCTGCACCTCGCCCAGGTCCCGCACGACCTCCTCGATGGTTCTCGGCCGGGGCCCGGACAGCATCTGACCGAGCACGCAGAGTCGCCGCGCCCGGTCGCGCGTGAGCGCCATCGTCGCCGCCACGGCTACCGCGTGATCGCGTCGGCGAGCGACTCGAAGTTGTCGACGTAGCGCTGCACGTCGTCGTCGCTCATCACGATCGAGGTGGTCCAGCTCTCCCACTTCGATCCGGGCGACTTGAAGACGCCGCGGTTCAGCTGCCACAGCCATGCCAGCTGCGGCACCCGATCGTCGATCTCCCACAGATCGCGGTACTCGTGGATCGGCGTGGCACGCCAGTCGATCGAGCCCTTCGCCCCGAGTGTCTTCATGGACGCGGGCAGCCGGTATGTGTCGATCACGTCCTCGCAACCGCGAAGGATCCGGTCGAGCTCGTCCAGGCGCCGATACGCATCCTCGGTCAGGACCTCCGTCAGGTTCGTCTTCGCGGCCGCCATCGTGAGCGGGTTGCCGTTGAACGTCCCGACCTGCTCGATCTCGCCACGGATCACCATGCCCATCGACTCCTCCGTGCCCCCGATCGCTCCGCACGGCAGCCCGGCGCCGAGCGCCTTCGCCAGACACACGAAGTCCGGCACGACGTCGAAGGCCTCGGTCGCGCCGCCCGAGGCCACGGTGAACCCGGTCTTCACCTCGTCGAAGGCCAGGTAGGCGCCGTGACCGTGGCAGATCTCCTTGAGCGAGGCCAGATAGCCGGGGTCGGGCAGCACGACGCCGCAATTCGTCATCACGGGCTCCACGATCATCCCGGCGATCTCGTCACCTTCCTCCGCGAAGCCTTCGCGACGCCCGCGGCGTCGTTGAACGGGACGCTGACGACCAGCCTCACGAACTCCTCGGGCAGTCCCAGCGTCTGCGGGATCGAGGCCGGCCGCTCGCGCGGGCCCGCGTCCTCGGCAGACGGAAACACCGACACCATCAGCGAGTCGTGATGCCCGTGGTACGTGCCCTCGACCTTGACGATCTTCTTGCGGCCGGTGAGCGCGCGCAT
>JALYLM010000079.1 GCA_030774235.1 Actinomycetota bacterium
AGGTTACTCCCCGATGACCTCGAACTCGGCGGCGACGTGGCGGACCCCTCGAACCTTGCTCACACGCGCGACGAGCCGGTCGGAGTCGGCGATGCTGGCGACCGAGCCGCGCAGCTTCGCGATGCCCTTCTCGACGATGACGTCCACCCCCTGGATCGGTACATCCACGTCTCGGAACGCGTCGCTACGGATGCGCTGCGTGACCGTGTCGTCGTCGGTCGCGACCGCGGGTCGCAGCAGCGTTCGACGTGCGAGGGAAACGAGCCCCCGAAGGTGACCGCCGGCGAACTTCACCTTTCCGGTGCCCACTCTCTGCACCCGCCGTAAGGCTCTCAGCGAGCGGTCGCGCAGCTGGTGACGGCGCCCCTTGCCCTGCCGCGGATCGAAGAGATAAGCCGTGCCGGCCCCTCAAGAATGCAGAAGTCGAACGCATGTGGATCCTCCCGGTTCGCATGAATCGATGGGGAACGGCATTCCCCCCGCCAGGTGCGCGTAAAACAAACGCTTCGGTTTGGAGGTCGCGGGTGCCGGGTACCAACCGAGTCCATGGACCTGGGCTACGGGATCTCGAGCGAGGAGCACCTGCCGCTAGATCTCGTCCGCAACGCTCATCGTGCCGAGGAGGCCGGTTTCTCGTACGCGCTGATCTCGGACCACTTCCATCCCTGGATCGACCGGCAAGGCCAGAGTCCCTTCGTCTGGAGCGTGCTCGGCGGGATCGCGCTCGCAACCGAAGACTTGAGGATCGGGACCGGGGTCACGTGCCCGACGATCCGCATACATCCCGCGATAGTCGCCCAGGCTGCTGCCACCGCCGCGTCGATGCTGCCGGGCCGGTTCTTCCTCGGCGTTGGTACCGGCGAGAACCTGAACGAGCACGTGCTCGGCGACCGCTGGCCCTCGGCGCAGGAGCGGCGCGAGATGCTCGACGAGGCGGTGGAGGTCATGCGCTTGCTCTGGAAGGGCGAGCTCTGCAGCTTCGAGGGCAAGCACTACCGCGTCGAGGACGCGAGGATCTACACGCTTCCCGAGAAGCCAATCGAGGTCGTCGTCGCCGCTGGGGGGCCGGAGGCGGCTGAGCTCGCCGCCCGCATCGGCGACGGTCTCGTGTGCACTGCGCCGGAAGCGGAGCTCGTCGAGGCGTTCGAGGGTGCCGGCGGGGAGGGCCCCAAGTACGGGCAGCTCACTGTGTGCTGGGCGAAGAGCGAGCCCGAGGGTCTCCGGACCGCTCACGAGTGGTGGCCGATCGCCGGCCTCCACGGGCCGCTCACGCAGGAGCTTCCCCTTCCCGGCCACTTCGAGGCGGCGTCGAAGATGGTCGCGGAAGAGGACATCGCCGAGACGATCGTCTGCGGACCGGACCCGGACCGCCACCTCGAGGCCATCCAGAAGTTCGTCGACGCCGGGTTCGACCACGTGTACGTGCATCAGATCGGGCCTGATCAGAACGGGTTCTTCGACTTCTACGAGCGCGAGGTGCTCGCAGCGGCAGAATCGCTGCAGCCGCGCTCGGCCGAGGGAGCACGCGCGTGAGCGGTCAGTACCCGAGCTGGTTCGCGGCCCTGGCGGCGGGCGTGACGATGCTCTCCCTGGGCATGCGAACGCGGATGTTCGCCCGGCCTAGCGCCGAAAAGTCCGACGCGCTTACGCGACGGACTTTTCGGCGGACGTAAGCGTCTCTGGACGATTCATAGCTAGAGGCCAGGGCGCTGCTGGTTCAGGTCAGGCCGCTAATCCCGCGGAGACGCGGCGAGTATCGTCTCGGCCTCGAGGACCGAATGCGCTGGCGTCGATCGCCAGACGAGGCCGTCGCGGAACTCGAGCGCCCAGATCATCGGATCGTCGCGGAGGACCCGCTGGTCGTCCATCCAGCGCATGCGTCCCTCGATCACGATGCGCCTGTCGTCGAGCGGCCGAAAGACCTCGGCGAGGGTCTCGTAAAACCGCCCGGCGATCTCGTCGACGAACGCGGCGACCTCGTCACGGCTGCGGAGGACCTCCCCGGGCCGAGTGGTCTTCAACACCATCTCGATCTCCGGATGGATCAGGTCGAGCGCCATCTCCTCGTCGCCTGCGTCTGTCTCGTGGCTCACGAGCAAGGCGAGACGCCACGAGCCGTCCTCGAGCGGTTGTTTCGCCGCGCGGTGAGCGACCGCGAATGGCAAGAGGAGTTCGCGCCGCTGCTGAGATGACGCGACGGTTGTCGCGCGTTTCGAGAGCGGGGAGGAGGGTAACCGCTCCCTGTGACTTCGCTGAGGCCGGAGAAGCTCGATCATGTGGCGCTCTACGTCTCGGACCCGGATGCCGTTGCCGCGCGCATCCTGGCGCAGCTTCCGTTTCGCGAGATCGAGCGCACGGACGAGTTCGTGCTGATCGGTCGCGGTCCCGAGTTCGGGAAGCTGACGCTCTTCCTTGCGACCGGACCTCGCGAACGCGGCTCTCTCGACCGGATCGGCATCGGGATCCCCTGTGGGACCGTCGAGAGGACGATTGACGTCGGCGAAGGACTCGAGCTGGAGCTCGTTCCCGCCAACGCGGAAGGCGAGGTCGAGCTCGACCACGTCTCGTTCGTGACGCCCGATCCGGCCGCGAGTGCGCGCTCATGGCGCGAGTACGGCTTCGAGCTGGCGACCCCACGGGCGAACGGAGCGACACGCATGCGGCTCGGCGATTCGTACGTCGAGCTCCACCGCGGGTCGCCGGTCGAGACGGATCGCCCGTTCCTGAACCATCTCGGACTTCTCGTGGAGTCGGTCGACGAGGTTCGGCAATCGGCCGAAGATCGTCGCCTGCGCGAGAACAAGTTCGTGGACGCCGAGAACAGCCGCGCGGTGTTCCTCGGCGGCCCCGACGACATCGAGCTCGAGTACATCGAGCACAAACCATCGTTCGCGCTCGCATGAGCCGTCCCGCCGACAGTGCAGGTGATGAGCCGGACCGCGTGCCCGAGGCCGAGAGCCCGAACGTCCGCACGACCGAGCAGGAGGTGGCAGCGGGGCGGACAGCCTCGACACCGGTCGCGTTGCTCGGAAGCGTCGTCTTCCTCGTCGGCTGTGCCGTCGCCGTCGTGCTGGGCCTCGTAGTGCTCGCTCTCTATCTCGCCTAGCTGACCCCGCCTACACGTTGTGAACGGCTGAGGATCGATCCGGACGTCCTTGTCCCGCGTCACGAAGTTGGCAGGGTTTCGGGCTCGTTTGACTTGATGGTCTGAGCGGTTGTGCAACCTTCGAGGTGGACGTCGAGCGGGCGTCGCATGCCGATGGCTTCGTGTGGTCGGATCTGGTTGAAGAGCTGCCGGTATGCCTCGACCTCGACGCCGAGCTGGTAGCCGTCGTCGATCTCGAGCCGGTAGAGATGCTCGTACTTGAGCGAGCCGAAGGCTCGTTCGCGGACGCCGTTTTGCTGCGGTGTCTTGCGGCGGGTGCGGATGTGGATCAGCTCCGGCCGCTTCTCGATGTAGGCGGCGAAGCGGACCGACTTGAAGCACGGCCCGTTGTCCGTGACGAGGGCGATCGGCCGGATCTCGCCGGTCTGCGGGTCGACGAGCAGCTCCCGCAGCGGCCGGCCGAGCAGCCGTTCGTTCTCGCGGATCGCCTGCTCGACGGTCTCGATCGCGTCACGGTGATTGGCCGTGGTGGAGACGTGCCAGCCGAACTCGAGTTTCGACCAGTAGTCGGCAACACCGCCGATCCGCCAGACGCCGCCCTGGCGCGTCTCAAACTCGCTGAAGTCGAGCTGCCACACCTGATTCGGGCCGCTGGGCGGCACCACGAACGCCGCCCGCCGGGCCTGGGCGAGCTGGCGGCGTTCGGCCTGGTAGTCGACCGGCAACACCCTGCCGGTGCGCTTCAGCGCCCGCAGCACCGTCGAGTCGGGCGCCCCGTGGCCGTCGACGCGCATCAGCATCGCGATCTTGCGGTGACCCCAGGCTGGGAAGCGATCCGCGTAGGAGATCGCGACCGGCTCAACCCGATCTCTCGCCGGCGCCGGCCACGGCCCCTTCACGGCCCTACCCTGGCGTTGGCGTTGCTGCCAGCGCCGATAAGAGCGCTCCGGCACCCCGATCAGCCTGACGAACCTCGAGGTGGGCATCCCGGCCTCGAGGCGGATCACCTCGAGGTCCTCGTAGGACCCAGGCGATGCTCGGCACTGCGCTTCCAGACACGCAGCTCGACGTGCGCCTCACCCAGAGCCGCCTTTAGCTCCTCGACCTCATCGAGCAGCATCCGCTCGCGCGGGTTGACGCCCGGCTTGCCGCCCTCGACCAGGCCCGCCTTGCCGCCCTCAAGGAACTGGCGCTTCCAGGTCGAGATCGACTGCTCGCTCGCCTTGCCGCGGCGAGCCGCCTCCGCGACCGACATCTCGCTCGAGATGACTGAGAGGACGAGCCTGAATTTGTCTTCAACAGAGAAAACAGAAGGACGTGCCACTGGTAGCTCCCTTCACGAGGAGCCCGACATTAACCCCACTGCCAGAATTCGTGACGCGGGACATCCTCGTGCAAGCACATTCGTCACCCGACGACCGAGCCGTACCGACCGCGCACGGACGCAAGGTCGAGTGCTTCCACCAGACGATGGTGCGCGAGTGAGCCGACGGTTTCGCCTACTGAGGACTAATGGCGGCACGGAAACCGGGTCTCGTCGTTGCGGGGCTAAACTCCGTGGAGCAAGGACTGCGTGATGTCGCTCTCCGATGCAGTTCGCGAAAGCCGGCACCGACCCGAGCCCCAGCGACGCGCTCGAGTACGTGTACGCGGAGGAACAGTGATGCGGTTCCCGCAGTCAGCCAAGAGACGGAGAAGGAGGAGACGATGGGCGTGATCGTTGTCGGCGTCGACCATTCGGCCGGGGCGAAGGCGGCGCTGCGTTTTGCGCTCGATGAGGCGCGGTTCCGACAGGCGAGGCTGCGAGCCGTCTACGCCTGGCAGTTCGGCTACGTCGGCGCCGGCTTCATCGGGGGCTCCTACCCCGTACTCGGCGGCGAGCTCGACGAGCTTCGCGGCGCTGCAGAGGCGGCGCTGGATGCGACGCTCCGGGAGGCGATCCCCGATGCCGGCGAGGTGGAGATCGAGCGCCGCGTCGTAGAGGGCGCGCCTGGGGCCGTTCTCGTCGAGGAATCTCGCGGCGCCGATCTGCTCGTGGTGGGTTCGCGCGGCCACGGCGGCTTCGCCGGGCTGCTGCTGGGGTCGGTGAGCCAGCAGTGCGCCCACCACGCCGAGTGCCCGGTCGTGATCGTTCGCGCGTCATCGGCGAAGCCGGACTAGGAAGTCATGGACGTCCGGCTCAAGCGCGCCTACGAATCGCCGGAGGGCTCCGACGGCTACCGGGTGTTGATCGACCGGATTTGGCCGCGCGGCGTCACGCGCGAGCAGGCGCGCCTGGACGAGTGCTCGGCGCGAGCTTGCGCCGAGCACCGAGCTGCGACGCTGGTTCGGCCACGACCCGACCCGCTTCATGGAGTTCCGGCGTCGCTACAGCGACGAGCTGGCGGCGGAGGAGGCGAAGCTGCGGGAGCGAGTCGATGCTCGAGATCGTCCGCGCAACCCAGCGCAACGTCAAGCGCTGGCGCTCGGGCGAGATGGCGCTGCGCTGGACCGCCGCCGGCATGCTCGAAGCCGAACGCCAGTTTCGCCGCGTCGTCGGCTACCGCGACCTGCCGAAGCTGCTCGCCGCGATCGAGCGCGAGCTGCACCCGAGCACGGAGGCGCCTATGATCGAAGCGACCTGAACGTCAGGACCGCTGTCGACTTTCCACGGCGAGCGGGAGTGCGCCCAGCAGTTGGAGGTCGAGCATGTGATGTCGTGATCCAGCTATAAGCTCGTCGTCGCCTGCCGGGGTAGGTCCGGTCCGGGTAGCTGCCAGGAGGCCCGGTAGCAGGCTGCCGGCTTCGGGGGGAAACGCCCGGGGTCGAAGCGCAGCGTCAAGCGCCCGTCAGGGGTGTGCGACCGAGCGGTCCGCAGCGTCAAGCGAAGCCTGTCGCGTCGTGAACGTGCCCGTCGTAGGCGGGAGCAAGGGAGAGCCGAGCCCTGTCCCGTTGGGCGAAGGCCATGGAAGGGGTGTAGAGCCTGGATCGCAGCCCCGATGAACTCCCCGGCGTAGAGGGCGTGGAACGTTCGGATGGTGACGATGGGAACTGGGGAGGCCCTCCCCGGCCCGACGGCCTGCGGAATCGTGCTGTCGGAGCGGCTCGTTCTATAACCGGCGATCACCGGGAAGTGGGCGGGTGCCGGGTGGGCGTCGGAGGCGGCCGTAGTACTGCTTGAGCCGAGCGGACAACAGAACCGCCGGTGAGGGAAGGGCCGCTGCTTCGTTCATGCGTGTCGTGCAGGGAAGGGCCGGTGAGTGCCAGAGATGGCTAGGACCGCTGAGCAAGACAAGGTTCGAGAACTGCAACGAACGCTCTACCGGGCGGCCAAGGCCGATCCCGAGCGAAGGTTCCACGCGCTCTATGACAAGGTCCATCGCAGGGACGTGTTGGAGCGCGCGTGGGAGCTGGTGCGCCGTAATCGCGGCGCAGCCGGCATCGACCAGACCACCATCGCGCAGGTCGAGCAGCACGGGGTTGACCGGCTGCTTGATCGGTTGGCCGCAGACCTACGGGACGGCAGCTACCGCCCGCTCCCCGCACGCCGGGTCTTGATCCCGAAGCCCGGCAGCCCGGAGCGGCGACCGTTGTCGATCCCCGCGGTCTGCGACCGCGTCGTGCAGACCGCCCTGAAGCTGGCGATTGAGCCGGTCTTCGAGGCGGACTTCCTGCCGTGCTCGTTCGGGTTTCGGCCCGCGCGCTCGGCACACGACGCCCTTCAGGTGCTCGTTGACGAGGCGTGGAGGGGCAGGCGCTGGGTGGTCGAGACGGACATCGCCAACTGCTTCGAGGCGATCCCGCACGAGGGGTTGATGGCGGCTGTCGAGGAACGGATCGTCGACCGCCACGTCCTGAAGCTCCTGCGCTCGCTGTTGAGCGCCGGAGTGATGGAGGACGGGGCGGTCAGACGCAGCG
>JALYLM010000080.1 GCA_030774235.1 Actinomycetota bacterium
CGAGCTCGACGGGGATGGACACCGCGAAGGTCGTGCCTTCGCCGACGATGCTCTCGACCGAGATCGAGCCCCCCAGCTCGGCCACCATCTCGCGAACGAGATGCAGCCCGAGCCCCAGCCCACCGAACCGGCGCGTCAGGCTCTGGTCGACCTGATGGAAGCGCTCGAACATCTCCTCGACGTCCTCGGGGGCGATCCCGATCCCGCGGTCGCGGATCGTGAGGATCAGCAGGTCGTCGTCGAGGCGTCCGGCGAGGTCCACGGTCGACCCCGCGCTCGAGAACTTCAGGGCGTTCTCGAGCAGGTTCGACAGGATCTCCTCCAACCGCTGCCGGTCGGTCCCCACCATCGGGATGTCGTCGACGTCGACGCGAACCCGTGACGCCGCGCCCGGGAACTGATCGATCGCGGAGGACAGGACGCTGCCCACGTCGACCCCTTCCACCAGGACGTTGCCGCCCCCCTCCTCCAGGTGTGCGCCCCGAAGCAGGTTGCGCACCTGCCGGAATAGCCGCTCCGCCTGGTTGCGTGCCACGGCCAGCAGCTCGTTGCGAGTGGAAGGATCGTTGCCGACCTCGGCGCGCTCGAGAGTCCGAAGGCTCCCGATGATCCCGGTGAGTGGCGTCCGCAGCTCGTGGGAGGCCGCCGACACGAAGTCGCTCTTCATTCGGTCAAGACGGCGAAGCTCGGCGACGGTCTCCTGCTCGCGCGCGAGCAGCACCTCAAGCTGTCCCGCCGTGTCAAGGAGTCTGGCGTTGCGATCGCGGAGCGTTCTCGACACCTTCAGCGCGATGGGCATCAGGACCGCATAGAGGAGCAGGAGGCCGACGAGGAAGACGACCGACAGCGTGCTCACCAGGCCGCGAGCGTCTCCTTCGATCACCGAGTACCGCTGGTAGATCTCGGCGACCCCCACGACCGCCCCCGATCCGTCTCGGAGCGGCACGTAGGTCTGGAAGAGCTTGCTCGCCAGGCCGCGCTCGTAGAGGTTCTCGGCCTCCTCCAGGTCGCTCACGCCACCCTCGACCCCGCCGACCATCACCGAGCGCAGGCTTGCAGCCTCTTCGGGGAACTGCCGACCGATCAGGGCGTGCTCGTCGGAGTAGACGACGGTGCCGTCCGAGTTCCAGATCTTCACCCGAACGTCGCGGCCGTCGTTCAGGATCCTGGTTCGCACGAGGGCATCCAGCTCGCTGAGCCCGGGGCCCGTGATCGGCGCGGAGAGCGTCATCCCGGAAAGCTGGGGCGCCAGCACCGCCTCGGTCACGAACTGAGCGTGGAACATCGCCACCGTCTCGGCCCGCCCCCGCGCCTGGCGCACCGCCACGTAGGAGATCGCGGATCCGACGAGGACGAACGCGACGAGGCTGCTCACCGCGAACCGCATCACCAGCCGGGGCTGGCGGCCCGAGCCGGCGGAGCGTCGGATCCGTGCCATCGTGGGGCCTCTCCGGGGGCGCGACCGTCGACCCCACGCAAGAGACATCGGCGGGTCGGCCCCCGCTCTGGAGGGCCGCGGACCTCCGGCTCAAACGAGCCTCAGGCCCCTGCGACCACGCCGCATCGGGACGGGCGCCGGCGGAGGCGTCGGTCCGGGGGTGGGCACCGGAACGGGTCCGGGCTCCGGAGAGGGAGCCGGCTGAGGCTCCGGATGCTCCGCTCTGGAGGGGGGCCACCGGCGCCCGGTGCCGACCCAGAGGAGGAGGAGTTGCTCCGCTTCCTCCCTGGCGGGGATCGGCGTCGGGGGCTCCGGGTTCGGCCCGGGCGCCGGTGGCTGCGGATCCGATGTGGGGGGGTTCGGAGGTGGGGGAGGATCCGGCCGGTCTTGCCATGCGGATGTCGAGCTCGTTCGGCGCATCGTGTCTCCGGGACGTTTTCCCTCTGGGGTCGCCGGTTGCGGCCCGAACCCACTGTTACCCGAGGCTCGGCACGGGTACACATCGCCGTCGGAGGAACGCCGGCGTCAGTGCGCCGGCGAGGCGTCCAACGATCGCTCGAACCACACCGTCGTGCCTGCGTCGCTCGCGGCGACGCCCCACCGCGTGGCGAGGCGGCCCACCAGCAAGAGGCCCCAGCCCGAACCACTCTCGGATGGACGGACCATGGGATCGAAGCCGCGGCCGGTGTCGGCGGCCTCGATACGCACGGCCTCCGCCGACATCCAGACACGGAGCCGGATGAGCGCATCTGGATCCCCGGTCGAGTGCCGGATGCTGTTCGACACGAGCTCGCTCACGACCAGACGGAGATCGTCCAGCACGGACTCGGGAAGCCGGCCGGTCATCGTGGCCAGCGCGTCCCTCGCCGTCCGCACGGCCTCGGGAAGTCGCGCCAGCTCCAGCTCGATGATCGGGGGTGGATGCATCACGCGGAGGTGGCCACCTCGGCGACCATCTTCACCACCAGAACGGCGATGTCGTCCCGCGGAGCTTCGCCTCGGAAGCCGAGGACGGCCGCCATCAGGCGGTCGGCCATCTCCTGCGCCGAGAGCCCCACGATCTGCCTGAGAACCTCGCCGAACCGCATCTCCCCGAACGCCTCGTTCCCGTTCGGCTCTTCCGTCACGCCGTCGGTGTACAGGACGAGGGCGTCGCCGGGACACAGGTCGGTCCAGGCGTCGATGAGCGAGGGATCGGGGAACGTTCCGAGCAGCGTGCCGGGCCGACCGACGGTGGCGAGCGCGCCGTCGCGCTTGACGAGCAGGGGAAGTGGATGACCTCCGCTCGACACGGTCGCGCGAACCTTCGAGTGATCCACGTGAAGACGGACGCAGCACGCCGTGATGAACCGATCCGATTCCTCCTGGCGAAGCAACGCCTCGTTCAGGATCTCGAGGATCTTGCTCGGCCGTGCCTCGCTCATGGCCGCGGTTCGGATCGTGTATCGAGACAGCGCCGTCTCCACGGCGGCTCGCGCTCCCTTGCCGCAAACGTCGCCGATGACCAGCGCCCAGTCCGCGTCGCCCAGATGGAACGCGTCGTAGAAGTCACCGCCGACCTGAGACCCCTCGTCGGCCGGATGGTATGCGGCTCCGAGGTCCAGGCCGTCGATCTCGGGGAGGGTCGGAGGCAGCAAGCTGCGCTCGAGCGTGTTCGCCACGGATGATCGCTCTCGGTAGAGACGGGCGTTCTCGATCGCGAGCGCGGCTCGGTCGGCCAGGCTTTCGGCCAGGGTCAGGTCCTCGTCCGAGTAGCGTCGCCCCGACTCCGAGAAGACGAAGGTGATCGCTCCGAGCGTCCTCCCCCGCGCCGTCAGTGGCACGATCATCGCCGAGCGCAGTTGGAGCTCGCCCAGCAGGGCCCGCAGCTCGGGGTGCTCGGCTGCCGCGTCGTGCATCATCTGTTCGGGGATCTCCGGATAGAACTCGGAGCGGCCGGTGCGGATGACGGCCGGGACCCCCGCGCCCGCGGCCGGGTCGGGCGGGTAGTTGCTGCGGAGCAGACGCGCCGTCTCCACCTTCGTCGGATCCACGTGGGCCACCGCCAGTTGGCGGATCTCCCCGTCGCGGTCTACGACGTCCACGGAGCACCAGTCCGCCAGCCTCGGCACCGCCAGCCGCGCGACGCGACCCAGCGTGTCCTGGTAGTCGAGCGACCGGAAGAGGATCTGCCCGGTCTGCGCGAGGAACGCGAGCCGATCGCGTGCGCGCTCGGCTTCCTCGCGAGCGGTGCGCTCGAGCTCGAGCAGGCGGGTGCGCTCGTCCTCCCCCGCCAGCTGCTCGCTGATGTCCAGCACGAAACCCATGGCGCGGAACGGATCGGCCTGCAGCAGCGCGAACCCAACAAGGACCGGGACCCTGATGCCGTCCGCGCGGAGAAACTCCTTCTCGAATGGCATCGCCCGCCCCGTCTCGCGGAGCTCCTCCAGAGCCCGGTCGAAGCGATCGAGGAACTCGGGCGGGGTGACGCTCCGCCAGCGAAGCCGGTCGGTGCCGAGATCGTCCCGGGGATAGCCGATGAGCTCGAGGAAGGCCTCGTTCGCCTGAAGGACACCTTCGCCGTCGGCGATGATGGCGGCGATCACGTTCGAGTCGACGAGAGGGCCCGACAACGGATCGTCTGTGCGCCTGTCGTTCTGCCGCCGGCCCCCACTCATGCCTGCGGATGTGTCCGAAGACGACATCGGCCCTCCCGGATCGATCTTCACGCGTGGATGGCGGTCACGATCGCGACCGATCCTCCGTCGTCGAACGTCACGCGGATCCCGGGGAAGAGCGCCTCCAACAGATCCCGCCTCGTTGCCATCGAGCGGATCCCACCGGCCTCGACGGCGATCGGGTCGTCGGAGTCCAGCCGTCCGATCCCCGACGCGCGGATCACGAGCAGTTCCCCCGCCCGACCCACCCCGAACGAGACAGACCCATTCCCGCTCTCGACGGCGTTCGTGAACAGCTCCGACGTCGCGAGGCGAAGGTCCTCGACGGGGGCTTCATCCAACCCCAAATGCCGGGCGGCCGCGGCGACGAACATGCGTGCCGTCAGCGCGAGAGCGGCATCGGCGGGCAACTCGATCCGGACCTCGTCGGCGACGGCTCTGGAGACCGTGGTCGACTCAGGCATCCGGCAGATCGTCCAACGATGCTCGTGTCGGAAGCGTGGAGTCGAGACCGATCAACGTGAGGAGCTTCGTCAGGGATGAGGCGGGTGGGGCGACCAGGGCGAGGTCCCCACCCTGGTCTCGCGCCTTCGTGAGAGAGGACACGATCACGCCGAGGCCACTGGAGTCGATGAAGCCGACGTCGGTCAGGTCGATCGCGATGTGCGGGCCGTCGCCGTTCAGCACGCCCGCCACGGCCTCGCGGAGCTGCGGCGCCGTATAGAGGTCGAGCTCACCGCCGACGGAGACGATCGTCCATCCCCGGTGGGTGTGGGTTTCCACTGTCAGGTCGATGGCGATCCCCTCCTCGCGGTTCGTCCCCGGATGGACCAGCCCCCCCTGATGCGGTCTCCTCCGTTGACCGCCCGGCTAGTATAGGCACGGCCGTGAGCGCCCCCTCGCCCGTGCTCGTGAACGTCCCGGCCGGTCCGGATCTCGTCCACATCATTCGGGCCGTCGCCGCCAGCGTCGCCGCCCGTCTCGACATGCCGATCGACGCCGTCGAGGAGGTACGGGTGGCCGTGGACGAGGCGGCGTCGATCCTGTTGCAGGTGCCGGCCCCGTATGACCGTCTGTCGCTGACGATCGAGCCGCTCGGAACCGAGATCAACGGGCTCCTGTCGATCGACGCGAGGACCGCCGAGTGGCCGCCGTCTGGAGCCGAAGCCTCCTGGTCTTGGCGCGTCATCTCGAGCGTCTGCGATGAGGCGGCCTTCGAACGATCCGGTGTCGATCCCGCGATCCGCTTCATCAAGCGCGGATCGATGCAGGGGAGATGATGCGCGTGCCGGACGAGCACGATCCGGCGCGCCCCGAGCCCGGGGATCCCTCGGAGATCCTCGACCTCTTTCGGCATCTGCCCGACCACGACGCGCGTGATTCCCTCGCACAGGAGTACCTGCCGTTCGCCGAGCACCTCGCACGCCGCTTCGCGGGACGCGGGGAGCCCGTCGACGACCTCGTGCAGGTTGCGAGCGTCGGTCTCTTGCACGCGATCGACCGGTTCGATCCCGATCGAGAGGTGAGGTTCTCGACGTTCGCGGCAGCGACGATCGTCGGGGAGCTGAAACGGCATTTCCGGGACAAGGGATGGTCGATCAGGGTGCCGCGCGATCTCCAGGAGGCCGCGATGCGCGTGAACCGGGCCAACTCGGAACTGTGGCAGGAGCTCGGACGCTCGCCGACGGTCGCAGAGGTCGCACCCCGCGCGGGTCTGTCCCACGACGAGGTCCTCGAGGCGATCGAGGCGCTCGGCGCGTATTCGACCGCGTCGCTCGACGCGCCGGCGGGGGACGACGGTGCCTCCGTGTCCGGCTCGGTGGCTGCCGTCGGCGAGGACGTCTTCGAGGTGTCCGAGGACTGGATCACGATCCTGCCGGCGATCACGCACCTGTCCGACCGAGAGCGACGGATCCTGTATCTCCGGTTCTTCAAGGGCCTGACCCAGTCAGAGATCGCTGCCGAGATCGGGATCTCGCAGATGCACGTGTCGCGGCTGCTCTCGCAAGCGCTGCAGACGATCCGGGCGAAGGCTCGGATGTGACTGTCGGCCGGCGCAAGAAACGGCGACGCCTCGTTTCGCAGAGCGAACCGCCGGGTAGGTGCCCCTCTGCAATCGACGGGGCGATGCCCGCCACACAACGGCATACACGGAACGGGTGTCCACGATGTGTCTTTCCTGCGGATGCGGGGTGCCTGACGAGGATCACGGGAATCCCGATCACATCACGATGGAGGATCTGCGGAAGGCGGCGGAGGCCGCCGGGATCGACGCCGACCAGGCCGCCGACAACATCCGCGCGACGGTCTCGCCGTAGCGAGCAGGACCAGCGGGGTCAGACTTCGAGGTCGTTCCCCTCGCCCGCGATCTGACAGCGGTCGTCGCCCACGTCCCACAGCGTGCGCACCCGCTCGCGCATCGCGTCGAGATCCGCATCGGTGTGCATCGGGTCGTGGTGGAACAGCAGGAGCCGGTCCGCCTTCGCCTTCTCGGCGAAGACGGCGACCTGGGCTGTGCTCGAGTGCCCCCAGCCGATCCGCGCCGGGTATTCGGTCTCGGTGTACTGACAGTCGTGGATGAGCAGGTCGGCGCCGAAGGCCAATGCGTGACCCGAGATCCACTCGGGCGACGCCGTTGCCAGGTCGATGCCCAGCCCCGGCTCGTGGTCGGTGAGGTAGGTCAGTGCCCGCCCGTCCTCCTCGATCCGGAACCCCACGGTGGGACCCGGGTGAAGGATCGGCTGCGACGAGATGTGCGCGCCGCCGATCTCGACCATGTCGGGAGCATCGTGGAAGGTCAGGCGAGCCGGGACCTCCGACAGATGCACCGGGAACAGCGGGGGTGAGAAGTACGTGGCGATCCGCTGGTCGAGCGGCGTCACGGGCGACGGCGGTCCCCAGATGTGAAGCTCGGTCTCCGCCGACCAGATCGGCGCGAAGAACCCCAACCCCTCGATGTGGTCGACATGCAGGTGGGTGAGGAACAGATCGATCCGCGGTGGTGGGTCGTCGGCGAGCTCGACGCCGAGGGCCCGCGCGCCGGTCCCCGCGTCGAGGACCAGCACCCCGCCGTCGGAGGTCCGGACCTCGACGCAGGAGGTGTTGCCGCCGTACCGCACCGTGCCGGGGCCCGGAGCGGCAACCGAACCGCGGCACCCCCAGATCCGGACACGCACCTAACGCGCCTCGGCTGGTTCCCAGAAGATCGCGATCGCACCGACCGACTCGTCGGCGTGAGCGAACAGCGGGAACGCGGTCACCTCGATCCGTCGCATGACGCCGCCCGCACCCACGATGCGCATCGCTCGGTGAGAGGGCTCGCGCTGCATCAGCGCCCTGCCCAACGGCAACTCCGCGAGGGGGAGCGCCTCTCCCTCGTCGTCGACGGGGGTGAACGCCGTCGACCACTCCCGGGCGGTCATGCCCCTTCCCTCGACGAACCGGCGTCCGAGGACGCGCTCCGCGGCCTCGTTGAAGTAGATGAGGTTGCCCTCTGGATCCACCAGGAAGACCGCCGTCGCCAGGCGCGAGGCGAAGTCGCGCGCCAGGATCAGAATGAGGTTGCGCTGGGGAGTGCTCGCCATCGGTTGCAGCCTAGCCCGATTCCCCAACCAGCCGCAGGGCTTCGGCGGCACCGCGACGCCCCGTAGGATTACGTGATGGCCGACGGCGGCGTGACAGCGCTCGTGTTCGAGTACAAGAGCAAGGAGTGGACGACCCTCGACCCACCGACGATCGAGGATCGCCTCCACGCCCCGGGGTCGATCGTCTGGCTCGACGTCGATCACCTCGACCAGGAGGGCGCCGACATGCTCGGCCCGATCTTCGGCTTCCACGAGCTCGCGCTCGAAGACGCCCTGCACCCTCATCAGCGACCGAAGATCGACCGGTACGGGGACCATGACTTCCTCGTGGCGTATGCCCTGACGCTCGAGGGTGACGAGGTGCGGGGCCACGAGATGGCGGTGTTCGTCGCACACGACTTCCTGGTCACGGTGCGCACGGATCCCGTGTTCGACCAGGCGCGGGTGATCGAGCGCTGGGACTCCCGCCCGGAGCTCCAGCCCGAAGGGGGCGGCTATCTCCTGTATCTCCTGCTCGACGAGATCGTGGACGGGTATTTCGTCGCCCTCGACGAGCTCGGCGAAGCGGCCGACGATCTCGAGGAGCGGGTGTTCGGCGACGGTGACCCCGCCGGGCACCAGGGCGACATCTTCCGCATGAAGAAGGGGCTCATGATCGCCAGAAAGATCATGGCTCCGCTGCGGGAGGTGCTCGACGTGCTTCAGCGAAGCGGCGTGGAGATCGTGACCGCGACCCTCGAGCCGTACTTCCGCGACGTCTACGACCACGTCCTTCGCGCCACCGACGTTACCGACGGCCTGCGCGACATCCTCTCGTCGGTGCTGGAGGCGAACCTCTCGTTGATCAGCAACCGGATGAACGAGGTGATGAAGAGCCTGACAGCGTGGGGCGCGATCATCCTGGTCCCGACGTTCGTGGCGGGCCTGTACGGCATGAACTTCCGCCACATGCCCGAGCTCGGCGTCGCGTTCGGCTACCCGGCTGCCCTCGCCCTGATGCTGGTGTCGGCGCTCGCGCTTCATCGCTCCTTCAAGAGGCGCGGGTGGCTGTGAGGCGATGTGAGGCGACGGGCGGTCGTCGTCCTAGCCGCCGCGGACGGAGTCCAACGCCGCGAGCAGCCGCTGCATCGGTCCCCGGACGCCCAGCTCGTCGGCCAGCGCTCGCGCGGCGGCGTCGTCCCGCTCCCCGGACCACAGGTCCAGCGGGGCCGTCGCGTTCACCGGCACGATGCGCTGCATGGCGGCGATGTACTCCGCGGCCTCCCGCATCCGTGCTCGCAGGGCCGGCTTTCCCTTGAGCGGGCCCTCGCGTGGCGCGTCGCCGGCCGCGTCGGCAAGCATGTCATCGAGGGACGGATAGGCCTGCACCAGAGACTGGGCGGTCTTCGCCCCCACACCCCTCACCCCGGGCAGACCATCGCTCGGATCGCCCCGGAGGATCGCGAACTCGGTGTACCGTCCCGCCGCGACGCCGTAGCGCTCGAGCACCGTGGCCTCGTCGAATTCGATGAGCTCGGACACGCCACGGACCGTGTAGAGAAGCTTCACGACCGGGTCGCGCACGAGCTGGATCACGTCGCGGTCCCCGCTCACGATCTCGATCCGGTCGCTGTCGCGCGAGTCCTCGCAGAAGGCGCCGATCGCGTCTTCGGCCTCCCACCCGCGCGTCTGCGCTTGAAGCATCCCGGTGAGGTCGAGCACGTCGTGCAGGAGCTCGAACTGCGCCGGGAGAGCTTCGGGATCGGGCGCGCGGTTCGCCTTGTATCCCGGATAGATCGCCGTCCGCGCCACGGGTCGCCAATCGTGGTCGAAGGCGTGGACGACCTCGTCCGGCCGGCGGCCGACGACGAGGCGCGTGACCATCTCGAGGTAGCCGTGGACTGCCCCGATCGGTCGTCCGTCGGGGGCGGCCACGGTGTCGCCCATCGCGAAGAACGCGCGGTACATCAGGCTGGAGACGTCGAGGAGCTGACTGTGCGTCATCGTGCCCATGATGAGAACACATTCGACGCGAGCCGAGGCGCTGGAGGCGAGGCGGGGTCAGGTGGTGAATCGGAACGAGTCGACGACTGTCCCGGCCGCGTCGAACCAGCGCTTGTACTTGCTGCCCCCGGGCGCGTCGGCTACCTCGATGGCGAGAGTTCGGCTGTGCTCCCGGAGGAGGTAGACGCGGAGGCGGTAGTCATTACACCGAGCAGCAGGCGTCGGGTCACGTCCGAAGCCTACGCGGAGCTTGACATCGCCAGGTCCCCTCGGGAACGCTCGTCGCGTCGTGGACGAGGAGTGGACGGCGACGGTGGCGCTCGATGAGTTTCGTCGAGACCGAGCTACCCACGTGGTGCTCGACGACGAGCCGGTGCTCCTGTACCGAACCGCGGAGCGCATCTACGCGATCGGCAACCGTTGCACGCATCAGGGCGCTCCTCTAGACCGCGGGCCGGTGCGGGCGGGTGGCTCCCGGGCGACCGTGACCTGCCCAGCCCACGGCAGCATGTTCCGCCTCGAGGACGGGTCCGTCGTGCGGGGTCCAGCCCGCGAGCGGGTCCCCGCCTACGACGTCCGCGTGACGTCGGGCACCGTGGAGCTTCGTCGTCGGTCGCCGGAGTAGGGTCGCCACTCCCGAGGTCACCCATCGGCCCGACGCGGCCCGCCCCTCGTCGAGCGGCGGGACGACCTCAGATCCCGAAGAACCCGGTGGGCGGCGCCGTACCCGGGGGCACCGGTGACGCCCCCGCCGGGGTGAACCCCGGCCCCGCAGAGATACAGCCCGTCGACCGGAGTGCGGAACCCGGAGTGTCCCGGGACAGGCCGCATGAAGAACAGCT
>JALYLM010000081.1 GCA_030774235.1 Actinomycetota bacterium
GGCGGAAGGATCGCCGTCCTCGCCCCAGCGCGTCGAAGGGCTTCGATATAGGGGGAAGGCACGCCGTAGCCCCCGTCCGGCCACCGCGCCACGCGATCCGTGCCCAGGTGGTAGGCGACGATCGCGACGAGCGGGCGGTCGCTCATGTGCCGCTCTCCCGAACGACGTCGGCGAACCGGCGGAAGAGCTCCCGGCCCCGTTCCTCGTGCTCGTGCATGTGGACGGCCGCCTCGCGCCGCAGCGTCTCGACGGACTTGCCCCACTCGGCCTCGAGATCCATCGCCGCTGAGGCGAGTTCGAGCCACCATCCGAACTCCGAGCCGTCGACCTCCTGGTGGAACTGGATCCCCCACGCTCGCTCTCCGGCGCGGAACGCCTGAACCGCGACCCGGTCGCTCGAGGCGAGCAGCTCGGCACCGTCGGGCAGCTCGAACGTGTCCTCGTGCCACTGCACGACCATGTCGCCGTCGCCGTAGAGGGAGAGTAAACGGTCCTCTTTGGCCTCCGGCAGCGGGCGAAGGGGTTCGAACCCGACCTCTTTCACCGGCGACTTCACGACATCGCGGCCGAGCGCACGGGCGAGGATCTGGGAGCCGAGGCAGATGCCGAGGTACGGGACGCCCGCGTCCACGGCATCTCGCGTGTACTCGCGGACGCGGGCGAGGAACGGATGCCGATCGGTCTGATCGACGTTCATCGTGCCGCCGAACATCACGACGCCGGCCACGCCCTCGACCGGGGGCAGCGGGGCGCCGGCTGCGACGTTGCGGGTGAAGATGTCGAGCCCCTCCCAGGCGATCGCCTCCGCCGCGATGCCGAAGGACTCGTACCGGTCGTTTCGTACGAACAGGACGGGCTTCACACGTTCGAGTGTACGGACCCGGGGGCTGGTGCTGTGGGCCGGCGCGATCCGAGTTGCCGTTCGAAGCATCGGTGGGTTCCGCCGCTCCCGAAACCGTTTGACAGACAAGCGCTCGGTAGGGCTAGATACGCGCGAGAACCGGCGTGTGTCGATGCGGGAAGGGGGTCCCAGTGTCGGAACCGGAGCGCAAGGTCGGATCCGTGACCTACAAGGAGGTGGGTCAGGAGTACTTCCAACAGCGAGGCCTGCGGCGCCACGCGGGAGTCTGGTCACTCTGGGCGCTCGGCGTTGGGGCCGTCATCTCCGGCGAGTACTACGGCTGGAACTTCGGTCTCGACACGGGCGGATTCGGGGGGCTCCTGGTCGCCGGCGTGGTCATGGCGATCATGTACTACTGCCTCGTCTACTCGATCGCCGAGATGTCGCCGGCGCTCCCGCATACCGGTGGCGCCTATTCGTTCGCCCGCTCGGCGATGGGGCCATGGGGTGGGTTCCTCACCGGTCTGGCCGAGAACATGGAGTACGTGATCACCCCGGCTGTCGTCGTCGGGGCCATGGGCTTGTTGATGCAGACGATCGTGACGGGTCTGTTCAATGTCGGAGGCAAGATCGCCGCGGACGGAAGCCTCACGAACATCGCATGGTGGAACAGCCTGCCGGTCTGGTGGGCTCTCTTCTACATCATCTTCGTGTGGATCAACATCGTCGGCATCGAAGCCACGATGCGATTCACGGTCACGATCACGATCCTGTCCATCGCGGTCTTGCTCTTCTTCTTCATCGCCGCACTCACGTCCGGCAAGTTCGACACCAGCCTGTGGACGAACATCCCGAAGGGCGGCGGCAACGCGATCGCCGGCGGCGGGGGTCCGCTCTTCCCTCACGGCATCGGCGGCATCTTCAAGTCTCTTCCGTTTGCGATCTGGTTCTATCTGGCGATCGAGGAGGTGCCCCTGGCTGCCGAGGAGTCCATGGACCCGCGCCGCGACGTGCCCAGGGGTTCGATCCTGGCCCAACACACGCTGGTGATCGCGGCGGCGCTGACGCTCTTCATCAACACCGGCCTCCCCGGCGGAGCCAAGCTCTTCGGCGGTTCCGCATTCCCGCTCTTGGATGGGTTCCGTGCCATCTTCGCCGGGGAGAAGGTCGCGTACCTGCTGGGGATCCTGTTCATGATCGGCCTGGTGGCGAGCTTCTTCACGATCATCTACGCCTACGGCCGGAACACCTACTCCCTGTCGAGGGCGGGATACTTCCCGAAGTTCCTTTCGGTGACGCACGGAGAGCGCAGGACTCCACAGGTCGCGTTGGTCGCGGGAGCCGTCGTGGGCTACGCGGTCGCGGTATTCATCTTCATCCTGCAGCAGCACAACCTGGGGTCGAAGATCGTCGCGGCGCTGCTGAACATGGCGGTCTTCGCGGCCGTCATCTCGTACATCCTGCAGATGACGTCCTTCGTCCTGCTCCGCCAGAGGCTCCCCAACATCGACCGGCCCTACCGAAGTAAGTTCGGCATCCCGGGGGCGGTTGTCGCGGGCAGCCTCGCCGCGATCGCGCTGATCGCCATCTTCCTGAACAGCGCGTATCGCCCGGGTGTGTACGGCGTCGCCATCTACTACGTCCTGGGGGTCCTCTACTTCGCGATCGCGGGGCGGAACCGTCTCGTGCTGTCCCCGGAGGAGGAGTTCGCTCTGACGAGCGGTGAACACGGCGTTCCGGAGGTCAGCTTCGACACATCGAAGGAGCAGCAGCAGGCGATCCTTCGTGGTGGATCCGAAAGCACATCGGTGCCTCCCTCGACCCCGCCGTCTGCTCCGATGGGCTAGGCGAGGAGGCTCGCAGCACGGAGCGCGGCGGTCCCTTAGGCCCGCCGCGCTCTCGCTTCCGACGGGAGGTGGGCAGCGCCATGAACCAGGGAATCCTCGACGCGAAGCAGCTCGAGGAGCTCGCGGGCTCCGGTGAGATCGACACCGTTCTTTGCATGTTCACCGACCTGCAGGGGCGCTTCATGGGGAAGCGGGTCGTGCCTCACTTCTTCCTCGAGGAGGTCCTCGGTGAGGAGGGCCTGCACGCCTGTCTCTACCTGCTCGCCATCGACATGGAGATGGAGCCCCTTCCCGGGTACGAGTACGCAAGCTGGGAAACGGGATATGGCGACTTCCGGATGGTCCCCGATCTCTCGACCCTTCGGTGGTGTCCGTGGATCGAGAAGACCGCGATGGTCATCTGCGACATCTACGACGAAGAGTCCAAGGACCAACCGGTGGAGGTCTCGCCGCGATGGATCCTCAAGCGCCAGATCGAGCGCGCGGTCCAGCGCGGATACACGATCAAGACGGGCTCCGAGCTCGAGTTCTACCTGTTCCAGGACTCCTATCGCGAGGCCGCCGAGCGCGGATATCGAGACATGCGCCCGAGCTCGCCGTACATCATGGACTATCACATGCTCCAGACGACCCGAGACGAGTGGATCCTGCGGCAGATCCGCAACGGGATGCTGGGAGCGGGGATCCCCGTCGAGTTCAGCAAGGGGGAGTTCGGCAAGGGTCAGCACGAGGTCAACATCACGTACTCGGGCGCATTGTCGAACGCCGATCATCACGCGCTCTACAAGCACGGAGTGAAGGAGATCGCGGAGCTGAACGGCGTCGCGATCACCTTCATGGCGAAGTGGACGATGGCAGAGGCGGGATCCAGCTGCCACCTGCACTCGAGCGTGTGGAGCCCCGACGGGACCGAGAGCCTGATGTGGTCCGACGACGGCGAGCACCACATGAGCGACACGTACCGCTGGTACCTGGGCGGGCTCATGGCGTGTGCGCGTGAGATGGCGTGGATGTACGCGCCCTTCGTGAACTCCTACAAGCGGTACCAGCTGGGCTCGTGGGCCCCGACCGCGATCGTGTGGAGCCGGGACAACCGCACGTGCGGATACAGGACGGTGGGCGAACACCAGTCCTCCCGTGTCGAGTCCCGGATCCCGGGCGGCGACGCCAACCCCTATCTCGCATTTGCCGCGACGATCGCCGCCGGCCTGTGGGGGATCGAGAACAAGGTCGAGCCTCCTCCGATGTTCCACGGCAACGCCTATGAGGCGAAGGACGTCCCACGCGTGCCGCATTCGCTGCACGAGGCGATCGAGACCTTCCGCGAGAGCCAGGTCGCGCGGGAGGCCTTCGGCGACTTCGTCTTCGAACACCTGTTGAACACGGCGGTGCAGGAGCAGACGATCTTCGACAACCAGACGGT
>JALYLM010000082.1 GCA_030774235.1 Actinomycetota bacterium
GCTCTCAGATCCGCTCGTACGTGCTGGCGCCGTACCAGATGGTGAAGGATCACCGGACGAACGTCGAGGTGGGCGACCCGAACCGCGTGCTCGACGGCGACCTCGAGCGGTTCATCGAGGCAGAGCTCCGCCGGCGAGCCGGTCCTTCCGCGGCGTCGTGAACGAAGCGGCCGACGGCCGCCGGCACCTCATCGGCTGGACGGCGGCCGGGTTCGCGGCGTTCTTCCTGCTGTCGTGGGCATGGCCGGCCAGCCGGCTCCTGTTCCCCTCGAACCTGCCGCCTCTGTTCGTGCGGTGGCGTCCGCTGGTCGGGCCGGAGCTGGCTGTTCCGATGGCCCTCGGCGTCGCGCTGTGGGCCGTGCTGCCGAGGATCATGCGACTGCCGCGCGCAATGGGTGCTGGGCGACATCGTCGCGTTCCTCTTCGTGCTCGGAGTGGTGAACACATCGTCCCTCATCGCGGCCACGGTGTCGCGATGGCGGGAGCGACGTCCGGGCGTCGAGACCGCGCTGTGGGTCACGTTCGGGCTCGCGTCCGTGTCCGGCGTGTTCAAGGGGGAGACCGACCACAACTGGCTCTTCTTCGCGCCGCTGGCCATCGCAGTGGCGGCGAGCGCCCAACCCGAGAGGGCGGTACGCGGGTCCGTCGCGGCCGGGCTCGGGCAAGCGGCTCTGACCGAGTCGCTGTTCTACACCGCGTGGTGAACCAGCCGGCGCCGACGCCGCTCAACACGGCCCGCGGCGACGATCCCGGCGAGCAGCAGCAGCCAGGCGGCGGCCCCCGCGTCCAGACCGGCGGTCACCGATCCGTCGTGATAGGTCAGCCGGATCTCGTGATGCCCGGCGCCGACCGGCACGCCCTGGACGAGGAAGTCGGTCGGCAGAACCGTCGCCGGGCGTCCGTCCACCATCGCCGACCATCCCGGATCGAATGCGGTTCGGATCACGACGATGGATGGGGTGGCCGCGTCGACCTCGATCGTCACGTCCTCGGGTGTCGATTCCACGTAGGTCGCGCTCCCCGACGCAGGCGAGGACGCGGGCGCGCCGATCCCCGGATCGCGCTCGAGCAGCGCGTTCCGTGCCGGATCGAACCCGGGCACCAGCACGGCCTGGAGCGCTTCGGCGGCGCCCGAAGCGACGGCCCAGGACCCCACGACCGAGACCCGCGGCTGCCAGCCGGCCACTTCCCACAGGTTGTAGTCGCGATCGGAGCCGACGAGCGAGTACGCGGGCACGGGCGGAGGCACGCCCGAGGGCACGATCAGATACCGGATCCCGAGCAGCCGGACGTCGGTCACCGTCGGCAGGCTGATGACCGACGCGTTGTAGAAGACGGGCAGGCGATTCGTGGCGCGGATGAACGTCCAGTACCGGGGCAGCTGGACGGGGTTGTAGCCCAGCACGTCGTGGATCCCGAACAGCGTCCCGCGTTCCATCACCAGCGCCGGCCAGTCCTGCGGGCCCTGGTCGAACAGATACCCCTTGTCGTAGTCGGCTGCCGGCGGCGCCCAGGTCAGGTAGCGGTCGGGCGTGCCCGCCAGCGTCCGAACGAAGGGGGTCGGCGCGAGGAAGGCGGCCTCCGAGACGGCGGGCCACGGGAGCCAGGTAGCCAGCAGGTCCGTCTGGCCTCGGATCGACAGGCGGGCCGAGGCGTCGAACGGCGACGTGTGCTGCGACCAGGCGGCGCCCACCAGGAGCTCGCCGGCGAGCAGGGCCGTCAGGGCGGCACCGGCCGTCGCGGCGGTCAGGCGGGCTGCCAGGATGCCGACCGTCACGACGGCACCGGCGGCCAGAAGCGCGAACCGGAGCGGCTGGGCCTCAAGCGCAAGAGGCAGCCCAAGCCACACGATCGATCCGGCGCCGAGCCAGGGCACGAGCCGCCGCAGCGGCATCGGGTCGTCCAGCAGGCCCTGAAGCCCGACCGCTCCCAGCACGGGGATCGCGATTACGGCCACGTACCGGAACCGCCCGGCGTTGTGGACGTACACGTCTCCGAACGGCAACGACAGCACCGCCCGTTGGAACCAGCTCGCGTTGACGAGCACGTCGAGCGTCGCCGCGTACCCGAGCGCGAACGCCGCCCCGAAGCCCCACAGCAGCCGGCGCCACCGGCGCGCCCGCAAAGCGAGGGGAGCGCTCAGCAGGATCGCCGAGCCCGCGTACGACCCCGGAGCCGCGCCGAGGGCCAGCGGCCACCCGCCCCACATCCCGCCGGCCAGCGGCGCCTCCTGTCCGGCGCTGGTTCCCTTGCCGATGTCGGCGACCCCTCGGTACCCCGCGTGCAGGCTCGATGCTCGGATGAACGCGAGGCGCGGGATCAACACGGCGAGGCTCGCGAGCGGGAGCGCGACGAGGAACAGGGCCGCCCGCCCGACGGCCGTCCACCCCGTCACCTCGCGCGCGCGAACATCGAACACGGCGCCCGCCACGACATAACAGGCGACCAGGAGCGTGCACGTGACGAGGCCGTGGCTCATGTGCGCGTTCGCAACCTGTGACCAGGCGAAGGCGCTCAGGGCGAGCCACGCGAGCCTCCGTGACCACCGATCCGTCCGTCGGTAGCCGGCCGCGCCGAGCAAGGCGATCGAGGTCCAGGCGAGGGTGCCCGCGAACGGCAACGAGATCGCGATCCACGACGTCGCGACGATCATCGCGGCCGACAACCCCCCGGCGGTCGCGGGCGTTCGAGCGAGGCCCTCCTTCCGAAGGAACGCCAGGAGCCCCAGGCCCAGCAGCATCGGGTTGAACACGATGAACGCGCGGAGCGCAGCGCCCGGCGACAGCGTCGAGAACAACAGCATCACCGGCGCGTAGAGCCATCCGCTCTGCGGGTCGGCCGAGAACCGGTATCCCGCCATCTCGAACGGGTTCCACAGCGGCAGGTGCCCCGCGGCGAGGTTCCGGCCGAGGAAGGCGTACCTCGGGAGCCAGAACGACAGGATGTCCGGGTGCGCGTTCGTCAACAACGGATGGAAGGCGAAACCGCGAAGCGCGAACAACACCGATCCCGCGACGAGGGCGGGACCCGCCGCGGCGGCGGCGATCCGCCGCGCACGTGCCCTCTCCGCCGCGCCCGACCGTTCGCCGGCCCCCGCGGCGGTCGTGATCATGCGCCGCAGCGTACGGGAAACTCCCCGGTTCGCAGAGGGTCTCTGGTAGGGTGGTCGCCGTTCCATTTCCCCACTCCCGAGGCCGAGGCATGATCAGTCTTCAACACGTGACGAAGACGTATCGCAACGGCGTCACCGCCCTCACCGACGTCTGCGTGGAGGTCGAGAAGGGCGAGTTCATCTTCATCGTGGGACAGTCGGGCTCGGGCAAGTCCACGATGATCCGGCTGATGCTGAAGGAAGAGGAAGCCACGAAGGGCGACGTCTACGTCGCCGGCAAGAACCTCGCGAGGATCTCGGCGTTCAAGGTTCCCCACCTGCGGCGGAACATCGGAACGGTCTTCCAAGACTACAAGCTGCTCTCGGACAAGACGGTCTTCGAAAACGTCGGGTTCGCGCTCGAGGTGATCGGCAAGCCCAAGCACGTCATCGACCAGCGCGTGCCCGAGATCCTCGAGTACGTCGGCCTGGGAGACAAGCTGAACAGCTTCCCCGACGAGCTGTCGGGCGGCGAGCAGCAGCGCGTCTCGATCGCCCGCGCATGCGTGAACCGGCCGCTCGTGCTGCTGGCCGACGAGCCGACGGGCAACCTCGACCCAAACACGTCGGTCGACATCATGCGTCTGCTGGACAAGGTGAACAGGATCGGCACGACCGTCGTGATGGCGACGCACGATCAGGCGATCGTCGACGCGATGCGCAAGCGCGTGGTCGAGCTGGACAAGGGTTATGTGATCCGCGACCAGGCTCGCGGCGTCTATAGCTGATGCTCCGGCTCGACTACTACCTCCGCGAGACCGCGTCGGGTCTTCGTCGCAACGGAGTCGTGGCGTTCGCCGCGATGTCCACGGCGTTCATCGCCCTCTTCCTGGTGGGGCTTGCGCTGCTCATCGCGCGGGAGTTCAGCCTCGTGATCAACGCGTACACCGGCAACGTCCAGGTCGCCGTCTACCTCACCGACCCCGTGAGCCCCACGACGGTGACGACCATCCAGAACCAGTTGCAGGCGCTGCCGGCGGTATCGAGGGTGTCGTACGAGGACAAGGCGGCCGCGTGCCAACGATTCAAGATCCTCTTCGCCAACCAACCCGTCTTCCTCGAGAACGTCGACTGCAACGTGATCCCGTCATCGCTGCGCGTGAACCTGAAGGATCCGTCGCAGTACGCACAGATCCCTGCGGCGCTCAACTGCTCGGACGCGACCCACTGCATGCCCGGCGTGAAGAACGTCACCGACTACCGCCAGCTGCTCGACCGACTCGTGACCATCACGCGGGTGCTGTCCGTCGGTGTGTTATCGATCGCCATCATCATGCTGGCGTCGGCCGTGGCGCTGGTCGCGAACACCCTGCGGATGGGCATGTTCGCGCGCCGCAAGGAGATCGGCATCATGCGTCTCGTCGGCGCCACGAACTGGCGGATCCGCGTGCCGTTCCTGATCGAGGGGCTCGTCGAGGCGCTGCTCGGCGCAACCGCGGCGATCCTGGCGCTGTTCCTCGTGAAGGTCGTCTTCATCGACCGGCTCCGTGACCGGCTGTCGTTCGTGCCGCTGATCCGCAACGCAGACGTGCTGACGATCGCCCCATGGATCCTGATCGCGGCCATCGTCGTGGCCGTCATCGCCGGGACGATCGGGATGCGCCGCTTCCTTGACGTGTAGGGGGTTCGCGGGCCGATGGCCGAGGGCGAGAAGACCGTCGCCACGAACCGCAAGGCGCGGCACGACTACCAGATCATCGAACGGATCGAGGCCGGGATCGTGCTGACGGGCTCCGAGGTGAAGTCGCTGCGAGGCGGCCGAGCCTCGCTCGTCGAGGC
>JALYLM010000083.1 GCA_030774235.1 Actinomycetota bacterium
TGACTGCCTTCGAACAGCGATTGACTGGCCGTGGAGTCCGTGTAGATCGACAGGTTGTGCGTCGGCCCGATGCCCACCGAGTTATCGAGCGCGATGGTGAAGGGCGCTCCCGCGGGGGCGGCGAGGCGGTAGAGGTGGCGCGGTATCTTGGCGTGCGCGGTCGCTACCGGCGACCTACGGCCTCGGTGGCGTTCCCGATCAGGCTGTTTCGCTCACCACGCGGTAGAGGTGCCAGCGGTCGGGTACGCCTTTGCGTTCGTGCTCGCCAGCGTCCTCAAAGGAGATTCCGGCCCCTGCAGTGAGATCCTTCACCGTCGACGTCGCCAAGACCTCACTCGCTCCGGCGAGCGCCCCGACCCGAGCGCCAACCACCACGGCGAGGCCCCCGACTTTGCCGTCGATCGTCGCGACCTCTCCTGTGTGGACCCCAGCCCTAATCTCGATCCCTAGCGCCAGTACGGCCTCAGCGATCGCTCGTGCGCATCGGACACCTCGGGCCGGGCCGTCGAACGTCGCGAAGAACCCGTCCCCAGCCGTATCGACCTCCGTCCCCCGATAGCGGGCCAGCATGGCGCGCACCGCCGCATGGTGGCGCTCCACGAGCTCGCCCCATCGACGGTCACCTAGTTCGGCCGCCCTCGTTGTGGAGTTAACGATGTCCGTGAAGAGCACGGTCGCAAGGACCCGATCGAACCCGGCTTCCTCATCTCGGACTGATCCCAGGAACCGCTCGAGCTCCCCGAGCAGTCCTTCCACGTCACCAGCGAACGGCACATGGTCCTCGCCGTCTAACTCGATGAAGCGTGCCCCGGCGATGTGTTCGGCGAGGTATCGGCCTTCTTCGAGCGAGTTCACCTGATTGCCCTTCCGATGGAGCACAAGCGTCGGAACGTGGATAGCTGGAAGGACGTGGCGGATGTCCGTGTCGCGCTCCCACCGGGAGATTGCCATGGCCGCCGCCGGGCTCGCTCCGAGACGGAGCCATGAACCCCAGGTCCTCCGGAGCTGCTCGTCGGCAGCTAAGGAGGGCGCGACCAGCCTCAGATGATCGTCCGCGTACGACTGCTCCCCCCAACGCTGATCGATGTCGCTGATCCACGACTCCCACTGGTCCTCGGTCCACGACATCGGATAGTCGAACCGACGGAGACCGCTGGAGAAGGAGTTGTAGAGGATCAGTGCCATCGTCCGCTCGGGGTACGTGGCGGCCGTGATCGCCGCCAACGGCCCCGTGTCGTCGAAGCCGAACATCGCCGCGCGTTCTGAACCGACGTGATCCATGACCGTGACGACGTCGGCCATCCGACTCTCCAGCGGCGGCACCTGCTCCTCTGAGATCCGGTCCGACAAGCCGACCCCTCTCGGGTCGAAGACGACGACGCGTGCGAACGACGCAAGACGCTGCATGAACCGTGCCCACGGGTGGATCTGCCACAAGAATTCGAGGTTGGAGGTGAACGGTTCGGGTACCAGGAGGTCGATCGGGCCGCCGCCGAGCATCAGATAGGCGACGTGGGTCCCATCGGCCGTCTTCGCGTATCGAATCTCTGGACTCTCCACGGCCGTATCCTGAGCGTCGGCGCCTCTAGAGAGCAAGCCGTTCCCTGCGGCGTGGCGAAGGTGTCCAGCTCTCGAAGTTCGCGTGCGCGAAGGTCACTCGCTCGAAGAATGCCAAGACACCTGGTCGGAGCCGGAATCCCCTCAGTCCCCTTCGCTCCACTACCCGGTAGAGGTGCCAGCGGTCGGGCGACGCCATTCAGCTCGTGCTCTCCAGCGTCTTCGAAGGTGAGCCCCGAGCCCGCTACCGGCATGGCGTACCGTAGAGGACGATGGCGACCTACGAGTACCTCTGCCTGGCCTGCGAGCACCCGTTCGAGGAGCGCCGCCCCATGACTGCTGGCCCGGTCGGCACCGCGCTGGCGTGTCCTTCGTGCGGGAGCGAGCGGGTGCGTCGGCGGTTCTCCTTCTCCGCGGCGACCGGAAGCGTAGACGGCTCCGCGACCGGCGAGCCGGCCGGCGGCGGCTGCTGCGGCGGCGGCTGTGGTTGCAGCAGCTGACGGGTCCGCCGCGCGCACCGCGGCCGTCCTGGAACGCGCCGCGTTGCTCGTGAGCCATGCCGGTCACGGCTCGGTCATGAAAGCGCTCTGGTACGGATGCCCGATGATCCTGGTCCCGTGGGGGCGGGATCAGCCCGGTGTCGCGGCGCGGGCCGCCGCGCTCAGGGTCGCGGAGGTCGTCCCGAGGGGTGAGGCGTCGGCGGCCATCGGGGGGGCCGTCACCCGCGTTCTCGGCGACGGCGGGATGCGGGAGGAAGCCAGGCAACACGCTGCGCGGCTACAGTGCATGGACCCTCCCGAGGTCGCCGCCGAGCTCATCGAGGGGCTGCTGTGAACCGACCGTCGAT
The DNA here is from genome assembly GCA_030774235.1 of Actinomycetota bacterium. Lineage (GTDB taxonomy): Bacteria > Actinomycetota > UBA4738 > UBA4738 > HRBIN12 > JALYLM01. The sequence continues at coordinate 2,405 of JALYLM010000083.1, forward strand.
GCATCGCATCGACGTGGATCACCGGTCCATCTTCTACCGCGACGAAGGCGACGGACCCGCCGTTGTCCTGCTCCATGGGTTCCTGTGCGACTCGCGCGCGTGGGGGCCGCAGCTCCGCGATCTCTCAGATCGGTTCAGGGTCGTCGCGTGGGATGCGGCCGGCGCCGGAGCGTCGGACGATTCGCCCGAGGCCTTCACGATCACCGATTGGGCCGAAGATCTCAGGAAGATGCTCGACGCACTCACGGTCGAGAGGGCGCACGTCGTCGGCCTGTCCTGGGGCGGTCTCGTTGCCCAGGCCTTCTACGGTCGGTACCAGTCGCGGGTCAGGAGCCTCGCCCTGTCGGACACGTACGCGGGCTGAAGGGCTCGTTGCCTGCGGATGCGGTCGCGAAGCGGCTCGCCAGATGTCTCTCGGAGAGCGAGCTCGCTCCAGATGAACTCGTGGCTCGATGGGTGCCGATGGAGTTCTTCAGGAGTCCGTGTCGGACGACGTGACGTCGGCGATGGCGGAGATCGTCGCCGACTTCCATCCGCACGGCTTCCGTCTGATGGCGAGGTCGCTCGCCGAGAACGACACGACGTCGCTCCTCCCGACCATCCGCGTGCCGACGCTCCTCCTGTGGGGCGAGGCCGATCAACGCAGTCCGATCGACGTCGCGGAGCGCTTCCGCGAGGCCATCCCCACCGCGGAGCTCCGGATCATCCCGGGCGCCGGGCACGTGAGCAACATGGAGCAGCCGGACCTGTTCACCTCGCACGTTCGCCAGTTCCTCTCGCCGAGGCTCCCGGGCTGAACCGTGTGTCGGTCCCCGCCGGAGCTCCGATCGGAGCCCCTGGG
>JALYLM010000084.1 GCA_030774235.1 Actinomycetota bacterium
TCCATCGTCTTCCAGGGCGCGATGCATGCCCTGAACCCCGTACAGCGGATCGGCGAGCAGATCGCCGAGCCGATCATCCTGCACGGTCAGGCCGGGGAGCGGGAGGCCGTCGTGCGGGCCGGAGCACTGCTGGAGCAGGTGGGCCTGCCCCCGCGCCGGTTGAAGGACTACCCGCACGAGCTCTCGGGGGGCCAGCGGCAGCGTGTGATGATCGCGATGGCCCTCGCGTGCAACCCGAGCCTCATCATCGCCGACGAACCGACCACCGCGCTCGACGTCATGGTTCAGGCGCAGGTCCTGCGACTGCTGAAGGAGCTGCAACGCGACCTCGGGCTCGCGATGATCTTCATCACCCACGATCTCTCGGTGCTGGTCGAGACCTGCGACAGGCTCGCCATCATGTACGCCGGCCGGATCATCGAGGAGGGCTCGGCGGAGGTGGTGTTCCACCAGCCGGCGCACCCCTACACTCGGGCGCTCGCGGCCGCCTTCCCCGAGATCGGCGACCAGCGGTTCCGCAGGAATCCATCTGGACTTCCCGGGGATCCGCCCTATCCCGCGGACCTTCCCTCCGGATGCACGTTCCACCCGCGGTGTCCCGACGTCTTCGGTCCGTGTCCCGATGTCGATCCGCGGCTCTACGACGTCTCCCAAGGACGCCGGGCCGCGTGTCTGCTGGTGGAGGGGGCGCTCGCCGCAGCCGGGGTGACCGCCGCGGCGCCCGAGACGGCCCGGCGCGATGCCACGGCCGAGGAGGAAGCGTGATGGAGACCGAGCCGGCCACGAGGGAGAGCGCTGAGGCCGGGGCGCGTCCCATCCTCGAGGTCAGGGACATCCACGTCTCGTTCGCCGGCAGGCTGGGCCTCGGTGCCGGACTCATCGGCAGGAAGGCCTCGCTCGCACGAGCGGTCGACGGAGTCAGCCTGGAGCTCCAGAAGGGAGAGATCCTGGCGCTGGCGGGCGAATCGGGGTGCGGCAAGACGACGACGGCGCGAGCCGTGATGGGCCTCGAGCGTCCCCAGCGGGGCGAGATCCTCTATGAAGGCGAGCCGATCTGGAAGCGTCTCCGCGCCTACCGGCGAAAGGTCCAGATGGTGTTCCAGGACCCCACCGGCGCCCTCAACCCTCGCCAGGCGATCTATGAGTCCGTGGCCGAAGGCCTGCGGATCCACCGCGTCCATGGGGACGAACGGGCGCAGGTGGCGAAGGCCCTGGCGAGCGCCGGGATGCGACCTCCGGAGCGCTTCTTCCTGAACTACCCGCACGAACTGTCGGGCGGGCAACGGCAGCGGGTCGTCATCGCCGGCGCGCTCGTGCTGGAGCCGCACATGATCGTCGCCGACGAGCCGGTGTCGAACCTCGACGCTTCGGTTCGCGGCGAGATCCTCGCGCTGCTCATGGAGCTGCGTCAGCGACTCGGACTGACGATCCTGGTCGTCACGCACGACCTCGGCCTCGCGTGGACGATCGCGGATCGGGTCGCCGTGATGTACCTCGGACGCATCGTCGAGATCGGGCCCGCGGACGAGGTCCTGCAGCGCCCCAAGCATCCATACACGCGCGCGCTGCTCGACGTCGTGCCCGAGGTCGGCGGCCTCGAGCGGCCGATCTTGCAGGGAGAACCACCCGACCCCACGAAGATCCCGCTCGGGTGCAGGTTCCACCCTCGATGCCCGGTCGTCGCCTCGGGCCGAGCGGCAGAGCTCGGCATCGAGACCAAGTGCCGCGGCGAGGACCTGGACCTCGTGGAGGACCAGCCCGGCCATTTCGCCGCCTGCCACCTGACGCCGATCGGCGAGCAGCCTTAGGCGTCGGGAGCGGCCACGACCTCCGGAGTCGGCGCCTCGTCGGGTGACGGGGGCAGCGTCACCTCGGACTCGTCGCCTGCCTTCAGCACGCCGAGGATCGCTTCCATCTCCGAGTCGGCGACCGCGGCGTCCCGCTGAGATCCCCGAGCCGAAGCCAGGAGCGTCCGAAGGTTGGATTCCGCCATCTCCGCGCGTTGCTCCAGGTCGCGGACCCGACCGGCCAAGGACTCGGCCCGGCGCTCGGCGTCCAGGCGGGCCTCGCGCGACTCCCGAGCTTCTTCCCGCGCGCCGCGCAGCCCGGCGCGCAGCGTCGCCACCTCGCGACCCAGATCCACGAGGCGGTCGACGGCCGCCCGACCGAGGTCCGAATACGTCGCCGATCCGCTTCCGGCTCTCGCCGCCGTGCGGACGACACGACCGGTCCCGCCCCCGATCCGGCGTTTCCTCGGTCTGCGGCCGATCGACTCCTTCTCCTGCGCGCCGACCGGACTCGGATCCAGCAGGCGGTAGGAGCCCATCGAGGCCTCCAGTCGCTTGCGTGCGATCAGCGCGCGCACCACGCGCGCCGTCGAGAGCGCGTCCGGGAATCCCAGGTCGCGGCCGATCTCCGCGGGAGTGACGTCGAGGACCTCTCCCGGCTGCACGCGGGCGGCGCAGGCCGCCAGGAAGGCGTTCACCCGGTCGAGGCTCTGTTCGTTCATGGCCGGAATCATGACCCACCCGCCACCTGGGCGCCACTCCTAATGCGAGGGCAACGAGGGTACGCTCCGGACCATGGCCGAGCCGGGGTCGCGGGCGCCGCTCGAGGGAACCCGCGTGCTGGATCTGTCGCGGGTCCTGGCCGGCCCGCTGGCGACGATGATCCTCGCCGACCTGGGGGCCGACGTGATCAAGGTGGAGCGTCCCGGCGAGGGCGACGACACGAGGCATTGGGGCCCGCCGTTCTCCGGCGACGACGCCGCCTACTTCCTCTCCCTGAATCGGAACAAGCGTTCGGTCGTGGTCGACCTCAAGGCGCCGCAGGGCATCGAGGCGGTTCGTCGACTCGCCGGCGGAAGCGACGTCCTGATCGAGAACTTCCGACCCGGTCTCATGTCCTCGCTCGGCATCGCGCTCGCCGACCTGCGCTCGGCGAACCCACGATTGGTCACCTGCTCCCTCACCGCCTTCGGGGAGGAGACGCCCGAGTCCGCCGGGCGTCCCGGCTACGACATCATCGTGCAGGCGCTCTCTGGACTGATGAGCGTGACGGGCGAAGCGGGGGGCGAGCCCACGAAGGCCGGCGTGGCCCTGCTCGATGTGGTGGCCGGCCTCTATGCCGCGATCGGCGTCCTCGCCGCCCTGCACGAACGGGAGGGGACGGGCCGCGGCCGGCACGTGAGCGTCTCGCTCTTCGACGCGAGCGTGGCCGCCATGGTCAACCAGGCGGCCAACTTCCTGATCGGCGGGATCGTCCCGCGCGCGATGGGCACGCAGCACCCCAACATCGTTCCCTACCAGGCCTTCCACGCCGCCGATCGCCCCTTCATCCTGGCATGCGGCAACGACCGGCTCTTCGCGCGCGCCTGCGAGGTCGTGGGTCATCCCGAATGGGCCGAGGACGACCGGTTCGCGACGAACCGGTCCCGCGTTGACAATCGCGACGAGATCGTCGCGCGGCTGTCCGACGTGTTCGCCTCGCGAACCGCCGCCGAGTGGCTGAGCGCACTGGATGCGGCGGCGGTGCCCTGCTCGCCGATCCGCTCGATGGACGAGGTGTTCGCCTCCCCCGAGGGCGCAGCCTTGATCCAGGTGGTCGCCGATCCCGCTCGCGGCGAGCAGCTGCGCCTCGTCGCCGATCCGATCCGGTTCGACGGCGACGTGCTTCGAACCAGGATGGCGCCTCCGCTCCTCGGCCAGCACACCCAGGAGGTGCTGGGGGTCGAGCCGGAGCGATGACCGCGGTCGAACACTGGCGCGCTCAGCTGGAGGCCTGGTCGATTCCCGAAGCCATCCTGGACGCCGCGCCGGAGTCGCCCTACGGCTTTCCGGCGGAGCTGTTCCGGCAGCGAGCGGCGGAGGCCGGGTCCCACGATCCGACCCCGACGACCCTTCGCGCGCTCGAGGCGCTCCCGGACGGTGGCGTGGTCCTCGACGTCGGTGTCGGAGGCGGGGCGACCTCCCTGCCGCTCGCCGATCGAGCGTCGACGATCGTGGGCGTCGACGAACAATCCGACATGCTCCGCGAGTTCGAGACGGCCGCCCGGTCGGCGGGGGTCGGGACGCACCCCGTCATCGGACGCTGGCCCGATGTCGAGACGCAGACCCCGACGGCCGACGTCGTGGTATCCGGCCACGTGGTCTACAACGTCGCGGACCTCGCGTCGTTCGCGCGAGCGCTCGACCGGCACGCCACGCTCCGCGTCGTCCTCGAGCTCACCGATCGGCACCCGCTGGCATGGATGGCCGACCTCTGGAGCCGGTTCCACGGGCTCACGAGACCGTCCGGACCGGGCGCCGGGGACGTCGTCGCGGTGCTGCGCGAGGCCGGCATCGAACCCGTCCGCGAGGACCGGTCGGCCCGAGACGACGAGCGGGGCGGGGGGTTCGAACGACGCGAGGCCGCCGTCGCGCTCATCCGGCGGCGCCTGTGCCTTCCCGCCGATCGCGACGAGGAGATCGCACGGGCCTTGGGCGATCGGCTCCGTGCACACGACGGTCTGTGGTCCAGCGGCCCCGCGGAGCGCACCCTGGTGACGCTGTGGTGGGACGCTCGGCGCTGACGGCCCTCAGACGCACACCGCGGAGCATCGAAGCCAGAACCGTGTCGACGACACGAACCGACCGCGACCCGTGTCGTCGGCGCGCGAAAGCGTTCGCGTCGTCGGCTCCTGCACCGAGACGCTCAGCGGGCGCTGCAGCAGGGTGTTCGTGAAGCCGCCGTAGTCGCGCGCTCGGGCCGGAGCCCGACCCCGCTCCGCCAGCCGAAACACGAACCGCGCGCCGTACCGCTGTCCCTGTAGATCCAGGTGAATCGTGCGCACCTGCAGTTGGGCGTTCGGGAAGTCGCAGGCGAGCGAGCCGACGAGTCGCGCCTGCCCACTTCCCTGCAGGTGGTCGAGCGGGTCGACGGTCAGCACGAGTCGACCGCGCCAGCGGGTCGTGCATCGCCCGCCGACGAACAGCTGGTGCGACGTCTCGCTCCGGAGGCCGAGGACCCACGACTGGGAGGGAGCCCCCGTCGACGTGGCCGTCGGCGTCGAGGCGCTCGAACGGACACCCGGATCCTCCACGCCGGGAGGGAAGGGGTTCGAATGGGCGGCGATCACCGCCCCGATGCCGGCCGCAGCGACGAACGCCGCGGCCCAGGCCGCGACCTTCAGGCCTCTGCGCACTTAGCGTTCCCGGCGCGCGACGAAATCACGGACGACGAACTCACCGAGGCGCTCATCATCCATCAGGAAGACGCGTCCAGACGTCATCCGGGCGAGCCGCTCCATGAACCTGGTCAGCCCCTCGGAGTCTTCGAGCATGAACACGTTGAGCGTCACCCCGGATCTCGCAAGCCGAAGCGCTTCGGCGAGCGTCAGGCGGATCGTCTCGGGCTCTGGCGGCCACGCGAAGTAGGCGTGGTCGCCCTCCAGGTGGGCGGTCGGCTCGCCGTCGGTGACCATGATCACCTGGCGCGCCGAGCGGGGGTGCTGGGCCAGGAGCCGCCCGGCAAGCAGGAACGCGTGTTGCATGTTCGTGCCGTAGGTCCGTTCGATGCCCGGCGAGGCAAGGTCCTGCGGCTTCAGCCGTCGTGCGTAGTCGCTGAACCCGATCAGATAGAGCTTGTCGTGCGGGAAGCGGCCCTCGATGAGCGCGTGCAGAGCCAGAGCCATCTTCTTCGCGTGGACGAGGTGGCCGCGGAGCGGCATCGAAAAGCTGAGGTCCAGGAGGAGGGCGGTCGCGGTCTCCGTGCGTTGCTCTGCCTCGACCATCTCGAAGTCTTCCGGATCGAGGCTCACCGCCTGTCCCGGCCGCGTGCCTCCCGCGCGCGTGACCGCGTTGAAGACCGTGCGCTGAACCGCGAGCGTCCCCTGATCGCCGAACCGCCAGGGTCGCGTGGCGCCGGTGGGCTCCGCGACCCCGCCGGGATCACGCGCGTCGTGCGTACCCTCGCGATCGCGCTGCAGCCGTTCGAACACGCGCGTCAGCGCCCGCTCACCCATCTTGCGGGCACCGCGAGGAGTGACCTCCAGGCGGCCCTTGCGTCGCTGAACGAGCCCGGCCTGCTCCAATGCCCGCTCGATCTCTCGCAGCCTCCGCAGGTCGCGCACGGCCGGCTCCCCCAGCGTCCGACGAAGCGCCTCTTCGTCGACGTCGTCCAGGGATGCTCCCGGGTAGTCGCCCCGCATCGCCCGGTCGAGGTCCTCGAAGTCGTGGAGGCGCTCCATGGCATCGACCGTCGCCGACAGCGGCATTCCCTGGTCTCCCTCGCCGAAGGCCTGCTCTCCCCAGGGAAGGTCCGGGAACGCGCTCGCGAGGTTCGCGCCGAGCCGGTCGACCTCGAACGCGAGGTCCATGTCCTGCATGATCTGCTCGGCCAGCTCCTGCAGCTCGGCTCGCTGCTCGGCGGACAGCGACGCCATGAGACTCGTGAATGCCGCCATCCGGCGCGCCATGTTCTCCAGCAGCTCGTCCAACGTCTTCGGGTTGTCGGGGAAGAAGTCTCCGTACTCGTCCATGAACCGCCGGAAGTCGCCGGGCTGCAGTGCGCCGCGCTCGCGCTTCTCGATCATCGCGTTCAGCTCGGCGAGCATGTCGCGGAAGCGCGCGAGCTGCTCGGGCGTGGCACCGCGCATCCCCTCGGCCATCGCGCTGAAGTGTGCGCCCAGGACCTGTTCGCGGAGTCGCTGCATGAGGTCGTCGAACGCCTGTTGCGCGGTCGGGTCCGCGAAGCGGTAGTCCTGCAGCTCGCGGATCTGCCCAGGAGCGTCGGGCGGAAGGGAGTCGAGGAACGTCTCGCGCATCCGCGCGTCGTCGTCGTCACGCGTGGTGAGCTCGGCCCGCTCTTGCTCCAGGATCTCCTCCAGCGCCTCACGCACCTGCTCGAGAGGACCGGCCAGGTCGAGCGCCGCTTCCTCGCGCTCTCGTTGCCGGCGCAGCCGCCGGCGGATCGCGTCGAGGCCGTCGAAGCGGCCCTGCATCCCGCGACGAAGCAGCCGCTGGAGCGCCCGGTCCGCCGACCCGCCCATCAGCACGTCGTCGGCGAGCTCGTCCAGCACGTCGCTTGCCGCGACATCGGGGCCGAAGGGGTCCTGGGTGCCGTCCCACCGCGAGTACCGGAAGCGCATGGCACCAGCCTAAGCGAGGCCGGCGGGAAGGTGCTTCGTCGGCGAGGCGGTCGACAACCGCCGCCGCCCCGTTCAACCGGAGGCGGAGAAGTGGCGCGCCTTGTCGCCGGCGAGCTCCATGCCCAGGACGCGCGCCGCCCGCTGCGCACGGCCACGCGACAGGGCACCGGTGCGGCCGGTCAGATCCCGCACGACGTCTCGGGCGTGGACAAAGCGCACGCCCGACACCGAGATCGGAGCGCCCGCCGTCGCGTGCGTCACGACCACGACGGGCTCGACGGGGACGAAGACGGATGCCCGTGAGAGGCGTTCGCCAAGCCGCTTGGCGGCCGCGCGCACGGGGCGCACGCGGATCGCGGAGTCTCCGACGGTCGGCCGGCGGCCGGGCCGAAGGTGGCCTTCCCGGCCGCACGCCGCGATCAGGAACACCCCCGTGGTACCGGCCACGATGAGGTCGCCCGGCTGGTCCGGCTGGGTCGGCACCACCCAGAAGCTGTACGGGTCCAGGCGTCCCAGTTCCTTGGCCAGCAGAGCTCGTGCCTCGCCGGACGCGACGTCCTCAGGCGGTCGCCCGCGGTTGATCGGCATAGGAGTGGGTTCGGCAGCACGAAACGCGCACTTGAGGTGGGGGGCTCGACGGGGGGTGAGGGGGCCGAGGACGCAGTCAGGGAGCGCCCAGGCCCGTCATGAGAGCCCGAAGCGCCAGCCCGAAGCAGACGAACGCCGCTGCGGCGAAGGGGATCCAAGGCGCGAGCGGCTCGGCCTCCCCGCCGCCGGACTGCTGATCGCGCGCGACCTGATGGGCGATCACGAGGACAACGATCGGCCCGAACCCGTAGACGTAGTGCAGCCACGTATCGGGACGCTTCCCCAAGATCAGGAGCGTGATCCCGATCAGGGCTTGCAGCCCGGCGACGACCTGGGCGACCGCGAGCCAGATCCAGAATCGACTGCCAGGACCCCGTTTGGAGATCCATGCACCCGCGCCCCAGATCCAGCCGACGGCGAAGATCGCGACCACGACGAACCCGACGTCCTTGTGGATCTCGGTGACCACGGCGCTACGCGCCCGAATAGCGGGCCGCGCCGGACCCCGCGCCCGCCTCCTTGTTCAGGCGGCGCGACAGGTAGAGCCCCTCCAACGCGAATTCGAGAGCGCTCGCCGCAACGCCCGGGCTCTCCTCCTCGACGCCGAGCCGCTCGAGCATCTTCGCGAGCCCGGGGAGGTCGCCGAACTGAGCCAGCAGGTCGGTCGCGGGCGTCAGGTCGGAGGTCTCGGCCTCCAGCCCCTCGTCGAAGCGTTGGAGCACGGGAGCGAAGTCGAAGCCCGACAGCCGCCGCCGGAACACCTCGAGCTCGGCGGTGCGAAGCGCGCGCGACAGGATCTCCGTCTCACGACCCTCCTCGATCGTGTCGAACTCGACCCGACCCTCGGAGGACTGCAGAACGGCCGGAAGGTCGCAGACGCGGGGCACGGCCTCGGGCTCACCCGAGCGCGCCGCGCGGCGGACGGCCGCGGCGGCGAGGGTCTCGACGTTTCCGATCGAATAGCGGACGCTGACCCCGCTGCGATGGTTCACGTGGGGAGAGCGCCGGAGCTCGGCGGTGAGTGCGGCCACGATCTCTTCCATGAAGGCCGGCACCCGGATCGGGACGTCGCCCGCGGCGGCGCGGGATTCCTGCTGCATGATCCGGATCTCCTCGCCGAGCGTCTCGGGGTAATGCGTGCGGACCTGCGTGCCGAACCGATCCTTCAACGGCGACACGATCCGACCGCGGTGGGTGTAGTCGTCGGGGTTCGCGGTGGCGACCAGCAGGAGATCGAGCGGTAGGCGGATCCGATATCCGCGGATCTGGACGTCGCGTTCCTCGAGGATGTTGAAGAGCGCGACCTGGATCCGCTCCGGCAGGTCGGGGAGCTCGTTGATCGCGACGATCCCACGGTGCGTCCGCGGGATCATGCCGTAGTGGATCGTGAGCTCGTCTCCGAGGTAACGGCCCTCCGCGACCTTGATCGGGTCGACGTCACCGATCAGGTCGGCCACGGAGGTGTCGGGGGTGGCGAGCTTCTCCGAGTAGCGGTCCTCGCGTGGGATCCAATGGATCGGCACGGCGTCCCCGTCGGCCCCGACCAAGCCCCGACACCGTGCGCAGATCGGTCGGAACGGATGATCGTTCACCTCGCACCCGGCGATCGCTGGCGCGACCTCGTCCAGCAACCCGACCATCGCCCGGACGAGCCGCGTCTTCGCCTGGCCGCGCTCCCCGAGCAGGATCAGGTCGTGACCGGCCAGGATCCCGCGCTCCAGCCCGGGAAGCACGGAGTCGTCGAAGCCCACGAGACCCGGGAAGGCCGACCCGCCTCGCCCGAGCGTGGCGAGCAGGTTCTCTCTCAGCTCCTGTTTCACGGTCCGGTCGGCGTACCCGGCGGCCCGAAGCTCACCGACGGTCGTGGGGCGGGGATCGCTCATCCCGAACAGCGTATCCGGTTCGGCCGATTCGCCCGGACGGCCCACGGGACCGACACCGTCGCCGCGACGCCTAGCCTTTGTAGCCGATCAGCGCGCCTTGACCCATCCCCCACGGGAACGTCTCGTAGGGGTCCGCGACCACCGTCGCCGTCGGGTCGGTGCGGCAGGTCGGGGCGTGGTGGGTCCATCGCTCCCCCCGAGCCTACCCTTACCCGAGCATGCGGTTGGGCACCGCTCAGTAGGAGGGCGGGGTGATGATCCACAACACCTCGGCCTCGCCGGGCCCGGGGTTGTGGTTGCGATGCGGCAGGCGGCTCTCGAACAGGATGGAGTCGCCCTCCTCCAGCAGATAGCCCTCGTCGCCGACCCAGAACTCGAGCCGACCCTTCACCACGATCACGCATTCCTCGTCGGAATCGTGGGAGTAGGGATCTTCACCCGAGCCCTGCCCCGGCTCGACCCTCGACAGGATCACCTGGAGGCGCCGAGCCGAGCGGGGCGTCAGCAAGACGTCCTCCCACAGGCGCTTCGGGTGCACGAGTCGACGGCGATCGGCGACGCGGACGACCTTTCCGCCCACCTCGCGGCCCTCTTCGAAGAATGCGGCGATCGACGCCCCGAGTGCCTCGGCGATCGCGCGGAGCGACGCGACCGACGGGTTCGCGACGCCACGCTCGACCTGCGACATGAAGCTCTCCGAGACTCCCGCCGATTCGGCGACCGCCCGGAGCGGGAGTCCGCGAGCTTCGCGCATGGAACGGATCCGGCCTCCGAGCGTGTGCTGCTCCCCGACCTCAGCCACGCGCCACCCCCGCGGCAACCCGCCGGTCGGCCCGTCGCAACAACGCCTGCGCCGTCACGATCACCGTCAGCGTGATCGCGAGCATCGTCGTCGCCACGACGTTCGCCTTCGGCGTCAGCCCGAACCGGAGCTCGGAGAAGACGCGGAGCGGCAGCGTCGTCGAGCCGGGCGCCGAGACGAACGTCGAGAGCACGACGTCGTCGAACGAGAACGTGAACGCGAGCAATCCGCCGGCCAGCACCGCCGGGAACAGCTGCGGCAGGGTCACGCGACGGAACGTGTCGCGGCGCGGAGCGCCCAGGTCCGACGCGGCCTCCTCCAACGATCGATCCATGCTCGCCAGCCGGGTCCGGCAGATGAGCGTGACGACCGACGTGTTGAAGACGGCGTGGGTCGCCACGATCGCGATCGGGCCTAACGGGAAGCCCACCGTCGTGAAGAAGAGCAGCGACGCGATCGCGATCACGATCTCGGGAACGATCAACGCGGAGTACATGAAGGCGTCGAAGCCGATGCGCGCGCGCTTTCCCACATTGCGAAGGCCGATCGCGGCGGCGGTGCCCAGCACGGTCGCGATCACTGCGTTCGTCGCCGCGGTCCACAGCGAGAGGACGAGCGCGGAGCGGATCGTGGCGTCGCCCCAGGTCTGGCCCCAGTAGGCGAGGCCAAGGTGATCCCAGACCTGAACCTCTCGCGACTCATTGAAGGCGTAGATCACGACGACCAGGATCGGCGCGTACAGGAACAGGTAGACGAGTGCGCCCCATGTCGACAGCGCACGATCCACGACGGTGTCGCCCCGGTTGGCGAGGACCTCGGCGCGCGATCCGCCGATCGCCAGCGCCCCGCTCACAGCACGGCTCCCAGATTGGCCTCCGCCTGACGTCCGAGGACGCGCAGGTAGGCCACGATCACGACCAACAGGACGACGACCAGCGACAGCGCCATCGCCGACCCGAACGGATAGTCGATCGCCTCGAGGAACTGCGAGCCCACGATGGGCCCGAACAGGGCGCTCTTGCCGCCTCCGAGGATGGACGGCACCACGTACTCGCCGGTCATCGGGACGAACACGAGCAGGCATCCGGTGAGCACGCCCGGGAGCGTGAGCGGCAGCGTCACGCTTCGGAAGGTTCTCAAGCGTCCGTACCCGAGGTCGCGGGAGGCCTCCACCAGGCTTCGATCCATCCGGTCGATCGACACGTACAGCGGGAACAGCATCAGCGGCAGGTAGTCGTAGACGAGGCCGACCCATACGGCCCGCGACGTGTTCAGGATTCCCAGCGGACTCCCGATCAGATGGGCGCGCAGCAGCAGGCGCGACAGCGGACCGTCGCCCGCCAGCAGGAGCGCCCACGCGTACGTGCGGATGAGGATGCTCGTCCAGAACGGCACGACGACCAGCAAGAGCAGCAACGTCTTGTGCTTGTGCGGGCGCGTCGCGAGCCAGTAGGCGAAGGGATAGCCGATCGCGAGGCATCCGAGGGTGCCGCTGAGCGCCATCGAGAACGTGGTCCGGAAGATCTTCAGGTAGACGGGATCCCACAGCCGGCGAAAGTTGGCCAGCGAGACGCCGAACTGCACCTCGAAGAACCCGGTGTTCCTCGCGAAGGCGTAGGCGAAGATGAACGTGAGCGGAGCCAGGAGGAAGACTAGGTAATAGCCCCAGGCGGGCAGGATCAGCGCCCGCGGCTCCCGGACCGCCTCGCCGCGCCCGCCGGCCATCTACGCCGACTTGAACTTCGTCCAGGCGTCGTTGCGCAGCTGCTGGAACACGGGGTTGGCGATCGCCGTCTCGAGCTTAGCGATCACGTCGTCCGGCGGGTAGATCGCCGGGTCCCCGGAGACCGCGGGGTCGATCATCGGCTTCGCTGCCGGGACACAGCTGGCGTAGTAGGTGAAGCTGGACTCCGTTGCCTGATGCTCGGGGGTGAGAATCCAGTTGATGAACTCGTGCGCCAGGTTCGGGTGCGGCGCCCCGGCCGGGATGCACCAGTTGTCGAGCCAGAACTCGCTGCCCTCGGACGGGATCACGTACTTGTGGGGCTTCTTCACGTAGAAGAAGTCCCCGTTCCACCCGAGGGCCACGTAGGTCTCCTCGCGCTGCATCATCTGCCGGTAGTTCGTCGAGGTGATCGCCGCGATGTCCTTCTTGATCGAGATCAGCTTGTTCGTTGCGGCGTCGACCTCGCCGGTGTCGAGCGAGTTGTACGAGTATCCGAGGAGCTTCAGCGTCCCTCCGATGACCTCCGGGGCCGAGTCGAGCACCGTGTACTTGCCCGAGTACTTCGGGGCCAGGTCGAAGAACTGCGCCCACGAGGTCAGATCCTCGGACACGTGGTCGGTGAGGTAGCCGACTCCCGTCGTACCCCAGTCCTTGGGAGCCGAGTACTTGTTCCCGGGATCGAACCCGGCGTTCAGGAAGCGGGGGTCGGCGTTCGCGAGGTTCGGGATCTTGGAGTGGTCGAGTGGGGTGAGCAGGTTCGTCTTCGCGAGGATCTCCACGGCGTACCCGGTCGGCGCGATGATGTCGTAGCCCTTCGCCCCGGCCTTCAGCTTCGCGATCAGGTCCTCGTTCGAGACGTAGAAGTCCTGTGTTGCCTTGACCCCGTGCTCGCTGTCGAACGCCTTGATGTTGTCCGGGCTCAGGTATGCGCTCCAGTTGTAGATGTTGAGCTCGCTCTCCAGCGCGGACGAGGTCGGCGACCCCGTGTTGGCCGCCGCCGGCCCTCCGACCTTCTTGCTGCAGGCAGCGAGCGCCACCGCGGCGGGCACGACGGCCGCCACCCGCAGCGCGTTCCGTCGTGAGAGCGGCCTGCGAAGCCAGCTTTCGACCATCCGCTCGTAGCCCGACTTTCCCCGATCCCCCACCCGATCCACCTCCCCGGCGGCTGCGCCGCCGTCATTCCGGCCTGAAGCCCTACTTCAGCCGGATGAGATTCTGCTTCAGGGCCGGGCGGGACGCAAGTCCTCTGGGGTTTGGTCCGTGCCGTCGCCACCCGCTGGTACGGTCGGCCGATGCGCGAGCCGGAACGCATCCTCGACGGGCTGAACCCAGCCCAACGGGAGGCCGCCGTCGCCGTCCGAGGACCCGTCGCGATCCTGGCGGGCGCGGGCACCGGCAAGACCACGACGATCACCCGGAGGATCGCCTATCAGGTCGGCGTCGGCGCCTTCCCGCCGAGCCGGATCCTCGCCGTGACGTTCACCGAGAAGGCGGCCGGAGAGCTGAAGCAGCGGCTCGCCGGACTCGGGGTCCAAGGGGTCGAGGCGCGGACGTTCCACTCGGCGGCGCTCTCGCAGCTTTCGCGCCTGCTGCCGGCGTACGCGGGCGAGGCCGTACCCGAGGTCCTCGCCTCGAAGGCCCCCCTGATCTCCTCGCTCGCGAACGCGCTTCCTCCGCCCCATCGATTCATGCCGAGGAGCGAGCTGGCCGGCGAGATCGAGTGGGCGAAGAACCGCATGGTGGCGCCGACGGCCTACCTCGGGGCCCTCGAGGCCGAGGGCCACGCCCCGCCGATCCCGGCCGAGCTCATGCTCCGCATCTACGACGGGTACGAGCGCCGGAAGCAGCGCACCGGCCGATTGGACTTCGAGGACATGCTCGGGCTCGCCGGCCGGTTGCTGGCAGACCATCCCGCCGCGGCCGAGGAGGTCCGCAACCGGTTCCATGCGTTCACGGTCGACGAGTATCAGGACGTGAACCCTCTGCAACAGGCGCTCCTCGAGCACTGGTTGGGAGACCGCGACGAGCTCTGCGTGGTCGGCGACGACTACCAGACGATCTATTCGTTCACCGGAGCGTCGCCCCGATATCTCCTGGGCTTCGTCGACCGGTTCCTCGGCGCGCGGGTCGTACGGTTGGAGGAGAACTATCGCTCGACCCCGCAGGTGCTCGCGATCGCGAACGCCCTTGCGCGAACGCTCGGCGGCTTCGACAAGATCCTGCGGGCGACGAGACCGTCGGGGCCGGGCCCGACGGCCAGAGCCCTGCCCGACTCCGGCGCCGAGGTCGCGTTCGTCGTCGGCGAGGTCGGACGCCTCCGGGCGGAGGGCGTGGCGTTCGAGGAGATCGCCGTCCTGTACCGCATCAACGCCCGCTCGGAGCCCTACGAGGAAGCGTTCGCCCGCGCGGGAATCCCGTACCAGGTCCGTGACGGGTCGTTCCTGCGGCGAGCCGGACCCCGCTCGGTGCTGGCGGCACTGCGGCGCGCGGGCACGAGCGACCCGATCGGGGCCGTCGAGTCTGCGACCGAGGCGGTCGGGTTCGATCCGGCGTCGACCTCCAGCGACCCGGAGGAGATCACGCGCCAGGCCGACCTCGCGAGGCTGCGCGCGCTTGTCGCCGAGTACGCCGATGCAGCGGGAGACGACGCAACGGTGCCCGGCTTCGTCGAGGAGCTCTCGCACCGGTTCGCCGCGGAGCACAGCGGTCGGGGCGTGAACCTCCTCACGTACCACCGGGCGAAGGGCCTCGAGTTCGACGCCGTGTTCCTGCCTCGCCTCCTGGACAAGGAGCTGCCGTTCCGCTCGCAGCGGGCCGCCGCCGACCCCGAGGAGGAGCGACGGCTCCTGTATGTGGGAATCACTCGAGCCCGCTCCCATCTGTACCTGTCGTGGCCGAACGAGCCGCGAAGCCGGCCCAGCCCGTTCCTCGAGGAGCTCGGCGTCGCCAGGACGCCGGACCCGGCCGCCCGGGTCGCCCGCACGAGGGGGCCGGCGGTCGAGGCCCCCGAGGGCGGTGGCCCCCTGTTCGACCGGTTGAAGGAATGGCGGAAGCGGCGCGCGCAGGCTGATGGGGTCCCCGCCTACGTGGTCTTCCACGATCGAACGCTGTCCGAGATCGCCAGGCTGCAGCCGCGCGATCGCTCGGGCCTCGCGTCGATCAGCGGCATCGGGCCCGCCAAGCTCGACCGTTACGCCGAGGAAGTGCTCGCTCTGGTCGCCGCGAGCTGACCGTCAGGATCGTCGGACCGCGGCGGCGACCATCGCGCTCGCGAGCAGCGGCATCGCCAGCGACAGGAGCCTGAGCGCCCGTTCGGGAGCCGCGCGGAGGGCGGCTGCATCGAGCGTCTCGGTCGTCCCGTCCCGAAGCGTGATCGTGCCTCCGACCCTCACCACGTGGCGGCGGAGTCTCCGCACGGGGGTCGAGAGGACCCGCTGGCTCGCCGAGATGGCGACGCACGCCCCCGCGCCGACGATCCCGACGGCGTTCACCCGTCCCGTCTGGGCGAAGAACGCGGCGAGCGCAGGGAACCCTCCCCAGGCCAGCGCGAACCACAGATCCGAGTGGAACGCGCCGCCGAGTAGCTCGAGGTTGTACGCCGGAACGAGGAACGCTCCCGTCACGATGAAGGCCCAGATCCACGGCGAGAGGACGATCGTTCCGTGCACGCCCAGGGCAACCGCGCCCGCGACCCCGACGATCGCGAGGGCGACCAGCACCCGGTCGGCGATCCGCGTTCCCAGGGGACGCCCGTTCAGCTCGTCCAACGCGTGCGCGCCGATGCCCATCGCCAGGAAGAACGCGAGGAAGGTCTCCCCCAGCCAGCGCAGGTTCAGCGTGGGGGCGAGGGAGGCGCCGATCGCGACGTACGACAGATGCCAGACCGTGTACGGGGGGTGGAGCAGGGTCCAGTAGTCGCGCCACCCCCCCGAAGACAGGGCATAGAAGGCGGGCCTGGGCTCTCGGGCGTCAGCGGGCACGCGTCCCGCCCTTCACGCCCCAGATCACGACCCCCGCACCCAGCGACATCACTCGGGAGCGCACGTGCGTGATCCCGGCCTGGTGCCACCACCGGATCTGCTCGGGCAGCGGCGCCTCGTCGTAGAACGCCTCGATGCTCGGCCCCAAGAAGGATCCGGTGTGACGCCACGCCGTGGAGACGAGCGCGCCGAGAAGCGGGAGCGCGGCGCGCGTGTAGAGCCACCACCCGGCGTGCACCAGCGGCCGCTCGGGCACGTGGAACTCCAAGGATGCGAGCGTTCCGCCGGGCCGCAGGACCCGCGCCACCTCACGCAGCGTCGCCTCACGGTCGTCGACGTAGCGCATCAGGTAGGTGAACGTGACCGCGTCGAACGCGGCGTCGGCGAACGGCAGCTCCTCCGCGCGGCCCAGCACGGGACGGATCTGCGCGGAGAGCCCGGCGAGCTCGTTGGCGGGCAGCCCCGCCCGAAGCATCGGTTCGCTCGGATCGAGCGAGACCACGCGAAGCCGCTTCCGTGCGGCCAGCTCGCGCGCGACGAGTCCCGTTCCGCTCGCGACGTCCAGCACGAGCGAGCCCGGCGCAACGTCCACCCGAGAGACCATCGTGCGGCGCCACCGCCCGTCCTGGCCGAGCGACATCACCGCGCCGGCCCACGAGTACTCCGACGCGATCCCGGCGAACAGCGCGCGTGCGAGACGCCGGCGGTCGGACATCAGGCCTCTCCCCGCAACCACGCAGGGAGATCGGCGACCGACTCGAGCACCGCGTCGGGGCCCCCCTTCGCGAGGTCGCCGGGGAGGAACTTGCCGGTCTTCACGAGGATGCCCCTCATGCCCGCGGCCTTGGCGCCGATCACATCGTTCACGATGTCGTCCCCGACCATCGCGGCGCGCTGCGGCCCGATCCCGAGCGTGTCCAGAGCGGCGTGGAAGAAGGCGGACGCTGGCTTGCCGCAGATCGTCGCCATGACGCCGGCCGCCTCTTCCAGCCCCGCGATGTACGCCCCACCGTCGAGCTGAAGCCCCTCACTCGTTCGCCAATACAGGTTGCGGTGCATGCCCACGAGCACCCCACCGTCCTTCAGCTGGCGGAACGCGTGGTTCATGGCCTCGTACGTGAAGATGTCGGACGCTCCACCGATCACGACGACGTCCGCGGCGTCGCCGGGCCCGACGAGGTCGACGCCCTCGAGGTCCTCGCTCGCGTCGCCGTCCGAGATCACGAGGACGCGGGCGCGAGGATGGTTCGCGCGAAGGTACGTCGCCGTGGCGACGACCGCCGTGACGATCTCGGACTCGGCGACGTTGAATCCGGCCTCCCGCAAGGTGGCCGCCAGGTCGGCGCGGGTGTGCGTGGTCGTGTTCGTGATCAGAAGGAACGGGATCGCGTGATCGCGCAGCCAGGCGAGCGTCTCGATCGCACCCGGGATCGGGTCCCAGGACACCGCGAGGACGCCGTCGATGTCGAGGAGCAGTCCGTCGACGTCCATGCGCCGCAGTCTGGCACGGCCCGGCTCGCCGGAACCAGCCGGGGCGACCGCTACGGCCGGTCCACCCGCAGCCCGGCCCCCTTGCGTGCCCGGGCGACGTGGTCCTCGTCGTCACCTCCGTTCCGACGTCCGCGCCACTCCTGGTAGGGCGCGATGAATCGGAACCGGGGCGGAAGCAGGGGTCGGGCGGCGCGTGTGGCGGCGAACGTGGCACGCATCGCGGCCTGCTTCACCGGGCCCGTGCGCACCCCGTACTGCTCCCGAAGTCCCCTCGGGAGCGTGCCGAAGGCGAGCCTGGAGACACCGCGAAGCACGAGGCGCCACTCCGCCTCGGCCGGCGGATGGAAGAACAGGTCCGCGACCCGGCGCGCGGCGTCGGTGACGAGGAGATCGCCGCGCGCTTCCACATCGGCCAGGTGCGCGCGCAGCGCCGCTACGGTCGGCGGGATGACGGATCGCGGGATCCCGACCATCTCGGCCGCCATCATCTGCTCCTCGTGGAAGCGCTGCCGTCCGGCCTCGTCCAGCCGCCCGACCGTGAGCCGTTCGAACAACAACGCGCTGTCCACGAGGCAGCCATGGACGTACAGGAGGAGCTGGGGATCGAGCGCGTCGTACGCCTTGCCGGTCACCGGATCGACACCCTTGATCCGAGCGTGGACCTCGTTGATCTTCGCGGCCGCGGCCCTCGCCTCGGACTTCGTGCCGAAGGTGATCGTGTACGTCAAGACCAACGTGCGCTGCAAACGTTTCCAGGGGTTCCGTTCGTAGAAGCCGGTCTCGCGCGCGCCGGCGATCACCAGCGGGTGTGCGGCCTGCATCAGCACGGCCCGAGCGCCGCCGAAGAGGACGGTCACCTCGCGGTGCACCTGCCAGGAGACGCTCTCGGGACCGAAGTAGCCTGGATCACGCTCCACTCGACCACTGTACCGGCGGTCCCCGCGGAACAGACCAGGCCCGGAAGGGAGTGAAACGCTGGACTCGGTCCGCAACGCGACCGACAATCCAGCACCGGCTCCGAACGGAGGTTGCTGGCGGTTGCCGCTCGTCGTGCTCGTCATCGTCGCGGCGTTGATCGCGGGTTTGGTGGCGGGAGGCCGTCTGCGTGCCCTCGAGCACCTGCGGATCCACTGGTGGGGCGTAGCGATCGTCGGCCTCGGGCTGCAGGCCGCCCCGTTTCGCGACGGGCGGACCGCCCTCGCCGCGCTCGTCGCCTCGTACGTGCTGCTACTGGGTTTCGGATGGGTGAACCGACGGCTGCCGGCCGCGCCCGTGCTCTTCCTCGGCCTGGCGTTGAACCTCGCGGTCGTGGCGCCGAACGCGGGGATGCCGGTGAACCCCGCCGCTGCTCGAACTGCCGCCGGCGATCGGGTCCTGCTTCCCGAGCCCGCCGGGTTCTCGAAGCACCACCTCCGAACCGATACGGACGTGCTCGCGACGCTCGGAGACGTGATCCCCGTCCCACCGCCGTTCGGAGTCGTGCTGTCGGTGGGCGATCTGTTGCTTTACGTGGGGGTCGCGTGCCTCCTGGTCGGCGTTATGATCGGACGATCTGGCGAGAACCGTCGCCCGCCTGCGCGGATCGCTCGGATGTACCGGGGGAAGCACCTGAGTCCCCAGCGCTGCCCGCCCCATCGGGAGACTCTGCCGGCGCCTGTTCCTGTTGCAACAGCGCGATCGGGAATCTGACGGTGATGGTGGCGCCCGCACCCGGCGCACTCTCGACGCCGATCGTCCCGCCGCCGACCTGAGCGCGCTCGCGCATCATCGCCATCCCGAAGTGACCCTCCGGGCCCGGGGCCGACGTGTCGAACCCCACCCCGTTGTCGCGGAGCTGGAGCTCGATCTGGTCGCCGACCTCGCGCACCGAGATCCAGACGTCGGACGCGCGGGCGTGTTTGAGGGCGTTCATCACACCCTCACGGGCGATGTGGAACAGGAGGAGGGCGATCGGGGCGGGAAGGTCGATGTCTTCCACGTCGCGGTGGAACTGAACGTGGGATTCACGCCCGACCTCGTCCGTGAAGGACTCCAGCGACTCGGCCAAGCCTTTGGCGCCCAGCGGCGAACGGTGAAGGTCTCGGATCAGCGCGCGGATGCGGTCGGAGGTGTCCTGCTTGGACTTGCGGATCTTGTCGAGCTGGTTGCCGACCTCCGGCAGATCGCCCTTCTCGAGAAGCTTGCGCGCGACGTCAACTTGGATCGAAAGTCGGAATAGCACCTGAGCCAAGTCGTCGTGGAGGTAGCCGGCGATCTGGAGTCGCTCGTCGGCGCGCTCTTCCGCGATCGCGTTCGACAGCTGCCGCAGCACCTGCTCGCGCTCCTGCAGCTCCTTGTGCGCCTCCTCCAACGC
>JALYLM010000085.1 GCA_030774235.1 Actinomycetota bacterium
TCCCGATCCTCCTCGAACTGGCGAACGTTCGTGCGAACCCCGGTGGCGATGTCGTCGATCGCCACGAAGAAGGCCATCTGACCGTCGCGAAGAGCGTCCATCACCTCGCCGTCGCGGCGGCAGATCTTGAAGATGCTCTGTCCGTCGGTGACGAGCTTCACCTCGGACAGGTGTCGATCGAGCCCGGCCTTCTTGTTGAGGAACTCCCACGACCGCCGGACCCGCTGCAGCGACATCCCGCCGTCGAGCAGCGACTTCACGACACGCAGCGCAACGAGGTCTCGGAATGCGTAGAGACGGGGAACGCCCGGGCGCCCGCCGGTTCCTTGGACGGACGGCTGGACCAACGCGATCTGATCCCAGTATCGGAGCTGCCGCGGCGTGCACCCGGTGAACTTGCAAGCCTGATGGGTGGTGAATCCCTCCATTCGGACGCGCGCCCTTTCGACGTTCCTCACACCAACGACTTGTCAGCGGCGCGGCCTCTCGTCGACCGATCGTGACGCGCCCGGGGGAAGGGAGTGCTCGTTGTACAACAGGCCGCGAAGGCGTGGCAAGCGCAGAGGTCACGCGGGGCGACAAACCACCCGAACGGGCTAGCCGGCGAGCGAGGGAAGCGAAAAGTGCGTCCAGGCCGCTACGTCGCGGGCGGCGGTGGCGGCCGGAAGCGACCCGCGATGCGACCGAGCAGACCGGTGAGCGAAAGCCGACCGCCCTCTTGCATCGCGCGGATCTGATCCCGGCCGAGCTGGCCCAGGTAGCGATAGATCAGCAGCGCCGAGAGCACCATGATCACGAAGCCGGCGGCGGCCACCCACGGAGACACGACGAACAGCAACAAGAGGACGGCGCCGAGGATGAACGAGATCGCCGCCATCCGGATCCGCCTCGCGAGATGCGTGTAGAGGTCGGTCCGGCCCACCTGTTCGACGAGCTTCGGGTCCTCCTCGGCGAGGCGCCGCTCGATCTCGTCGAGGATGCGCTGTTCGTGATCGCTGAGGGGCATCGCTCCCGCCTCCGGTCGTGGGGGCTCGACCGCTCACTCGATTATACGGAGCCCTGCCCTTCGACCGGAAGCTCTCCGCGGTTCACCGCCGCCGCGGCCGATCGAGCAGCGAGGCCGGCGTCGTCGCCCCCGGTCCGAATCGGTGCTCGATCCGGTCGATCGCGCGCTCCACGTCGCCCCAGCGTTCGCCTCTCAGGAGCGCGAGCTGCTCGGAGCCGGCGGCGACCAGCCCGGATGCCTGCACGCCGAGGAGGCGGTAGCGGCGCCGCTGGCCCGGCAACGCGCGGTAGAGCTCGGAGACCACCCGATACAGCTCCGCCCCGACATCGGTGGCGTCGGACAGGGTCCGGGCTCGCGTCAGCGTGGTGAAGTTCGCGAGCCGGGCCTTCAGCGAGACCGTGCGAGCGCGGTACCCGTCCGCCCGAAGGCGCGTCGCCACTCTGCCCGAGAGGAGGAGAAGCTCGCGCAGGATCTCGTCGTCGTCGTCGAGATCCCGTTCGAAGGTCTCTTCGTGCCCGATGGACTTGGGGGGCTCGTACGGCACGACGTCTCGCTCGTCCCGGCCGTGAGCGAGCTCGGTCAGGTGACGGGCGGCCGCGTCGCCCAGCAGCCTGGACAGGATCGTCTCGGGAGTGCGACCGAGGTCTCCGATCGTGCGGATCGCGAGCCTCCCCAGTACGTCGGCGGTCCGTTCGCCCACCCCCCAGAGCCGTCCGACCGGCAAGGGTTCGAGGAATGAGCTCACCCCTTCGCTCGGGACGACGAGCAGACCGTCGGGCTTGCACTCGTCGGAGGCGAGCTTCGCGACGAACTTCGTCGGCGCGACACCGACCGAGCACGTCACGCCGACCTCGCGCTCGACGTCGGCGCGGATCTTCCCGGCGATCGCGGGCGGGGTGCCGAACAATCTCGTCGCCCCCGCGACGTCCAGGAACGCTTCGTCGAGCGAGATCGGCTCGACGAGCGGCGTATACGACAACATGACCTCTCGGAAGCGGTTCGAGTGGGCCCGATACGCATCGAAGTCCGCGGGCAGGAAGATCGCCTCGGGGCACAGACGGCGCGCGCGGACCCCCGGCATCCCCGAGCGCACGCCATAGGTGCGCGCCTCGTAGGACGCGCTCGCGACCACGCCACGGGGCCCCCCGCCGCCGACGACGACCGGCTTTCCTTTCAGGCTCGGGTCCTTCAGCACCTCGACGGACGCGTAGAACGCGTCGATGTCGACATGGAGGATGGGCTCAGGCGGACGTTCGCTCACGGCCGGCCTCCAGCCTGACGATGGCACGGAACCCGACGAGCCCCATCGCCGCGAGCAGCGCGCCGCTGCCGACGAGCGTCGGCCTGACGATGACGATGTCTCCGAGCACGAGCAGCGCGATCGAGCTGGCGAGCCCTGCGGATTCCTGCATCGAGACGAAGACGCTCGTGACACGACCGCGCTGGTCCTGCGGGATCACCCGCTGGATGAGCGCCAGCAACGGCGGGAACAGCAGGGCGAAGCCCAGACCCGACACGGCGCTGGCTCCCAGCGCCACCATGTAGTGCCCGACGCCGGTGTACACGAGGATCCCCGCGCCGATGGACACGATACCCAGGCAGACGAGCCTCGCCTCACGTCCCGCCGTGTTGCGAGCGCGCGTGATCGCGATCGCGCCGGCGAGCGCCCCGAGTCCGTGCGCCCCCCACAGGTAGAGCAGGGCGTCACCCTGGAGGCGGAGCGTTCCCTTGACGAACAGGGGCTCCAGCACGAAGAAGACGTTGATCAGCGTCCAGCCGAGCGCCGTCACCAGCAGCAGGATCCGGAGTTGGGGATGACTCCAGGCGGCGCCGGCACCGCGACGCAGGTCGGCGAGCGTGAGCGCGGGCCGCTCCCCACCCTGACGCACGTCCGGGACCATGAGCAGGCATACGATCGGCAGGACCGCCGCACCGCTGGCGACGGCGTATACGGCCGAGTAGCCCCACGCGTTCAGCAGCCACCCGCCGCCGATCGAGCCAAGGACCAACGAGAGCTGGAACGCCGTAGCCAGCGTGCCGTTCGCCGTGACGAGCCTGGGTCCGTCGACGAGCAGGCCCGTGAGGGCCGAGCGCGAGGGCTCGACCATGCCGAACCCGGCGCCGAGCAGGAACGTCGAGGCCCACAGCCACGCGATCGATGGCGCAGACCACGCCACGGGGATCGCAGAGAGCGTCACCGCGTAGCCGAACAGGTCCAGCCACTTCGGGCTCCACCGGTCGACCGCAAGCCCCTGGATCAGCGCCCCGAAGATGAACGGCACCGACAGGGAGGCGCC
>JALYLM010000086.1 GCA_030774235.1 Actinomycetota bacterium
GGCCGCGACGACGAGCTTCAGTCCTTCGAGGTGCTCCTGGATCGGCTCCGCCACGGTTACGCCGAGCAATCGCTGCTGATCACCGGCCTGCGGGGCGTGGGCAAGACCGTTCTTCTCGGGGCCTTCGAGGAGCGTGCCAGGTTGGCGGGATGGATCACGGTCGAGACCGAGATCACGAAGAGCTCGGAGTTCGGGCCACGCATGGCTCAACTCGTGAGACGAGCGCTGCTCCAGGTCTCTCCGCCCGAGCGCTGGCGGGACAAGGCGAGGCGAGCCGCGGGGATCCTGAAATCGTTCTCGATCACGGTGACGACGGAGGGCTCGATCACCGGCAGCCTCGACGTCGACCCCCTTCAGGGCGTGGGGGACAGCGGTGACCTCGGTGAGGATCTCTCCGACCTCCTCGTCGGGCTGGGCGAGGCGGCGGAAGAACACGGGTCGGGCGTCGTCTTCCTCGTGGACGAGGTTCAGTTCCTGTCCTCTGTCCAGCTCGAAGCGCTCATCGCCGCCCTCCACAAGACCGTCCAGCGGCGACTGCCGATCACTCTCGTCGGCGCGGGGCTTCCGCATCTCCCACGACTGGCCGGGGAGGCCAAGTCGTACGCCGAGCGCCTCTTCAAATTCCCGGTCATCGGTCGGCTCTCGGAATCCGAAGCCGCGACCGCCCTGATCGAACCCGCCGGTGAGCAGGGTGTCGAGATCGACGATCGAGCGGTCCACACGGTCGTCGTCTACACGGATGGATATCCCTACTTCCTCCAGGAGTACGGGAAGATCCTGTGGGACTACGCGGCGGCATCTCCGATCACGGCCCTCGAGGCCGTCGAGGCCCAGGCCGTCGTCGAATCCAAGCTCGACGGCAGCTTCTTCCGCGTGAGGGTCGAACGGACGAGCGAGCTCGAGCTCCGCTACATGCGGGCGATGGCCGAGCTGGGCCCGGAGCCTCAGCGCGCCGGTGACGTCGCCGATCTGATCGGGCGAACCTCCGAGCAGCTCGGCCCGACGCGATCGAGGTTGATCGAGAAGGGGCTGCTCTACACGCCCGGATACGGCCTGGCCGCGTTCACCGTGCCGCAGTTCGACCGGTTCCTGCGTCGCAGCTACCGGTCCGTCCGACCCGAGGACTAGCGCAGGCGGATCTTCTCCGACGTCTCGATCTGCACGACCTTGCCGTCCTGGATCACGATCACCACGTTGCCGTAAGCGATCTCCTCCAGCAGCTCGTGGACGTGCATCAGCAGGTCTCGTCGGTCGGGGGGCAGCGAGGCGTAGCGCAGGATCTCCCCGGGGATCTCGCTCGGCGGTGCCGGCGGCGCGACGGACCGCAGCCTCCCCCGGCTGCTCGGATTCACGCGGTTCTCGCCGGCTCCTCGGAGGAGCCGTCGCGATGGAAGGCCTTCGGGTTGCGAAGGTCCACCGACACCGTGTCGCCTTCCGACGCTCCGCTCAGCTCCTCCTGCGGGACGTGGGCCACCAGGACGTTGCCGTCGGCCAGCCTCAGCGTGAGGCGGGCGACCCATCCGAGCCGGGAGACCCGCTCGACGGTCGCATAGACCGACCCGTTCGGCATCCCGTCGGACGCGGTGATCCGGACGTCGTGGGGCCGCACGTACGCGGAGGCCGCGGTTCCCTCCGGCAGGTGGCCGGCGCCGGGAACGCGGAACGAGCCGAGGTGCACGTGGCCGTCGACGACGTCTCCGTGCAGGACGTTGGCCGAGCCGACGAATCCCGCGACGAACGCCGTGGACGGCTCGTCGTAGATCTCGCTCGGCGTCCCGACTTGCTCGATCTTCCCCTCGTGCATCACCACGATCTTGTTCGCGAGCTCCAGCGCCTCCTCCTGGTCGTGCGTGACCAGCAGGCTCGTCACCCCCAGCTCGCGGTGCAGCTCATCGAGCCAGCGACGAAGGTCCTGGCGTACTCGCGCGTCGAGCGCCCCGAAGGGTTCGTCCAGCAGCAGCACCTGTGGCTGGGGCGCGAGCGCTCGGGCCAGTGCGACGCGCTGACGCTGGCCGCCCGACAGCTGGTCGGGATATCGGTTGCGGAACGGCGCCAGCTGCACGAGCTCCAAGAGCTCGTCCACGCGCTTCTTCTGCGACGGGCGATCGACCTTGCGGACCGACAGGCCGAAGGCGACGTTGTTCGCCACGGTCATGTGCCGGAACAGTGCGTAGTGCTGGAACACGAACCCGACCTGGCGCTCCTGGACGCTCTTGACGGTCAGCTCCTCCTCGCCCATCCACACGTGTCCGGCGGTCGGGACCTCGAGGCCCGCGATCATCCGCAGCACGGTGCTCTTGCCGGAGCCGCTCGGGCCCAGGAGTGCGGTGATCGCGCCCTCCGGTGCCGTGAACGACACGTCCGTGACGGCCTCGAAGCTCCCGAATCGTTTGGTCAGCTGCTGGACCACGATCGGCTTCGTCATGCGGACTTCATCCTTTCGATCCTGTGTTTGGCGGTCTCGATCCCGATCAACAGGACGATCGAAACGAGCGCGAGGACGAGCGCGACCAGGTATCCGTTGGCGGTCTGTCGTTCCTCGACCGCCCGGAAGATGTAGAGGGTGGCGGTTTCGGTCCTGCCCTGGATCGCGCCCGAGACGATGAGCACGGCGCCGATCTCACCGATCGCGCGAGCCGCCGAAAGGGCGACGCCGTAGAAGAGCCCCCATCGGATGTTGGGGAGGGTGACCCGTCGGAACGACTGCACTACGGAGGCCCCCAGCGTACGTGCCGCGTCCTCTTCCTCGGTGCCGACCTCCTCGAGCACCGGCTGCACCTCGCGGATCACGAACGGGATGCTGATGAAGATCGTCACGAGCACCATCGACGGGAGGGCGTAGATGATCGAGATCCCGCGGGCGTCGAACCACGGCGCGAACCAACCGCCGCGGCCGAACAGCAGGACCGCGGCGATCCCAACCGTGACGGGGGACAGGGCGAACGGAAGGTCGACGAGCGCGTTCAGCAGTCCTCGGCTGCGGAAGCGTTGGCGAACCAGCACCCACGCCACGGTGACGCCGAACGCCGTCGTGACCACGAGCGTGATGAGCGTGATCACGGTGGTCAACAGGAGCGCATGCCGGACGTCCGCGGCTCCGAACGTCTGCCGGACGACGGGCCAGCCCGGCTTCAGGGCGGTCCACACGATGCCGCCCAGGGGGATCAGCAACAGGACGGTCACGTAGGCGACGACCGCCGCGACGAGGAGCACCCGGACGATCCGCCGCCGCTGGAGATCGGTCCGACGGCCCGGCTTCGCGGTCGCGCTCACACCTCCTCCTTCCGCCGCAAGAGTCGAGCCGTCAGGAGCACCATCACGAACGAGAGCGCGAAGAAGACCGAGGCGACGGCCGCCGCCTGGGCCG
The DNA here is from genome assembly GCA_030774235.1 of Actinomycetota bacterium. GTDB lineage: Bacteria > Actinomycetota > UBA4738 > UBA4738 > HRBIN12 > JALYLM01. The sequence continues at coordinate 3,368 of JALYLM010000086.1, forward strand.
TCTTGAACTGCGAGGCGAGCTGGAAGATGAACACGGGAGCGGTCAGTGTGCCGGTCTTGTTGCCCGAGACGATCACGATCGCGCCGAACTCCCCGAGGGCGCGCGCGAACGTCAGCAACGCGCCGGCCGCGATCGCCGGCCGGATCGCCGGAAGGACGACCTTGCGGAACGTGGTCCAGCCCCGCGCGCCGAGCGTGATGGCGGCCTCCTCCTCGGAGGGATCGAGCTCCAGCAGGACCGGTTGGACCGCACGGACGACGAACGGGAGCGTCACGATGAGGAGGGCCACCTCGACCCCGAGCGGCGCGAAGATGACGTGGATCCCGAGCCGCTCCAGGAACGAACCGATCGGGGCCGCCGGTCCGTAGATCGCCCGGAGCATGACGCCCGTGACGAGGGTCGGGATCGCGAGCGGCAGATCGACGACCGTCGAGAGCACGTTGCGACCGGGGAATCGGTAGCGCACGAGCGAGTAGGCGATGAGGGTTCCCATCACCCCGTTGATGAGCGCCGTGACCGTCGCGGTGATCAGGGTGAGCCGGATCGCCGCGATCGCGCCGGGCGTGGCAAGCGCCGACCGTAGCGATCCGAGCCCATCCCCGAACCCCTTCGTGACGACCGCCGCGACCGGCAGCGCGATCATCCCGAGGAGGTAGGCGATGGCGGCGCCGCGCAGGCCGAGTCGCCGGAGCCGGGCAGCTGACCGCGAGGAGAGCACGCGGTTACGGCTCGGGTACGGGACTGCTGCGGCGCCGTCCATCGCCCGCATTACCCCGAGGCTCCGGCGGTCGCCTTCGTGACGATCCCATCGGTCGAGAACAGCTTCTGGTTCAGGGCGTCCCAGCCGCCCAGGTCCTCGACGGTGTACAGGTCCTTGATCGCGGGGAACCCGTTCGCCGGGTCGCCGGCCTGTGCCTTCGTCGGGTCGGTGGGGCGAAGGAAGCCGGTGGTCGCGTAGTCGTCCTTGATCTCCTTCGTGTGCAGGAAGTTCACGAACGCGTCGGCGATGTCCCGCACGCAGTGCTTGTCGGCGTTCACGTCGACCACGGCGACCGGGTTCTGGATCAGCACGGAGCCGGTCGGGTAGACGGCCTCGTCCTTCTGACCCGCCGCCTGCGCCGTCTTGACCTCGTTCTCGTAGGTGATGGCAACATCGCCATTGCCCGACTCGAAGTTCTGGATCGAGGTCCGGGCGCTGGAGTCGAACGCCGTGACGTTGCCCAGCAGGGTCTGCAGGAGCGTGGTCGCCCCAGCCTCGTCGTTCTTGCTGATCCCGGTCACGTCACCACGAAGAGCTGCGCCCCACGCGGAGACGAGGTTCCACCGGGCGCCGCCGCTTTGGGCCGGGTCCGGGGTCAGGATGCCCACGCCAGGCTTGGCAAGGTCGTTCCAGTCCTTGATGCCGAGCGGGTTTCCCGGTCGAACGTCGAACACGACCACCGAGCTGGAGACCATGCCGCCGTCCGGGGCCTGGGTCCAGTCGTGCGTGATGAGCCCGGCCTGCTTGATCTGGTCGACGTCGGGCGCCAGCGAGAGGGCGACGATGTCGGCCGGCAGCCCGTTGACCACGGCCTGGGCCTGCGCCGTCGAGCCGGCGTACGACTCCTGGAACAGCACGCTCTGGCCGTTGTGGTCTTCCTTCCACTTCGCCACGAACGCGGGGATGATCTTCGCGTCGTACACCTCGCGGGGAGTGCTGTAGGCGGCGAAGTTGACGACGGGCAACTTCGCCGGGGTGCACGACCCGCCGGAGGCCGAATCCGCCTTGCTCGTCGAGCATGCAGCGAGGACCAGCGCGAGGGGAACGACCAAGGGCAGGCCGAACCACCTCCGGGTGGGGATGGACATCCGAGCTCCTTTCGATCGACCGGCGAGAACGCCGGTGGCCTCCAGTGCTCGGCCTCCGGTGGTCCGGTCAACCGAAAGGGTCAACGCGCGGCCCCGCAGCGAGAGCTGACTCGACCCGCTGCCATGGGTCCGTGAAACTCCGCCGGATCTCCGGTCGTCCGGTCGATCGGCGCGTGGCACAGGTGTACCGGCTGGGGGTAGCCCTGTCAACCAACGAACGATCTAGGCCCGATCGCCGCCACAGGAATGCAACAACCGTGGCTCCGGGCTGATCCGGGCTCAGGGACGGACGTAGAGCGGGCTCGTCGGATCGAAGAAGTCGCCCGCCGGGCGCGCGTGGACGTGCCAGTGGTCGGGGATCCGTCGCCGTTCGGGGTCGAGCCAGTAGCCCCCGTCGCCGTAGCGGGACGCCGCCGCCTCCTCCAGGTGGGTCAGCATCGCGGCCTCGCGCTGGGCGTCCGGCATGCCGTGGGCGCGCCACACGACCATCGGCGTGCGGCAGACCATGCATTCGGCGACCCAGCAGTCCTCGTCCTCGTGGAACCAGTCGGTAACGCGCTCGGCGGCGCACAGCAGGCAGTCGCGCTCGCTCATGCTCCGATCGGCTCCAGCTCGGCGCGGTCGCCCACGGGGACCCCGGCGCGATCGAACCACCCCGCGTTGGCCTCCACGGCCATCGTGTAAGGGGCCGAGGACTCATACGTGGGGCACGGGTCCGTGTGACACGGTTCCATCTCCTCGATGGTAACGACACGGCGGTGTACGTCCACGAACGCGATCGCCAACGGGATGACGGTGTCCTTCATCCAGAACGTCGCCCGAGTCGGTTCGGCGAAGACGAATGCCATCCCTTGATCCGCGGGCAGAGAGGTCACGCTCATCAGGCCCCGCTCCCGCTCCGGGCCGGTGTCGGCCACGCCGACGCCCAGCCGCACCGAGCCGCCCGCGATCGTGATCACGACCACGTGGTCGGGGGCCGCCGGGGTGGCGGCGGCCCCGTGGGACACGCAGCCGGCGAGCGCCAGTAACAACAGCGCGAGCGCGATCGACCTCACGCCGCCAATCGTCCCACCCCTCGACCGACGCTAGGTCTTCAGCACTCGTGGTCGACCTGGATGGTCGCGTTTCCCCCGAAGAAGGTGTCCTTGGTGGTACCCAACCGGTGCCGTTCAGGGTTCCGGTCGCGCTCGCCGGACGCGTCTTCCCCTTCGTGGTGGCCGAGAAATGGATGCATCGGTTGTGGAAACTGAACTTGTCCATGTTTCTGGTTACGGTCCCGTACCCCGTCCAGTCGGCGACGATCGTGTAGTTCTCGAGCGCGCCCACCGCGTTGCCCCTGGCGTCGTAAGACTGCAACCGATAGGTCCCGTGCAGGTGGGCGGCCGACAGGTTGTTGAAGTCCATCGTGAACACGTCCGTCGAGCGTCGGAGCCGGCTGTCGCCGTACTTGGACGACTGCGGCACGCAGCTGGTGCGGCTTCCGGAGACCGTGCACAGCTCGACGTCCTCGTACAGGTCGGAGTAGCGCGAGGTGGTGTCATCGGGGCTCGCAAACACCCCTACGTACCAGGTCGTTTCGGTGAAGGTCGTCGACGTCACCCAGTGCTTCTTGTGCCAGAACGCCTCCGCGGTCGTCCCCCGGAAGCGGGACGAGACCGCATTGGCCGGAGCGGCGAGCACCCCGATCAAGAGCATCGCGCCGATCGTCAGGACCGTCCACCTGCGCATCGCTTCTCCTCCCCTCGGCCGAGCCACTGTTGCACCCCGTGTCAGAAAGGTCATCCCACTGGACGCCGCAGTTGCCCGGAAGGTTCCGCGCTGCGCCAATCGCCTGGCGACATTTCCGGGGCGTCGACGGGACTCTCTGGCTACACTTGCTCGCGCGCTGGAGTCGGGCCGGTAGAGATCCTGTTTCCGCTGGTCAGAAGCCTCTTCGTGGTCGTTCGGGAACGGATTTCGCCGATTCGGGAACGCGTCCGCTCGTCTTTGATCACCCGCCCACTCCGTCGCAACCTTCCGCAACCGATCGCGACGAGATGCAACCGCAACGCGACAACCCGCATCGCTGGCGCACAGCCATACACGGTCTGCCCGAGGCTTGTGCACGCCCAATGATGTAAGGCGGGTCGCATATCGCCGGCAGTCGGACCTCAGCCGTAGACCGGTCAAGCCGCGGCCCGCCAAGTTCGCTCAGGAGCCGCGGTCGAGCGAGATCGTCGGCCCGCGGCCACCCGATCGGGGTTGCGAGCCGACTCAGCCTGGAGCGCACCTCCCGCGCCTGAGGAACCGTGAAGGGTTCATCTATTCGGATCCGGCTCCCGACAGTCGGTTTCTCGGCGTCCGGGGGTTGGCCTGCCGTTCGGCGAATCAGATCGACTTCGGCCTTGGTAAGGGTCCTCCATCTCTAGCACCAAACGCTCCGGCTTCCGCTTGCTCCAGACTCCCAGCGGCCACATGGGCAGGAGTCGTCGCGCTCGCCTCGCAACGGGGCGTCACATCGCAGGTGATTCGGAAACGCTAGGCCATGAGCCGAATCAGAGTTCCTGGGCCCTTCAGGTAGCTTCCTGTTCTGCGCAGCCGAGGGGCGAGCGAGGAGACTGACTCACGTTGGAAGGCGTGGGCGAGTTTCGCGAAGTCCCTCGGCTCCGCTGATCGGGATACATCCTTGCAAACGAGCTGCGCGATCGATCGCAGGGGTCCGCGTCCAGCGCTGCGAGCCCACGGAGTCGGCTACGGCCGGTACCAGTCGCTAATCGCGGCCCACTCCTGGTGCCCGCCCGGCCCCGGGGCAGGCCCGAGCTGTGTGATGGGACTGAACCGCTTCACCATCCGGCCGGACCTCGGGTTCACGTGGACCAACACCAGGTTTCCCGGAGACGACCAGCTGTTGCCGGAGCGCATGACGACCAGGATGAAGGACCCGTCCGAGGACCACCGCGCAAACTCCGGCGCGCCCCTGCTGCCCGGGACGAGCAGCCTGCGAGAGGAGCCGTCGGTGGAGAGCAGCCAGAGCCCCCTGGAGACCGTGTTGTCCGCCGATTCCTTATGGTTGAAGGTGTCGGTGGCGGCCAGCCACCGCCCATCGGGCGAGCAGGCCGGCCAGATCCAGCTCCGTGTGTAGTCGTCGGTGAGGTTGTGGAAGGCCCAGGTGGGTGGCCCGGTGAGCACGATCTGTTTGCCTTCGCTCACGGCCAGCCCGACTCCGACCGACAGTGCGATCCGGCTGCCGCAGAAGGAAAGTGAGTCACGGTAGGCAAGCATCGGCTCGAACACGTTCACCCAGGGGCCGCCCGAGGACGAAACGGCGTCGATCGGTCCGCCCCCTTTGCCCACGGGTCCGCGCCAATACAGGACCCAGCGTCCGTCTGCGGACCAGCCGGCCACCTCCGGGACCTTCGCAGGATCGGACTCGTGAAAGACCGTCCGCGCCGCCCTCGCGGTGGTCACGTCGAGCACCTGGATCCCCTGTCCCACCCGGTCGATCGCGAGGCTGCGGCCGTCGGGGGCGAACGCGAGGTGGTGGACGCCCGAGCCGTCGCGTAGCAACGTTTCGGGTCCGCCGCCCGGGCGGACGATCAGCACCCCTCCGTCCTGGGTCACCCCCGCCAACACGTCGGCGTTCGGGGACCACTCCCATGACCGGACGACGGTTCCGAACGGCCGCTGCACCGCTCCTCCGGTCGCGAGCACCATGTGCCCCTGTCCGAAGACCAGCCACTCGCCGTCGGGGCTGAACCGAACCGGGCGGGCCGCCCCTGAGCTGACAAGCACCACCTGCCGGCACGTCCCGAGGTCGATCACTGTGAGGGTCCCGGCGTCGATCCACGCCACCTCCCCGAGCCGGGCAGCGTGAGCGAGCCCGCTGCTAGGGCAAGCTGGTTTCGTCGGCGAGACGCTTGAGCTGACGGGGGGCGGCGGGGAGGCGCGCTGGCGTATCGGGCGCATCAGTGGGAGAACCACCACGAGGAACGCGGCCGCGGGCACCGCTACCAGCACCAGGATCCCCGCTGCCGCCAGGAGGAGGCGAAGCCTTCTTCGTCTGTACCTCGAGGGACGAAACATCGTCGTACACGAGAGTGTCACGAGTAGCACCGTCCCGTGCTGGATCAAGAACCGGCAAAGATCACCATCGACGCGGAACCTCACCCATCACGAAAGCCTCGGGCACCAGACGGGTGGTCCTT
>JALYLM010000087.1 GCA_030774235.1 Actinomycetota bacterium
TCGTTGATGAACCGGTCGAAGGCTTCGCGTTCGCTGCCGACGATGCCGGCCTCGACCATCGCCTGCGCGACGTGCGGCCGAGCGATCAGGTCGTCGCCGGCGATCCGGCGCACGCGATCGAAGGAGATGTCGTACCCCGCGTCCCGCAGCTTCTGGACCATCATCTCCCCCCGCCGCAGGCGAGTCTCCGCCAGCCGCTCCAGCTCGGCTCGCAGGGGCTCATTGGACGGATCCACCCAGTAGGCGAGCACGTGCAGGCTGGCGCCGTCGTGCTCCGCCGAGAACTCGAGCCCCGGGACGATCTCCAGTGCGGTGCCCTCGGCCGCGGCGAATGCCTCGCCGAGGCCCGCGGTGGTGTCGTGATCGGTCACGCCGAGACCCGAGAGACCGAGCTCGAGCGCGAGCCTCACATTGTCGGCCACCGACTGGGTCCCGTCGGAACACGTGCTGTGCGTGTGGAGGTCGTAGCCGCCCATGGCGCGCAAGGGTGGCAGACGACGAGGTCCTCGTCACCTGCCGGGCGCCGGGGCGACGTGCGCGCGGGTGATGTCCTCGATCGTGCCACAGCCGGCGAGCGACATCGCGTTCACGAGCTCCCCGCGCAGGATCTCGAGCACCCCGGCGACTCCCTCCTCGCCGTGCGCCGCCAGCCCCCACGCGGCCGGACGACCAACCATCACCGCGGTGGCCCCCAGCGCCAGCGCCTTCATCACGTCGACCCCCCGGCGAACGCCTCCGTCCATCAGTACGGGGACCCGGCCACCAACCGTGTCGACGACCTCGGGCAGCGCGTCGATCCCGGCCATCGACGTGTCGAGTTGCCGGCCACCGTGATTGGACACGACGATCCCGTCGACCCCTGCCTCGAGCGCGAGGGCGGCGTCTTCGGCGGTCAGGATCCCCTTCACGAGGATGGGCAGCCCCGGCGCGTGATCGCGGATCCAGCCCACGTCGTCCCAGGTGATGTCCGCGTCGAAGACGAACGACGAGGAGGACAGTCCCATCGGGAGCTCGAACCCGTTTCGCGTGTCACGGTGGCGCAGCCCGTTGACGGGGAAATCGACGGTCCAGCAGAGCGCCCGGTACCCGGCGGCGACGACGCGGTCGACCACATCGACCGAGGCGCCGCGGTCTTCGAACAGGTACAGCTGCCACCACGCGGAGCCCCCCGCGGCAGCCGCGACATCCTCGAGGATGTCGAGCGCCGTCGTCGAGACGGCCATGATCGTCCCCGCCGCCGCAGCCGCCCGGGCGGTCGCGAGCTCGCCGTCCGGATGCGCGATCCGCTGGAACGCCCACGGAGCCAGGAGGATCGGCATCGCGATCTCCTGTCCGAGGACGACGGTGGATGGGTCAACGGCACCGCCTCCGCGGAGGAACCGGGGCCGCAGCACCCACCGCTCGAACGCGCGCCGGTTCTCGGCCAGCGTCCACTCGTCCCCGGCTCCGCCGGCAAGGTAGTCGTACACGTCGCGCGACAGGCGCTCGCGCGCGACCGGCTCGTAGTCGTCGACCGTCACGAAGCGCTGCTCGTCGCCCATGGCGCCGCGAGCGTACTGCCAGACGATCGTCAGCCGCGCGCGGCCAAGCGCCCTGCGCCCATGTCGCGGGAGAGCCCCCGCGCGGTCTCCCGTACGGCAGCCTCGATCGCGTTCGCCCGCCCGCTCGGCATCAGCCGGTCGACGGCGCCCGCCACGCCGATCGCGCCGACCGGCAGGCCGCGGTGGTCGAAGACCGGCGCAGCGATCTCCGCCTCCCCGACGATCGCCTCCTGGTCCTCGAGTGCGATCCCGCTCGCCACCACGTCCAGCAATACGGCCGTGAGCTTGCGGGGGTCGGTGAGGGTGCGTCCCGTCAGGGTCGGCAGGGGCCCGTCGAGCAGGACCGCCCGCTCCGCCGGCTCGACGTAGGCGACGATCGCCTTTCCCAACGCGCACGCGTGCCAGGGGATGGAAGCCCCCACCTCGAGGATCTGGACCGAATTGTCGGGGCGGAAGACGTGGTGCACGATCAGGACGGTGGGGCCGTTCATCACCCCGACACGCACCGACTCGCCGATGCGCGACGCGAGGGAGTCGGCCCACAGGAGCGAACGCCCGCGAAGCTCGTGGTTGTCGAGGAACGCGTTCCCGAGCTGGAGCATCGCGGCTCCCAGGCGGTACTTGCCGGTCTCGGGATCCTGCTCGACGAGCCCCTGCTGCGCGAGGGTGCGGAGCAAGCCGTACACCGTGCCCTTGGCGAGGCCGAGCCGCTCGGCCAGCTCGGTCACCCCTGCGCGTGAGGCGCCGCTTCCGAGCGCCTTCAGGATGCGAGCCGCGCGGTCGACCGCCTGGATCGTCCCGCGCCGGTCTCCTGGAACGTTCATCCCGGCCCGCTCTCCCGCCCCGACCGGCACCGGCGGCCGCGGCATCCGCGCGCCGCGGCCCGCCGCTCCACCGTTCACGCAGGCTCGTTCACGACCGACGCCAAGGCGGCGAACAAGAGCGCGGTCGACGTAGCACCCGGGTCCTGGTGACCGATGCTCCGCGCACCCAGGTAGGACGCCCTGCCCTTGCGCGCCTGCATCGGGAGGGTCGCGCGCATCCCCTCGTGCGCGGCCGCGGCGGCCCGCTTCGTGGCCGACGCCAAGCTTGCGCCCGCCCGAAGGTCCCGCTCGAGGGCCTGCAACGCCGGAACGTAGGCGTCGACGATGGTCTTGTCGCCCACGACGGCCGCCCCCAGGCCCTGGATGGCATCGAGTCCCGACCGGAGGGCCTTCAGGAATGTCTCCGGGTCGAAGGTCTCGTTCTGGCCGAGCGCCGAGCCCGCTTCGCGAAACATCGACCCGTACAACGGTCCGGCGGCGCCGCCCACGCGGTAGACGAGGGTGGTGCCGAGGCGGGTGAGGAGCTCGCCCGGCCCAAGGTCCGTGGCAGCATCGAGGTCGATCGTGGCCGCGCTGAACCCTCGGTCCATGTTGATGCCGTGGTCCGCGTCACCGATCGCGGCGTCGAGCTGGGTGAGGAAGTCGCGGTTCGAGGCGAGCTCCGTGGCGGCCGCGCGAACCCAGCGTCGGATCAGCCCGTCGCCGAGCACGGATGCGTCATCCATTTCGGGGCGAACCGTCAAGTCGCTCACTGACGCACACAATCTGACCACCCCCGTCGCCTGTCAAACCCCGGTGGGCCGAGGCGGCAGTCGGCCGAACCGATCTCGTCTCGGCGAACGTCGCTCCCGGCCGCTGATCCCCCCCGCTTGTTCGAGGATACCGAACAGATGCCGAGCATCCCATTTTAAGTTCGATGCCACGGAACTATTGACATCTGAGCCCGCACGGCATTGGCTAACGCGCGACGGGGTACCCCTAGTGTCTGGGGGCACAGAGCGGAGGGGGGTGGTTGCCGAGATGTTCCTCGGAGAAGTGGTCGGGACCGGCGTGCTGGTGATGCTGGGCGACGGGGTCGTCGCCGGCGTCTTGCTCAACAAGTCCAAGGCCCAGAACGCGGGCTGGATCGTCATCACGTTTGCCTGGGGCATGGCGGTGCTGATGGGCGTCCTCACGAGCCTGGCCGTGTCCGGCGGTGTCGCGCACCTCAACCCGGCCGTGACGATCGGCTTCGCCGTCATCGGCAAGGTGGATTGGAGCGACGTGCCCACGTTGATCGCGGGACAGTTCGTCGGCGCCTTCATCGGTGCGACGCTGGTGTGGCTCGCATACCTCGCCCACTGGCCGGAGACCGACGACAAGGGTCTGAAGCTGGCCGTGTACTGCACGGGTCCCGCGATCCGCAACACGACCGCGAACCTGATCACCGAGATCATCGGCACGATGATGCTGGTGCTCGGCGTCCTCGCGCTCGGCACGCACGGCGCGGCCGTGTCTCCTCCGGGTGGTCTCTACGTCGCGCTGCTCGTCGTCGGGATCGGGATGTCGCTGGGAGGTCCGACCGGGTATGCGATCAACCCGGCACGAGACCTGGGTCCACGGATCATGCACTTCATCCTTCCGATCGCGGGCAAGGGTGACTCCGACTGGTCCTACTCCTGGATCCCGGTCGTCGGTCCGATCATCGGCGGCGCGATCGGCGCCTTCGTCGCGAAAGCAGCGTTCGACCTGAAGTTCTGATCCTCGGGGCGGCGCGTCATCTCAGAGTCGAGGAGGTGCCATGAAGAAGCTGATCAACGACCCGGCGAACGTCGTACGAGAGGAGCTGCAAGGCATCGAGGCCGCACATCCCGACCTCGTGAAGGTTTCCTACGATCCCTACACGATCGTGCGCGCCGACGCGCCGATCCAGGGGAAGGTCGCCCTCGTCTCCGGTGGTGGCTCCGGACATGAGCCGATGCACGGTGGATTCGTCGGCATGGGGATGCTGGACGCCGCCTGCCCCGGGGAGGTGTTCACCTCGCCGACGCCCGATCAGATGGAGGCTGCCACGAAGGCCGCCAACGGCGGCGGCGGCGTGATCCACATCGTGAAGAACTACACGGGCGATGTCATGAACTTCGAGATGGCAGCGGACCTGTGTCGCGC
>JALYLM010000088.1 GCA_030774235.1 Actinomycetota bacterium
GGAGCTCCGCCGGCGTCTGGAGGAGGCGGGTGACGCGACGCCCGTCGCGGACGACGGTTCGGTCACCTCGGCGGGGCTCGTGGAGCTCTCCCAGCGGCTGCGCCGCATCGAGCATCCGGACTGGGCCCAGGCGAGGTCACCCAAGCATCGGTGGCTCGGGTTCAGCAGGGTGTTCGCCCGCGGCGAATGAGCGGGCCTTCTGCGGTCAGTGCTCCTTGGCGACGTGTCCCGACTCGGTGAGGCGCAGGTCGGTCAGCCCCGAGTGGACTCGGTCACCCTCGATCAGGGCCGAGGCGTCGTCGAGGTACCCGAGCTCCTGCAGCTTCTCCAGGACGTCTCGTAGCGACTCCTGAGGGCTCTCGACCAAGGTGTCGACGACGAGCTCCGGGTGCTCGGGGGCCTCGTACGGATCGTCGACGCCCGTGAAGTGCGTGATCTCGCCGGCGAGCGCCTTCTTGTACAGGCCCTTCGGGTCGCGGTGGTCCTTGATCTCGTCGACCGTCGCGTAGACGTACACCTCGACGAAAGCGCCGATCTGGGCTCGAACCGCGGCGCGTGCCTCGCGGTACGGCGAGATCGGGCAGCAGATGGTCGCGACGCCGTTGCGTGTCAGCAGGTCGGCCACGAACCCGATCCGCATGATGTTCATGTCGCGGTCCTCCTTGGAGAACCCGAGCCCCTTCGAAAGGGTCTGACGAACGACATCGCCGTCCAAGATCTCGGTCCTCAGGCCGCGCGCCTGGAACTCGTGGTAGAGCATCTCGGCGATCGTCGACTTGCCGGCGCCGGACAGGCCGGTGAACCAGACGGTGAACCCTTTCTGTTCGGAGTGATGCGTCACAGGAAGCTCCTTCCGACGGCTCCCTCGGGCGCCGCGATGTCGTAGATGGACAAGATGGTCGGCCCGACGTCGACGAGACTGAGCCCCTCCACGCGGCCCGAAGGCTGGTGCGGTGCGCCGGCCATCGCGAATACGCCGTCGCGGTCGTGGTTCGCGCCGTCGGGACCGGTGTCGTTCTCGTACGTGAACAGACTGGGGTTCCCGACGGTGCCGACCGAGCGCCACTCGAGGTCGCCGAAGTAGACGATGAGGTCCGGCGCGATGCCGCGGACCTCCGGGTAGACGTCCTGGGGCTTCAGCACCATCGTCCCCAGCGGTTCCCCGTCGGGGCCTGGCGCCGCCTCGAGCTTCGCGATCAGCTCGTCGCGGACCTCCTCGTACCGAGACGGCTGCACCACGCCCTGCGGTTCGCGTCCCTCCACGTTCAGGAAACAGCGGCCGTAGTAGCCGCCATCGCCCCAGGCGACCGTGCGGCTCCAGTCGATCGGCGCGTCCTTGATCGGCGTCGGTCCGGGGAGGCTCTCGGTGAGCCGCAGGTAGCCCTCCTGAACGAGCCAGTCGTTGAAGCACAGCCCGCCCATCATCGGCGTCGCGCCGTGGTCGCTCATCAGGATCGTCACGGCGTCGTCGGGCAAGAGCTCCATCAGGCTCCCCACCTCACGATCCAGGAACCGGTAGTAGTCCTGGAACGCGGTCTCGAACCTGCTTCCCGGCTCGTGCAGCGGGTGGCGCGAGTCGTAGTACTGCCAGAACACGTGGTGCAGGCGGTCGGGCGCGATCTCGCACAGCATGAAGAAGTCCCACGGCTTCGTCGTCACCAGGCGGCGCGCCACCTTGAACCGTCGCTCGGTCATGGCGAACACCTGCTCGAGCGCGAAGTCCATCCCCTGCCGACGAAAGTTTGGGATGTCGAAGATGTAGTTGCCCTCGCCGCCGAGCTCGTCGGCGATCTCGGCTTCCAGCTCCTTCGGCGTGGCGAAGGACGCTGCGGACGGGGGCGTCAGGAAACAGCCGACGCGCCATCCCGGGAACGTTTTCGGCGGAGGGAATCCGGGCGGCACCCCGATCAGCAGCGATCGCATCCCGCGAGCTCCGAGCGCGTCCCAGACCGCCGGCTCCTTCACGGCGTCCGAGGTCGCGATCGACAGGCCGTCGTACGTGTGGTCCTTCCGGTTTCGGAAGCCGTAGATGCCGAGCTGACCGGGCGTCTTGCCCGTCATCGCGCAGGCCCACGCCGGCACGGTGATCGGCGGCGTGATCGAGGCGAGATCGCCGTGCATGCCCGCGTCCATCAGCTTGCGGATGTTCGGGATCTCGTCGAGCAGGTCGCGGAATAGCAGCTGCGGGGTGGCGCAGTCGAGCCCGATCACGGCGACCCGGGGGCCTTGCAGCATCGTCGGGTGGTTCCTTCCTGAGGGCGTTCGGCCGAACCCGAGCGCGCGAAACGCGGGGGCGCTTCGGGTTCTGAGTATGCTACCAAGCCCTTTCGACCCCAACCGACCTGCGGAGACGGCAATTCGATGACGTTGTTGGACAGGGTGCTGCGAGCCCAGGCGGTGTTATGGACCGCAGCCGGACTCGGGGTCGTCGCCGTCCCGCGCTGGGTGCTCGTGACGGTGTTCAAGCAGGTGCCCTACCCCGACTACACCTACGTCCGGGTGAGCGGCGCGATGGCGATCGGGCTCTCGTTGCTGGCCGTTCTGGTTGCGCGGAAGATCGAGGACGTCTGGTGGTGGGCGTGGAGCTTCGCGATCACCGACGCGGCCGTGGCCACGATCGTCGCGGTGAACGCGCTCGTCGGCAGGCCCGAGGGCTCCGCGGTTCCCTTCTGGTGGCTGTTCTGTGGCCTGAACGCGGCGCTGGCCGCGGGCCTGCTCCTGGGTCTGGGGAGAGCGGGCCAGGAAAAGCCGTTCGCGTAGGTAGGCTGGAGGACATGATCGAACCTGCCGCGGCGACTGAGTCATCAGTCCCGAGTCCCGGGAGCTCGGACGGCGAGGTCATCCGGACCGAGGCCCTGACGAAGGTCTACCCCACCGGCGTCAAGGCCGTCGACGCCCTCGACCTTCAGGTCCGCGACGGCGAGATCTTCGGGCTGCTCGGTCCGAACGGCGCCGGCAAGACGACGACCGTCGGGATGCTGACGACGAGAGTGATCCCGACGGCGGGCCACGCCTTCGTGGCCGGTGTCGACGTGGTCGCCCATCCCTCCGTGACCAAGCGCATCATCGGCGTCGTCTCGCAGACGAACACGCTCGACCGCAGCCTCACGGTCTGGGAGAACCTCTACTACCACGGCCGCTACTTCGGGCTGGGAGCGAGCCAGTCCCGTCTCGTCGCCGGCCAGATCCTGGAGATCTTCAAGCTCGCCGACCGGGCGAAGGCCGACGTCGCGACCCTGTCGGGCGGGATGGCACAGCGGCTCATGATGGCGCGAAGCATCGTGCACCGCCCCCGGATCCTGTTCCTGGACGAGCCGACCTCGGGCTTGGACCCCCAGAGCCGGATCGCACTGTGGGAGATCATCGGCCAGATCCACGCCGACGGGCAGACCGTGGTCCTGACGACGCACTACATGGAGGAGGCCGACCGCCTCTGTCAGCGGTTGGCGATCATGGATCACGGGAGACTGCTGGCGCTCGACACGCCCGAGGCGCTGAAGCGAACGGTGGGCGGCGACACCGTCGTGCGGATCCATGCCGAGGGCGATGCCCAGCGGCTGGTCGAACGGATGTTGGCGCTGCAGGAGGTCGGTGACGCGAAGACCCTCGACGGGGTCGTTCAGCTCACGGCCAGACGCGCGGAGGGTCTGCTCCCGCGGGTGATCGCACACGCGGAGGCCGGAGGGTTCGCCGTCCGCGACGTCTCGATCGACGAGCCGACGCTGGAGACCGTGTTCATCAACCTCACGGGAAAGGACCTCAGGGAATGAGCGTGCAAGCCGCGAATCCGCCGGTCGCTCTCCCCCGCGTCGGGCCCCATCGGAGCACGCCGGCCATCGCGTTCGGGGCACTGCTGCTCCGTGACCTGAACGTGCTCCGAAAAACGTTCGTCGAATTCGCGCTTCGCACGGTCATGCAGCCGCTCCTTTTCGTCTTCGTGTTTACGTACGTCTTCCCGAAGATAGGGCAGGGGATCGGTGGGTCCCGCGGCGAGACGACGTTCTCCAGCCTGCTCGTGCCGGGCGTCATCGCGATCGCCTGCATCTTCCAGGGGATCCAGGCCGTCGCGCTTCCGCTGGTGCAGGAGTTCGGCTACAGCCGGGAGATCGAGGATCGCGTGATGGCGCCGATGCCGGTTTGGGGTGTCGCGGCGGAGAAGCTGCTGGCCGGCGCACTCCAGGGACTCGTGGCGGCGGCGATCGTGTTCCCACTCGCGCTGATCGTCCCCGCGACGCCGGTGCACCTGAACGTTCGGCCGCTGGAACTCTTCACGCTGCTGCCGCTCGCCTCGTTGACGGGGGCCTCGCTCGGACTCGTGATCGGCACCCGGGTACAACCCCGGCAGGTCCCGCTGATCTTCGGCATCGTGGTGATCCCGGTCACGTTCCTCGGCGCCACGTATTACCCGTGGGCGAGCCTCACACCGATCCCCTGGTTGAAGGTCCTGGTGCTGTTGAACCCCCTGGTCTACATGAGCGAGGCGATGCGCGTCTCGCTGACCCCGCAGTTCCCGCACATGGCGGTGTGGGCGATCTACGGCGGATTGATCCTATTCACGGCGCTGTTGGGTGGCCTGGGGATCCAGGGCTTCATCAAGCGCGTGCTGTCGTAGGTCCTGCCGGTGCGCCGGAGCGATCCCGCGGTTCAGGCTCGCGCGGCCACGTCGATCCGCGAGCGGGCGAGCCGGACCGCAGCCGCATTCGTGGTGATGCCGTCGCGATCGGCCTCGGCGAACACCAGGGCGAGCGTGTCGGCGATGGCGGCCAGCCGCGCGGCCATCGTCGGTTCGTCCCAGCCGAGCGTCTCGTAGCCGACCAGGTGGATCACGCCGCCCGCGTTGATCACGAAATCCGGCGCGTACAGGATGCCGGAGTCGCGCAACCTGGCCGCATCCCGCCGTGTGGCCAGCTGGTTGTTCGCCGCGCCGGCAACGACGACAGCACGCAGGCGTGGGATGGAGTCCTCGCTCAGCGCCCCGCCGGTGGCGCACGGCGCGAAGATGTCGCACTCGGTGGCGACGACGTCGTCAACCGGGATCGCTGTGGCGCCCAGGCGACGGGCGATCGCGGACGATCGACCGCCGTCGACGTCGCTCACGATGAGCGTCGCGCCAGCCTCGTGCAACCGCTCGGACAACGCCGAGCCGACCGAGCCGACCCCCTGGACGAGCACCGTCCTACCGGCAAGGTCGCCGGAGCCGAATGCGTGCCGGGCTGCCGCCACGATCCCATGGAAGACGCCGATCCCGGTGCTTCGACCCGGATCGCCCGACCCCCCCTGTTCCGGCGAACGCCCGAGCACGTGCCGACACCGCTCGCCGATGACGTCCATGTCCAGACGGCCCGTGTTCATGTCCGCGGCCGTCACGTACGTCCCTCCCAGGGACGCCACGAGATCGCCGTAGCGGAGCATCAGCTCGCGCCGCCCGTCGGCGCCCGCCGCGGGGACGCTCGAAACGGCGAGAACGGCCTTCCCGCCCCCATAGGGAAGATCGGCGGCGGCGTGTTTCAGCGTCATCGCGCTCGCCAGGCGCAGACCGTCCGCCAGCGCGTCGTGCGGATCCGGGTACACCTTCATCCGTGTACCGCCCATCGCCGGGCCCAACACCGTGGAGTCGACGCACACGATCATCCACGTGCCCATCTCGGCGTCGAACCGCAGCGCGACCTCCTCGCCGGCCCATCCCCGGAGCAGGTCCTCGAACATCCGAGGCGAGTCTAGCGGGCCGGTTCGAACGGGCCATGCCGATCTCCGGACAGCGAAAGGACCTCGAAACGAGGACCGACGAACGAGAAGGGGGCCATCCTCGGCCCCCTTCTCCCAGTCTGCCGGTCGCGCTGGGACGCGCGACCCGAACTCAGTGCATGTGACCGGCGCCCGCGGCGGCCGGCTCTTCCTCCTCGGGCTTCTCCACCACCGTGCTCTCGGTCGTCAGCACGAGCGCGGCGATCGAGGCGGCGTTCTGCAGCGCCGAGCGGGTGACCTTGGCAGGGTCGATGATCCCGGCCTTCACCATGTCCACCCATTCGCCCTTGGCGGCGTCGAATCCCTTGTCGGACTCGGCGCGGATCTGCTGGACGATGATCGCCCCCTCGTACCCGGCGTTCGACGCGATCCGGCGGGCCGGCTCGGCCAGCGCCTCGCGCACGATGCGTGCGCCGGTGGCCTCGTCGCCCTCCAGATCGAGCTTTGCCAGGGCCGGCTCGGCGCGGATCAGCGTGACGCCGCCGCCCGGAACGATCCCCTCCTCCACCGCGGCGCGGGTCGCCGACAGCGCGTCCTCGATGCGGTGCTTCTTCTCCTTCAGCTCGACCTCGGTGGCCGCCCCGACCTTGACGACGGCGACCCCGCCGGAGAGCTTGGCCAGGCGCTCCTGCAGCTTCTCCTTGTCCCAATCGGAGTCGGTCTTGTCGATCTCGGCCTTTATCTGGTTGATGCGGCCGGTCACGTTGTCGCCCTTGCCCTGACCCTCGACGATCGTCGTGGTGTCCTTCGTCACGACGACGCGGCGTGCCCCGCCGAGCAGGTCGAGCGTGACGCTGTCGAGCTTCAACCCGACCTCCTCGCTCACGACCTGTGCGCCGGTGAGCACGGCCATGTCCTCCAGCATCGCCTTGCGGCGGTCGCCGAAGCCCGGGGCCTTCACCGCGACGGCGTTGAACGTGCCGCGGAGCTTGTTCACCACGAGAGTCGCCAGGGCCTCGCCCTCGACGTCCTCGGCCACGATCAAGAGGGGCTTGCCCGCCTGCATGACCTTCTCCAGCACCGGGAGCATCTCCTGGACGCTCGAGACCTTCTTGTTCACCAGCAGGATGTAGGGGTCCTCCAGGACGGCTTCCTGGCGCTCGGGGTCCGAGACGAAGTACGGCGAGATGTAGCCCTTGTCGAACTGCATCCCCTCGGTGAATTCGAGCTCCATGCCGAAGGTGTTGGACTCCTCGACGGTGACGACGCCGTCCTTGCCAACCTTGTCGAGGGCCTCGGCGATGACCTCGCCGACGGCGACGTCGGCGGCCGAGATGGAGGCGACCTGGGCGATCTCCTCCTTGGTCTCGACCTCCTTCGACTGCGCCTTGATCTGCTCGACGGCGGCGATGACGGCCTTCTCCATGCCGCGCTTCAGCGCCATCGGGTTCGCGCCGGCGGCGACGTTGCGCATGCCGCCGTGCACCATCGCGCGCGCGAGCACGGTGGCGGTGGTGGTGCCGTCACCCGCGACGTCGTTCGTCTTGGTGGCGACCTCCTTCGTGAGCTGGGCGCCCATGTTCTCCCAAGGGTCCTCCAGCTCGATCTCCTTGGCGATCGTGACGCCGTCGTTCGTGATCGTGGGCGCGCCCCACTTCTTGTCGAGCACCACGTTCTGGCCCTTCGGGCCGAGCGTGATGGCGACGGCGTCGGCGAGCTTGTCGACGCCGGCCTCCAGTGCTCGCCGCGCCTCTTCGCCGAACTTCAAGAGCTTCGCAGCCACGGGCTTCCTCCCTTTGGTCGAAGATGGAACGGGGCTCGGCGCCGATGCGCGCGAGCCCACGTCCCGAAGATGATTGCGCTACTTCTTCTTGCCGACAACGGCCAGGACGTCGCGGGCCGACAGGATCAGGTACTCGTCGCCCTTGACCTTGACCTCGGTGCCGCCGTACTTGGAGTAGATGACCGTGTCGCCCACGGCCACGTCGAGCGGGACGCGGACCCCGTCCTCGAAGCGCCCCGGGCCGACCGCGACGACGGTCCCCTCTTGGGGCTTCTCCTTCGCAGTGTCGGGGATGACCAGACCCGAGGCCGTGGTCTCGTCGCCCTCGTTCGCCTTCACGACAATCCTGTCCTCGAGCGGCTTCAGGCTGAACTCCGTCACCATGCTGCATGCCTCCTTGACTCAGCGGTCCGGCTCCCGATTCCCCGCAGTCCCCTTAGCACTCCCGGGC
>JALYLM010000089.1 GCA_030774235.1 Actinomycetota bacterium
TGATGTCGCCCGGGTTCGGTGGAGCCTGTTCCTCACGGTAGGATTCGCGCCGTGACGGCCCGGATCCTGGACGGAAGAGCCATCGCGGCGCAGATCCGCTCGGAGGTATCCGAACGGGTCCAGGCGCTGGCTGAGCGCGGGATCACGCCTGGCCTGGCCGCCATCCTCGTCGGCGACGACCAGGCCTCTCGCATCTACGTGGGCGCCAAGCACAAGGCCTGCGCCGACGTCGGGATCCGATCCGAGCAGGTCGACCTGCCCGAGTACGTCACCGAAGGCGAGCTGCTCGCCACCCTCCGCCGACTGAATCGCGATCCCGAGATCCACGGCATCATCGTCCAGCTTCCGATCCCCAAACACCTGCACGAGCTCGAGGTGCAGCGCACGATGGCTCCCGAGAAGGACGTCGACGGCCTGCACCCGTGGAACGTCGGGATGATGGTCCGCGGCGAGGCCACGTTCCAGCCGGCGACGCCGTACGGCATCATCGAGCTGTTGCTGCGCAGCGGGATCCCGCTGCAGGGCGCCGAGGTCGTCGTCGTCGGTCACGGAGACCTGGTCGGCGCGCCGCTGGCGATCCTGATGGCCCAGGATTCGATCCGCGGCAACGCCACCGTGACGATCTGCCACGTGAAGACGCAGAACCTCGCCGAGCACACCCTGCGAGCCGACATCCTGGTGGCCGCGGCCGGCGTGCCCCAGCTGATCGGTCGCGACATGGTCAAGCCCGGTGCCACCGTCGTCGACGTCGGCGTCCACCGAACGGTGGCCGGCTTGGTGGGCGACGTCAACTTCGAGGAGGCCTCCGAGGTCGCCGGCGCGATCAGCCCGGTGCCCGGGGGCGTGGGCCCGATGACGGTCGCGATGCTACTGGTCAACACCGTTTCGGCCGCGGAAACGCAGGCGTACGGGCGGTGAGCGAGAACCGTCCCGGCGGCCGGCTCGCCGCCCTCCTCGATGCCGGCCGGTTCTGCGTCACCGGCGAGGTGGTCCCGCCGCGCTCCGCGGACCCCACCCCGGTCGTCGAGCAGACCCGCGCACTCGTCGGCTACGTCGACGCCGTGAACGTGACCGACAACCCGACGGCATCGGCGCACATGTCCCCGCTGGCCGGGGTCCGATTCGTCGCCGGTGCCGGAATCGAGCCGACCGTGCAGCTCACCAGCCGCGATCGGAATCGCTTGGGGATCACGTCGGATCTGCTCGGCGCGTGGGCCCTGGGAGCCCGGAACCTCCTGTGCCTCTCGGGCGATCCCGTCGCGGTCGGGGACCACCCGGACGCCGTCGCCGTGACCGACCTCTCCGTGCACGACGTGGTCCGACTCGCGCGCCGGATGCGCGACGAGGGCACGACCTTATCTGGGGCGGAGCTGGCTTCGCCGCCGCGTTACCTCATCGGCGTCGCCGACATGCCGCTGGCCGATCCGTACGACCCCGCGCGCCTGGAGCAGAAGCTCGACGCGGGCGCCGACTTCGTGATGACGCAGATCGCCTATGACCTGGAGAGGCTGGGCGCGTGGGCCGACACGATGCGAGGCCGCGGCCTGTTCGAGCGGGCGAGGGTGATCGTCGGCGTCGTCCCGCTTCGAACCGCGACGGCGGCGCGCTACATAGAGGAGCACCTGCCCGGCGTGAACGTGCCCGCGGCGATGACGGCGGCGCTCGACGCGGCGGGGGAGGACGCCGAACGGGTCGGGCTGGACCTGACGATCGGTGTCGTGAACGGCATCCGCCAGATCGGGGGGGTGGCGGGCATCCACCTGATGGCGATGGGCCACGACGAGGCCGTCCGCGACGTGGTCGAGGGCGCGGGTCTGTTCCCGCGCCCGACCGCGGCATTCTGAAATACCGGCGCCGCGGTTGTCGCCGGGTGCTCAGCCGCGGTCGTCGATCGGGACGTAGACCCGGTCTCGCGGGCCGACGTACTCGCTGCTGGGGCGGATGACCTTGTTGTCGGCGTACTGCTCGCGCACGTGCGCCGTCCATCCGCTCATCCGTGCGAGCGCGAACGTGGGTGTCATCAGGTCGGTCGGGATGCCGAGCACGTGGTACACGCTGGCCGCGTAGAAGTCGACGTTCGGGTTCAGGCTCTTCTGATCCATCACCGTCTGCTCGATCGAGCGCGAGATCTCGAACCACTTCGTGTCGCGCGCCCGCTGACCGGTCTCCTGCGACAGGCGCTTCAGGACCGTCGCCCGCGGATCCATCGTTCGGTAGACGGCGTGGCCGAACCCCATGACCTTCTCGTGGTGCTCGAGGAGATTGCGCACGTACGCCTCGGCGTTCTCGGGAGAGCCGACCTCCTCGAGCATCTTCATCGACTCCTCGTTCGCGCCGCCGTGCAGCGGGCCCTTCAGGGCTGCGATCGCGCCGGTGATCGCGCTGAACATGTCGGCCAGGGTGGAGGCGATGATCCGCGCGGTGAACGTCGAGGCGTTCATCGTGTGATCGGCGTAGAGCACGAACGTCGAGTCCAAGGCGTTCGCGTCCTCGAGATCGGGTTCCTCGCCGAGCAGCATCCACAGGAAGTTCGCCGCGTGAGGCAGCTTCGGGTTCGGGGGAACGACCTCTTTGCCGATCCTCAGGCGATGGTATGAGGCGATGAGGGTCGGGATCTTGGCGATCAACCGCATCGCCTTGCGGTACTGGGCTTCCGGCGACTCGTCCCAGCCATCGGGGTCGTACGTGGATGCCGCCGAGACGCTCGTGCGCAGCATCGACATCGGCGAGGCCTGCTGGGCGAGCGTGACCATCATGTCGCCGAGGAACGGGCTCACCTCGCGGCTCTCGGTGAGGAACTCGTTCAGCTCGTCGAGCTCGTCGCGGGTCGGAAGCCTGCCGTTGTGGAGCAGGTAGACGACCTCCTCGAACGTGGCGTGCTCGGCGAGGTCGGCGATGTCGTAGCCGACGTACCAGAGCCGTCCCTGCTCGCCGTCGATGTCGGAGATCTTCGTCTGTGCGGCGACGACCTCTCGCAGTCCCTTCTCGGTCACGCGTCACGTCCCTCGGTCGAGGTTGCGGGCTCGGGTGCACCGGGCGCCATCTGCAAGGATAGTCCGAGTCCCGGACAGGGCCAAAGCTTCGGACGGCCCCGGCGCGAGTCGGACCAGCTCGAACGGGAAGGGGTGCAGAACACATGGCACACCGCGTCACCCTGATCCCGGGGGACGGGATCGGGCCCGAGGTCGTCGACGCCGCGCGGCGAGCGATCGAGGCGACCGGCGTGCCGATCGAGTGGGACCTGCGGCACATGGGCTCGGGCGCGTTCTCGCGGACCGGAAAGGCGCTGCCGGCCGGGACCGTCGGCTCGATCCGGGAGAACGGCGTGGCGCTGAAGGGGCCGGTCGACACACCGGTCACGAGCGGGCTTCGCAACGTGAACGTGACGCTGCGCCAGGAGCTCGATCTGTACGCGAACGTCCGGCCGTGCCGGCTGTACCCGGGCGCGCCGACCCCGTACGAGCGCGTCGACCTGGTCGTCGTCCGCGAGAACACCGAGGACATGTACACGGGGTTCGAGTTCGAGATGGGAACGGTGGCCGCCAATGAGCTCATCCGCTTCATCGAGGACACCACCGGACTGACGATCCGCGAGGACAGCGGCCTGTCGATCAAGGCGATCAGTGAAAGCGGGAGCGAGCGCATCGTGCGATTCGCCTTCGACTGGGCGCGGGCGCATGGTCGGCAAACGGTCACGGCCGGCCACAAGGCCAACATCATGAAGTTCTCCGACGGGGTGTTCCTGGAGGCCGCTCGGCGCGTGGGATCTGAGTATCCGGACGTGGCGTTCGACGACCGGATCATCGACGCGCTCACGATGCACCTGGTGCAGCGGCCCGAGCTGTTCGACGTGCTTGTGCTGCCGAACCTGTACGGCGACATCGTCTCGGCTCTGTGCGCCGGGCTGGCAGGCGGGCCCGGCATCGCGCCGAGCGCGAACATCGGCGACCGGTGCGCGGTGTTCGAGGCGACCCACGGCACCGCGCCGAAGTACGCCGGTCGCAACATGGCGAACCCGATGGCGATGATGCTGTCCGGCGTCATGATGCTCCGCCACCTGGACGAAGCGGATGCAGCCGATCGCCTCGAGGGCGCGATCACCGAGGTCATCGCCGAGGGCCGCGCGGTCACCTCCGACATGAAGCCGAGCCGCGACGACCCCTCGGCAGTGGGCACGTCCGAGGTGGCCGACGCCGTCATCGCCAAGGTCGTCTCACGCTGAGGGCTCGGGCGTCGTTGTTCCACGAGGAAGGAGAGGGTTGGGCAGACGTCCGTTGATCGAGACGGTCCACGGGATCCGGCGTGAGGCCTTCGGCCCGCAGGAGTGGGGGCTCCTCGCCGCGATCGCCGCGATGTGGGGCGCATCGTTCCTATTCATCGAGATCGGACTCGAGCACTTCGGACCCGGCCTCGTGGCGTTCGGGCGCGTGGGGATCGGAGCGATCACGCTGGCCCTGCTTCCGCGCTCGCGCCTCCCCGTCGATCGGGCCGACCTGCCTCGGATCGCGCTTCTCGGACTCGTCTGGATGGCCGTGCCCCTCCTGCTCTTCCCGATCGGCCAGCAGTGGATCGACTCCTCGCTGGCGGGAATGATCAACGGCGCGGTACCCGTCTTCGCCGCCGTGACC
>JALYLM010000090.1 GCA_030774235.1 Actinomycetota bacterium
CAGATCCTGGTGAAGCTGTGAGCGACCGACACGCGGATCGCATGGATCGCGTGGTGGCCGAGGCCGCGTCTCGGGGTTTCGATGCCGTCGTCGTGGCCTCGTCGCCCGACCTCGTGTACCTGACCGGCTACGACGCACCGCCTCTCGAGCGAGCGACGCTGCTCGTCCTGCGCCCCGAGTCGGACCCGACACTCGTCGTCCCCGAGCTCGAACGGCCTCTGGCCGCCGCCTCGCCGGCCGGCGGACGCCTCGACCTCGTGAGCTGGGAGGACGGTGCCGACCCGTACGAGGCGGCGGCCACGTTGCTTCCGGCGCGGGGCCGGATCGCCGCGAGCGACCGGTTGTGGGCGGTCCATCTCCTGGGACTCCAGGCAGCGATGCCAGCCGCGTCGTTCTCTCCCGCCGACCCGGTGATCGGCCCGGTCCGTGCGGTCAAAGACGAGGAGGAGCTGGCGGCGCTGCGCGAGGCGGGTGCGGCCGCGGACGAGTCGTTCCGGCGGATCTGTTCGGCTCCGTTCCTCGGGCGCGACGAGCGCGATGTGGCGGCCGACCTCGCGGCGCTGCTGGTCGAAACCGGACACGAGCGGGCCGACTTCACGATCGTGGCGAGCGGGCCGAACTCCGCCTCGCCCCACCACGAGCCGGGCGGCCGGACGATCTCGGCGGGCGACGCCGTCGTCATGGACTTCGGGGGCCAGCTCCGCGGCTACTTCTCCGACACGACGCGCACCGTCGTCGTCGGACGGCCTCCGGAGGGGTTCGAAGAGGTCTTTCGAGTGGTCCATGAGGCGCAGGAGTCGGCCTACGACGCGGTCGCGCCGGGCGTGCCCGCCGAGGACATCGACCGGGCGGCGCGCCGGGTGATCGCGGACGCGGGGTACGGCGACCGCTTCATCCATCGCACGGGCCACGGGATCGGGCTCGAGCTTCACGAGCCCCCGTACCTTGTCGAGGGCAACCGGGAACCCGTCGCGTCCGGCACGACGTTCTCGATCGAGCCGGGGATCTATCTCGAGGGCCGCTTCGGCGTTCGGATCGAGGACATCGTCGCCGTGACCGCGGGCGGGGCCGAACGATACAATCGCTCCTCGCGGGAGCTGCAGGTCGTCGAGTGACCGGGCGCAGACGGGGCATCCGGCGAGGCCGGATGATCTCTGGGGACCGCGTCTGCGAACCAATCAGGAACGATGTCCACCACGGAGTTCGACCTCGATAAGTACCTCCGCGCGTCCAAGCGTGTGGACCTGTCCGGCGTGGAATGGGGCCGGATCGGTGAAGAGGCCCTGACCGAGCCCGAGGCGCGCTGCCTCACCAACATGATGGACATCGAGTCGCACAAGATCGTGTTCCTGCGCGACCTGCTCGCGACTCGGGCCTGCTTCGAGCCGGAGGTCACGGCGTTCCTCTCGTGCTGGGTCTACGAGGAGCTCTGGCACGGAGAGGCCTTCAGCCGATTCCTCGGGGAGGCCGGTCATGTCATCCCTCCCTCGTACGACGCGATCGACGAGGACACTGACTATCCCAGCCGCGGCGACCGGCAACGCTGGATCCGGCGGCGGCTCGGCGGGAAGGGCTACATGAGCCACGCGGGGACCCTGCTGGGCTCCCTCGCGTTCCGCGACTTCGTGTCGATCCACATGACGTGGGGAGCGGTGAACGAGCTGACGACCCTGGGCGGATACCACCGCCTGATCGCGAAGACCGAGCACCCGATCCTCGTGCAGATGCTTCAGGCGATCATCAAGGACGAGCGGCGGCACTTCGCCTTCTACCGGGCCCAAGCTCGGATGCGGCTCGCCCGCAGCGGCCGGGCCAGGCGCATCACCAGGTTCTCCCTGGATCACCTGTGGGCCCCCGTCGGGACGGGTGTGCGCCCGCAGTCGGAGACCGACTTCGTCGTCACGCATCTGTTCGGTGACGCCGACGGGGCGGTGGCCTTGAAGGAGATGGACGCGACGATCGCAGAGCTCCCGGGCCTGGAGGAGACGAACCTGTTGACCGGGGCCGCGCGCGAGGCCTGCGGAAGGCTGGGGGTTCCGTTCGGCATGTGAGAACGGGCCGACTGCGGGGCCTGCCGTCTGCTTAGTCCCGAGGCCGCACGCGAGTGCCCTCGGCCGTGTCCATGACCTCCAGGCCCATGCCGGCCAGCCGGTCGCGCAGCTCGTCGCTCTTCCCGTAGTCCTTGGCGGCGCGCGCGACGTCGCGCTCGGTCATCAGCGCGCGCACCTCGTCGGTCGGCTCCCACGACGATCGTGCTTCCCGCTCGAGATCGAGGCCGAGCACCTCGTCCCACGCGGCCAGCAACGAGTACTTCTCGCTGGCTGGAACGCCGGGGCTCGACGTGAGCTCGTTCACGACCACGACCGCGCCGGGCATCGACAGGTCGTCCGCCAGCGCCGACCGGAACCTCGTGTCGAACGTCCGCGCCGCCTCGCCGAGGGAGGTCGACCCCGGCGCCCAGTCCGCCACCCGTCGCCGGAGCTGCTTCACGCGCTGGTCGGCCGTCTCCATCGCCTCCCAGGTGAAGTCCATCTCGCTTCGGTACTGCGTCTGGAAGGTGAGCCAGCGGAACGACAACGGGTCGAGGCCGTGATCCTCGAGGTCGGCCACGCGCACGACGTTTCCGGTGGACTTCGCGATCTTCTGGCCGGACTGCCGCAGATGCCCGCCGTGCATCCAGATCGACACCACGGGGTGGCCTACCGCGCCCTCCGACTGTGCGATCTCGTCCTCGTGATGCGGAAAGCGCAGGTCGGTGCCCCCGATGTGCACGTCGAACCGGTCGCCCAGGTACTTCATCGACATCGCGGAGCACTCGATGTGCCAGCCGGGAAAGCCCTCGCCCCAGGGACTCGGCCACTTCATCACCCGTCCGACACCAGCCGCCTTCCACAGCGCGAAGTCGGCGTGATGACCCTTGCGCGGATCGGACTCGAGATCGCGGTGTCCGGGTCTCAGGTTCGCCAGGGTGTTGCCGGAGAGCTTGCCGTAGTCGGGAAAGGATGCGACGTCGTAGTAGACGCTCCCGGAGTCGACCACGTACGCGTGGCCCTTCTCGATGAGCGTCTCGATGAGCGCGATCATCTCGGGGATGTGCTCGGTCGCCTTCGGAAGGACGTCGGGCTCGCGGATCCCCAGGGCGGTGGCGTCGGAGAACACGGCTTTCGTGTACTTGTCGGCGATCTCGAGCGCGGGCAGTCCCTCGTCTTCGGTCGCGAGCAGCATCTTGTCGACGGCCCCGGGGGATGACTCGTCGGTCATGTGCCCCACGTCGGTGACGTTCATCACCAGCGTGACCCGCGATCCCTCGATCTCCAAGGCCCGGCGAAGCAGGTCCCCCAGCATGTACGTGCGGAGGTTGCCGAGATGCGCCGGGCGATAGACCGTGGGGCCGCACGCGTAGATCTTCACGTGGCCCGGCTCGACCGGAACGACGTCCTCGACGGTTCGCGACAGCGTGTTGAACAGCCGCATGGGCTCAGGATACGTGGTCAGTCCCAGCGGCGTTGCGACGCAGGCCCGGCGACGCTCAGGTGCGCATCGGCCGGCCCTCGAAGGGGATCGAGAGCGCGATGGTCGTGCGCGTGGCGACCCCGGCCTTCTCGCGCAGGCGCCGGATCAGGTCCTCGAGCTCGGCGGTCGTCCTCGTTCGCACCTTCAGCACGTAGTTCATCTCGCCGGCGACGCTGTAGCAGTCCTCGACCTCGGGGAACTCCGCGACGCGCTCGGGAAGATCGTCCGGCTGCTGCGGGTCCAGCGGCGCCGCCGCGATCAACGCCGTCACGAACAGGCCGACCGACTCCGCCGAGACTACGGCCTTGTACCCGAGGATCGCGCCGGACTGCTCGAGCTTGCGAACGCGCTCGTGCACGGCGCTCGCGCTCATGCCGATCCGGGCGGCGATGTCGGCGTACGTCGCGCGCGCATCCGCCTGCAGCGCCGTCAGGATCTCGCGATCGCGCTCGTCGAGCATGCGGTTCCCATCATAGGGGGACGTTCCGAGCGCCGGCGGGGGAGCCAGATAGACCCGGACGGCCGATTGCTCCCGCGGCCACCGTCGTGGAACGATCGCCGGTGCGGCACCGATCTCCTCCCGGCGGCCGAGGAGGAGGACCGTCGCTCGTGTCGCTCGCCCCGACCCCACGGCGGCCCCGCGGTCGCCGCCCCATCCGGTTCGAGCGTCTCCCGAAGGCGGGCGGCGGCGTTCGGACGATCGCGCGCCTGGATCCGTTCGACGCCGATGCCTTCGCCCGAGCCGTCGGCCGCGTGGGGCCACTCGTGGAGCGGCACCTGCGAGCGGCGGTCCTGGCCAACCGCATCGATGTGCATGGTTCGCTCGCGCCCTGGCGTCCGGCGCGGGCCCGGTGGTCGGCGGAGATCGAGCGGCGGCTGCGTTCCCCTCGGCCCCCGATCACGGTGACGGCCGACGTACGCGAGTGCTACGCGTCGATCCAGGATCGCTGGCTCGGCAACTGCCTCCGTCGCACCGGCGCCTCCGAGGCGGCGATCGAGGGGATCCTCACGCTCGTGGCCGCGTTCCGCGACGAGGGCGTCGTTGGCCTCCCCGTCGGACCCGAGCCGTCGGCGGTCCTCGCGAACGCCGTCCTGGCCGTCGCCGACGAGGCCCTGTTGGCAGTCGGCGTCGTGCATCTCCGCTGGGTCGACGACGTCGTCGCATTCGCGCACGACCCTCGTGGCGCCCGGAGGGCGATCGACGCGCTCCACCGATCGCTCGCGGGGGTCGGCCTGGAGCTCAACGAGGCGAAGACTCGGATCGTCGACGATCCCGCGGAAGCACGCGGGGCGTTGACCGGACCGCGACCGTCGCTCGCGCGGGGGCCGGGCGTGGCATGATTCCCGCGCCGTGAGGACCCTGTACCGCGCCGCCCGCGTGCACACGTTGTCGTACCCGGCGACGGGCGAGTGGCTGCTCATCGACGAGCGTCACGTCCAACGCGTCGGAACGGGAGACCCGCCCCAGGCCGATCGGGTCGTCGACCTGCCGGGCACGACGATCGTCCCCGGGTTCATCGATACGCACGTCCATCTGAGCGGCACGGGCGAATCGCTCGACAACGAGGACGTCCGGCTCGTGCGCTCGGGGGCGGAGCTGCTCGCGCTCGCAGGCGCCCGGGCCGCCGACGGTGACGGGCCGGTCTTCCTCTGTGGATTCGACGAGTCGGGCTGGGGTGACGCGACGGCGCCAACGCTCGCCGAGCTCGACGCCGTCACACCTCGCGCGCTCGTGATCCGCCGGGCCGACGGTCACGTCGCGCTCGCCAACACCGCCGCGATCCTCGCGGCCGGCGTTTCCGCCGAGCGGGGGGCCGACCACGATCCTCAGGGAGCCCTCACGGGGCGGGTCTCGCAGGAGGCCATGCGCCGGCTCGATCGGTGGCTGAGTCTTCGGCGCTCCGACCACGAGGTCCAGGAGCTGCAACTGAAGGGGGCCTCGCTCGCCGCCGCCCGCGGCGTCACGTGCGTGCACGAGATGTCGATGCCGCACGAGCTCGGGATGCGAGACCTCCAGGTCTTCCTGGCACAGCGAGAGAGTCTGCCCGTCGACGCCGTTCCGGTCGTCGCCACGATGGACATCCCGCAGGCCATCGACCTCGGGCTCGCCTCGATCGGGGGGGACCTGCCCGTGGACGGCTCGATCGGAGCGCGGACCGCGTTCCTGTTCAGCCCCTACGCCGACGGTAGCGGCACCGGTGTCGCGTACTACGCCGACGACGAGCTCGCCGGATTCTTCCACGGCGGCCACGCGGCCGGGTTGCAGGTGGGCGTCCACGCGATCGGCGACGCGGCGATCGAGCAGGTGCTGACGGCCTGGGAGCGCGTCTATCAGACGCTGGATTCGCGGGAGCGCCGGCATTTCCGGGCCCGTCGGCATCGGATCGAGCACTTCGAGATGGCGTCGACGGGTCAGGTCGAGCGCGCCGCGATGCTGGGTCTGGCCGTCTCGGTGCAGCCCGCGTTCGACCTGCTCTGGGGCGGGCCAGGGGAGCTCTACGAGATCGGGTTGGGCCCGGAGCGCTCGTCGTCGATGAACGCCTTCCGATCGATGCTGGACCGCGGCGTCGAGCTCGGCGCCGGCTCGGACGCGCCCGTGACGCCCCTGGACCCCATGATCGGCGTCGCGGCGCTCGAACGGCACCACGACCCCCGCCAACGCCTCTCCCGGTTCGAGGCGATCCGCCTCCACACGGTGGGTGGCGCCCGTCTCGCGCACCAGGAGGAGAAGAAGGGAGCCCTCGGCCCGGGGATGCACGCGGACTTCGCTGCGTTCGACAGAGACCCGTTCGAGGCCGACGTCGTCGAGGGCCTCCGGCCGGTTCTGACGGTCTCGCTCGGACGAGAGGTCTTCGCCGCCTGAGGCCCTGCGTGGAGGCGTTCGGGCCCGCTTGTCACTCTTTCTCGTGATCCAACCTTGACGCATCGAGAGCCGTTGACGTAGCGTGCCTGTCGCGTCACCGCCCCGGCGGAGGCGCGCGAGGGTCCAAGAGGCTGAGTAGAGAACGTGGCGCCCCGGCGCTGCGGCCCCAAAGGTCTCTTGGGCCCTCATCATGTTCGCGAGACGATCTCACCTCTGCGGGAATGGATCGCCGCCCCGCCGCGTTTCCCGCACTCGGTTGCATCCGATTCCAACGGCAGTACAATCCGCGCGCGATCGGGGGGCTTCCCGCACCTCCCGGAGGGATATCAACGATGAAAGACACCGTGGACGACATCGAAGAACCCGTCGACGACGACATCGTCGCCGCCGACGACGACGACCCCGAGGACGCCGAGCCCAGCGAGGCCGACCTCGCCGAGGCGACCGTTCCTCCCGAGCCCGCCGCCGCGGGCGCGGAGGTGGAGTCGATCCAGGATCTCCTGGTCAAGCAGGAGGCCACCGAAGAGGAGGCCGAGGAGGAAGAGGAGGAGGTGGCCCTCACCCTCACGAGGGAAGAGCGCCTCGCCGAGCCCTCGGAGGCACGGGTCGTGCCGATTCAGGCGACGGAGTTCGTCTGCCAGCGCTGCTTCCTGGTGAAACACCGCAGCCAGCTGGCGGACAAGAAGAAGATGCTGTGCCGAGACTGCGCCTGACGGCGCGGCCCCCGCTCCCCATCGCCCTGTCGATCTCGCTCGCGAGCGGTCTCGCTCTCTCCCTCGCGTTCCCCCCGGCGGGGATCTGGCCCGTCGCGTTCGCCGCCCTGGTCCCGCTGCTGTGGTTGCTCGGCGGCGCCCGTCCCGGTCGCGGGTTCGCCCTCGGCTTCTCGTTCGGCCTCGGGTTCTACGGCGCGACCCTGTACTGGATCGCGCTGTTCGGGTTCGGCGCCTGGACGGCGCTCACGCTCGGCTCCGCGGCCTCGACGGCCCTCTTCGGGCTCATCGTTCCGGCGCTGCGCCGCCCGGGCCGGCCGGTCCTTACGTCGTTCGTCGCCGCGGCCCTGTGGACGGTGCTCGACTGGGCAAGGGGGATGTGGCCGCTCGGCGGCTTCACCTGGGGGAGTCTCGGGGTCAGTCAGGTCGACAACCGGGCGACGCTGCGTCTGGCGAGCGTCACGGGCGTGTGGGGCGTCACGTTCGTGGTCGTGCTCGTGAACGGGCTGATCCTGTCGGCGGCTGGCGGTGGGGGAGCGGGGATCCGGCGGCTCGGCCGGGTGGCGCTGGCGTGTGTGTTCGCCGTGGGGCCTGTGGCCATCGCCTTTCCCACCGCCACCGGCCAGCCGATCCAGGTCGCCACGGTGCAGGTGGACGTGCGGACCGCGAGATCGGCGCCCACCGGCGTGGCCGAGGACATCGCGGTCGCCCGCCTGAACATCGAACAGGATCGGGCGCTCGCCCTCGACCCGCCCGACCTCGCCGTCTGGGGCGAGGGGGCTCTGGATCCAGGAGCGGCCTCGGACCCCGCGACCGTCGCGGCCATGCGCGCCGCCATCGCCCGCGCCGGTGCGCCGACACTGGTCGGCGCGGTCACCGACGACCCCGACGGCCGCGAGCGAACGACCGCGCTCCTGTTCGACGGGCGCGGGGGGCTCGTGGATCGATACGACAAGGTGCACCTCGTTCCGTTCGGCGAGTACGTGCCGTGGCGGAGTCACCTCGCATGGTTCCACGCGATCGATCAGATCCAGGTCGATCGGGCGCCGGGAGTACGTATCCACACCGTGACCACCGCGGGGCTGCCGCCCTTCGGGGCGCCGATCTGCTTCGAGAACAGCTTCCCGGACATCCCGCGGGCGTTCGTGCGCGACGGCGCGCGCTTCCTCGTCGTGACGGTGAACAACGCGTCGTACGGGTTCACGGCCGCCTCGGCGCAGCACGAGCAGATGAGCCGCATGCGAGCGGTGGAAACCGGCCGGTGGGTGGTGAACGCGGCGGTGTCGGGGATCAGCGCGTTCATCGATCCCAGCGGGCGCGTCACCGAGCATCTCGGGCTGTTTCAGACCGGTATCCTCAGGGGCGCCATCCGGTCCTCCGACTCGCGCACGTGGTACGTCCGGCTGGGGGACTGGCTCCCCTGGGTCTCGCTCGCGTTCCTCGCCGGCCTCCTCGTGCTTCCCGGGCGCCGCCGGACCCCGTCCGCTCGGCCCGAGCCGCTGCCCGGGGACGCCCGAACGCTCGTCGTCCTTCCCACGTTCAACGAGCGCGACACGATCGAACCGGTGCTTCGGGGCACGCTCGGCGCGGGACCGAACATCGACGCCCTCGTCGTGGACGATGCCTCGCCCGACGGCACGGCCGAGGCCGTGCGGCCCCTGGCGAAGGAATCGCCCGCCCGAGTCCGGCTGATCGAGCGGCCAACCAAGTCCGGCCTCGCGAGCGCCTATCTCGAGGGGTTCCGGGTCGGCCTCGACGAGGCCTACGATCTGATCGTGGAGATGGACTCGGACCTCTCACACGATCCCGCCGAGCTCCCCGGACTCCTCGCCGCCGCTCAGGGGCTGGACCTCACGGTGGGCAGCCGCTACATCCCCGGGGGCTCGGTCACGAACTGGAGCCGGGCGCGCGTCGCCCTTTCCCGCGCCGGCAACGCCTACGCTCGGCACATGCTCGGGCTCCCCGTCCACGACGCCACGAGCGGCTACCGCGTCTACCGCGGCAGGCTGCTGAAGGACCTCGTCGCGGAGCCGTTCAGCGCCGACGGCTACGGGTTCCAGATCGAGCTCGTGATGCGTGCGACGAACCTCGGCGCGGCGGTCGGCGAGGTACCGATCACGTTCCGCGAGCGCCGGTACGGCGAATCGAAGATGTCCCGCCGCATCGTCGCCGAGGCCCTGTGGCTGGTCACGATCTGGGGTGTGCGACGCCGCCTGAGCCCGCGGGATGCCCCGCTCCTGGCCGGGATGGAACCCCCATAACGCACATTATGTCACCTTGCCCCAAACCACCTCCGGAGCGACGCTCCCCTCCGCTTCGACGGAACACCGGCGGCGAGGAGGTGCCCGGCGGGGGGTTGCCCACGACGCCCGAGTGGAGCGCGTACTACGACGCCGTCGAGGAACGGGAGCCTCGCGAGTTCCTGACGGAGGCGCTGGGCATGGTGACGGCCGTCGGATCGGCGGTCGATCTGGGCTGCGGAGACGGCACCGAGACGGCCGAGCTCCTGCGCCGTGGGTGGCGCGTCCTCGCGATCGACGCGGAGGCCGACGCGATCCGGCGCCTCCGCGGACGCGTCGCTCCCGCGGACGCGGCCCGGCTCGAGACCCGGACCGCGCGGTTCGAGGACCTGGGGCCGCTACCCGGCGTTGACCTCGTACATGCCGAATGGAGCCTGCCCTTCTGCTCTCCCGCCTCGTTCCCGGCCCTGTGGGCCTCGGTCGTGGGCGCGCTGCATGCCGGTGGCGTGTTCGCGGGCCAGTTCTTCGGAGACCGCGACTCGTGGGCCTCGGAGCCGGACATGACGTTCCACACCGAGGCACAGGCCCGCGAACTGCTCTCCCCGCTCGAGACGCTGGCGCTCCGGGAGGAGGAGAACGACGACACGGACGCCCTGGGGAATCCGAAGCACTGGCACGTGTTCCACGTGATCGCCCGCTCGCCCGGGGTGCGGGAGACCTGAGGGGCGCTCGTCAGTCCCAGCGGAGCTTCAGATGGCGGGCGGCTCTGGCCTCGTCGAGGCGGCGCACCGGGGTGCTCACGGGGGCGTCGTGCAGGAGCTGGGGCGTGGTGTGCGACTCGGCCGCCGCCCGGCGCAAGGCCGCGGCGAAGGCGTCGAGTGTCTCGCGCGTCTCGGTCTCGGTGGGCTCGACCATCATCGCTTCCTCGACCACGAGCGGGAAGTACACGGTCGACGGATGGAACCCGAGATCGATCACGCGTTTCGCGACGTCCATGGCGCGCACGCCCGTCTCGTCCTTCAACGGCTTCGCCGTCGCCACGAACTCGTGCATCGGCCGCACGTCCGGATGCGCGAGCGGGAAGTCCTCGACGACGAGGGACGCGAGGTAGTTGGCGTTCAGGGCGGAGAGCTGACTCACCTCCTTCAGCCCGTCGGCGCCGTGCAGGAAGACATACGCGTACGCCCGCACGAGCACCGCGAAGTTCCCGTGGAATCCGTGCACGCGCCCGATCGAGCGTGGGCGGTCGTGCTGCAGGAAGAACGGCCCCGATTCGCCGTCGCGCTCGATCGTCGGCGTCGGCAGGTACGGAGCCAGCTCCTCGATCACGCCGACGGGTCCGGCTCCCGGCCCTCCCCCACCGTGGGGAGTCGCGAACGTCTTGTGCGTGTTGATGTGAACGATGTCGAATCCCATATCGCCGGGCCGGCAGCGCCCGAGGATCGCGTTCAGGTTGGCGCCGTCGTAATAGACGAGGCCACCGGCGTCGTGGACCAGTCGCGCGATCTCCACGATGTTCTCCTCGAACAGACCGAGGGTGTTGGGGTTCGTCAACATCAGACCCGCGACGTCGTCCCCCACCAGCTTCGCCAGCCCGTCCACGTCGACCATGCCGCGGGGGTCCGATGGAACCGGCACCGCCTCGAAGCCCCCGAGGTGCGCGCTCGCCGGGTTCGTCCCGTGGGCGCTGTCGGGGATCAGAACCTTCGTCCGCTCGGCTCCCCGCTCCGCGTGGTACGCGCGCATGATCAGCAGGCCCGTCACCTCCCCGCACGCCCCGGCGGGCGGTTGCAGGGTCGCGCGCGACATCCCGGTGATCTCGCAGAGGGCCCGCTCGAGCCGCCAGAGCACCTCCAGGCCCCCCTGCATGGTCTGGTCCGGTTGCAGAGGATGCGCCCGGCGGAAGCCCGCGAGCGCGGCGACCTCCTCCGCCACCTTCGGGTTGTACTTCATGCTGCAGGAGCCGAGCGGGTAGAAGCCGGTATCGAGGCCGTAGTTCATCTGCGACAGGCGCGTGTAGTGACGGATCAGGTCGACCTCGGCGACCTCGGGCAGCGCCGGTGCCCTCGCCCGGGCATGCTCCGGCGGGACCGATGCGACCGGAACGTCGAGCGGTCCGAAGCTGAAGGCGCGCCGGCCGGGCACGGATCTGTCCTTGATGGTCCCCCCTCGGTCGGGGCCCTGCGTCCGGATGGGAGCACCGATCACGTCGCCAGCACCTGCCCGAGCTGGTCTGCGTAGCTGTCGATCTCGCCCTTGTCGCGCTTTTCGGTCACGGCCACGAGCAGCACGTCGTCGCCGGCCGAGGCGAGCGGAACACCGGCGAGGATCCCCCGGCCGATCAGGGCGTCGCGCACGTCGATCGCGGGGCGCGGCACCCGAAGGGCGAACTCCTTGAAGAAGGGTGCCCGTGGGAACAGGAGGGAGACCCCGGGCACGGCCGTCAGGCGTTCCGCGGCGTAGGCGGCCCGCGACGCGCACTGACGCCCCAGCTCCATGAGCCCGGCGGGACCGAGCCAGCCCAGGTAGGCGGTCGCCGCGATCGCCATCAGGGTCTGGTTCGTGCAGATGTTGGAGTTCGCCTTTTCGCGGCGGATGTGCTGCTCGCGGGCCTGCAGGGTCAGCACGTACCCCGGCGCGCCGTCGACATCGAGGGTCTCTCCGACGATTCGCCCCGGCATCTTGCGAACGTCGGCCATCCGAGCGGCGATGATCCCGAGGTAGGGCCCCCCGTAGTTCAGGTGGTTGCCCAGGGGCTGTCCCTCGGCGACCGCGATGTCCGCGCCGAGGTCCCCCGGGGGGGCCAGCACGCCGAGCGACAGGGGGTCGAACACCTGGATCGCCGTCGCGCCGGCTTCCCTCGCGGCCCGGAAGAGCTCGCCGGCGGGCTCCAGCACGCCGTAGACGTTCGGATGCTGCACGACCACGGCGGCGACGTCCTCGCGGAGCGGCGGCGTCCCCCCGCGACCGTCGTCGACCGGGAACACCTCGGGGTCGTAGCCGGTGCCGCGACCGAACGTCCGCAGGGTCTCCACGAACCGCGGGTCGACGCCACCGGACACGAGCACTCGCGTCCGTGAGCCCGATCTCGCCATGTGCACGGCCTCCACGAGCGCCGTAGCCCCGTCGTAGAGGGATGCGTTCGACACCTCCATGCCCGTGAGCTCGCAGATCAGGGACTGGAACTCGAACAGCACCTGCAGGACGCCCTGCGAGAGCTCCGGCTGATAAGGGGTGTACGACGTGTAGAACTCCGAACGCCCCGCCAGAGCCCACACCAAGGAGGGGACGTAGTGATCGTACGCTCCCGCGCCGGCGAAACACACGAGCGTGTCGGCGCTTCGGTCGCGGGCGGCGAGGGCACGCAGGTCCGCGACGAGCTCCATCTCCGAGACGCCGTACGGGATGTTGAGCGGCCGATCCAGCCGCACCGCGAGGGGGATCTGCGTGAACAGGTCGTCGAGCGACGAGAGACCGAGGCCGTCGAGCATGTCGCGAACCTCGTCGTCGGTGTGCGGAGCGAACCTCACGTCGAGTCAGTGTACGGACACGGACAGGCCGTGACCGGGGGGTCAGCCCGACGTGTCCTCGAGGTCGTACTTCGTCACCAGCGACAGGTAGTCGCGCTGATAGAAGATCTTGCAGCGGATCTCGGGATAGCGCTCCCGCAGCCGTCGCACCTTCCGGTTCTTCTTCGTGACGAGCTTCTGGTTCAGGGTCGTGATCTCGATGTACAGATCGAACTCGGGAAGATAGAAATCGGGGGTGAATCGCTGGGTGACGCTCCCCTCGTCGTCCCACTCGATGTCGAACGACGTGGGCTCGTACTCCCAGCCGATCTCGTAGAAGTCCAACAGCTTGGCGAACTGGCGCTCGGAAGCGTGGGCGAAGCGGACGGTGTCACTCGGGCGCTGGGACTCGGAGGCCGCCGGCCGCGCGCTCACGAGCCTCCGGCGACCGCGCGAGGCGCCCGTCGCTTCGCCGCTCTGCCGATGCTGTCCTCCACGTCGCTCCATACTCGGTCCAGCGAGATCGCGAAGACACCCTGGCCGTTCTTCAGCAGGTCGACGACGGCCTCCGGGCTGTGGGCCTCGTACACGCCGCGCCCGTCCGACATGAGCGTGACGCCGTGGGGCGGCCGTTCCATCGCCCGCAGGTGGGCGACCGCCCGGCGGACCCGCTGCAGCGTCAGGCCGGTGTCGAGGAGATTCTTGATCACGCGGAGCGCGGCGAGGTCCTGGAAGGAATAGAGGCGTTGGGTGCCCGAGCCGTGCGCGTCTCGCACGGACGGGGTCACGAGCCCGGTCCGCGTCCAGTAGTCCAGCTGCCGGTAGGTGATGCCGGCGATGCGTCTGGCCTCGGGCGCGCGGAACCCTTCTTCGCTCATCACAACTCCGTAATCACGTCGATGTGTTTCGGCAGCGTAGGGGACGTCCGCGTGCGTGTCAACGCAACCGGGGCGCGCCGGGCGAGGCATCATTCAAGTTCCGAGCCCCCGCCGGCCGATGATGTAGCTAGCTCTTGTGGACCATCCCGCGGCCCGGGAAGGTCCGGAGGGTTCCCTGCGAGAGGCGGGCGAGCGGTCGAGGGGGACGTTCGGTCGCCTCTTTCGCATCCTTCGGGGACGTTCGCATCGTGCCTCAGGTCTCG
This sequence comes from Actinomycetota bacterium, assembly GCA_030774235.1. Taxonomy (GTDB): domain Bacteria; phylum Actinomycetota; class UBA4738; order UBA4738; family HRBIN12; genus JALYLM01. The sequence continues at coordinate 13,977 of JALYLM010000090.1, forward strand.
AAGTCCTCTGGCGTCACGTTGTCCAGGAACTCCCGGAACTTCTCGACCTCTTCCTCTTCGTCGCCCGGGATCAGGATCGATGCCTCGGACAAGACGTCCTCGCTGGCGAAGATCGGTGTCGCCGTGCGGACGGCCAGGGCGATCGCGTCGCTCGGCCGAGATGAGATCTCGAAGCTCTCTCCCTGGCGCTGCAGCTCGATCGTCGCGTAGAAGGTGCTGTCCCGAAGCTCGGTGACGATGATCCGGTGTACCTCGATCGCGAGATCGTCGAGGATGTTCTTCAACAGGTCGTGGGTCATGGGGCGCGGCGTCACGACCCCCTGGAGCGATAGGGCGATCGCGGCGGCCTCGGCGGCGCCGATCCAGATCGGCAGGTAGCGCTCGCCCTCACGCTCGCGCAACAGCACGATCGGTTGGTTCGTGGGGAGCTCGACGCGAACGCCGGTGAGTTCCATCTCGATCATGGCCGTCCGGCCACTGTAACCGTGGCCCCAACGTCGGGCAACCTACGCGGAAACGCCGGTGGCGAGCAGAGGCACGAGCGCGTCCGGGTGATCGGTGAGTCCCGGCAGATCGTCGACCTGCAGGATGTCGGGTAGGTTCCGGTAGCGTTCCCGAAAATCGAGTCCGTAGCCAACGACGAACCGATCGGGGCAGTCGAACCCGACGTAGCGCAGCTCGGCGGGCACGATTCGGCGCACGGACTTGTCCAAGAGCGTGCAGACCTCGACGGAAGCCGGGGTCCGTGCCCGAAGCGTGGTCAGCAGGTATCGAAGCGTGAGCCCGGTGTCCACGATGTCCTCGACGAGGATCACGTCACGCCCACCGAGGTCGGCGTCGACGTCCAGCAGGATCTGCACCCGCCCGAGTGATTCCTCGGCGTCGCCGTAGCGGCTCACGGCCATGAAGTAGGTCTCCACGGGAAGGTCGATCTGGCGCATCAAATCTGCGAGGAAGACCGCACCACCTTTCAGGACCGTGATGAGCACCGGACTCCGCCCCACGTAGTCCCCGGTGATCGTGCGGCCGAGCTCCTGAACCCGGCGGCGGACGTCCGCGCGACCGAACAGGACGCTCGCGACCTCCGACATGCAGGGCGAGCGTAACAGCCGCGAGAGGCCAGGTCCCGGAGGCGAGCGGCGTTCAGCCGAGTGCGTCGACCGCGTGCGCGACGGCACGCGCGACGGACTCTCCGGCTCGAGACCACCACGTGCCCGAGGGAGGCGGTGGCAGGGCGGCCACGGCCGCGAGCAAGGGAACCGTCCCCAGGTCGAAGCCCGACGAGCTGACGCGAAGGGTCCCGATCCTCTCGCCGGGGGCGGGTGGAAAGGCTACAGAGCGGTCGGTCACGGTGCGGATCCGGACCCGGGCCGGATGCGCCACCAAGGCGGTGAGATCGTCACCCGCGACGACGGGGACGGAGCCGCCACGAACGGCGAGGGTGCCCTCCGGCTGTCCCCGGGTCACGATCTTCGAGCGGTCGAACGCCTCGAAGCCGTAGTTCAGCAAGGCGGCAGCTTCCGAGAAGGGCTCGTGTGGGGACCCGAGGACCACGGCGACCAGACGGGTTCCGTTGCGCTGAGCCACCGCCACGAGGCACTCTCCGGCCGCGGCGGTGGTCCCCGTCTTCGCGCCGATCGCGCCCGGGTACAGCCACAGGAGCGCGTTGCGGTTCTGGATGCGACGCACGGGGTGGGAACTCGAGCGAACGTCGTGCTCGCGGGCGGCCACGACGTGCGCGAACAGCGGGATCCGATAGGCCGCCCGCGTCAGACGCAGGACGTCCGAAGCCGTCGAGCGACCGCGATCGTCGAGCCCGTCCGGGGAGACGAAGTTGGATCGCCGCAGCCCCAGCGCCCTCGCCCGTTCGTTCATGAGCCGGACGAACGACTCGACGCTGCCGGCGACATGGTCCGCGAGAGCGATCGCCGCGTCGTTCGCGGAGCCGAGGAGCATCCCGTACAGCAGGTCGCGAGCGCTGATCCGCTCCCCCGCGCGCAAGCCGAGTGTGGACGACGCCCCGTAGTCGTGAGGCCCGAACACCGCGTCGCTCGTCACGGTGACCATGTCGTCGGGGCCGGCACGATCGAGCACCACGATCGCCGTCATGACCTTCGTGAGGCTTGCGATCGCGCGTGAGGTCGTCTGGCCGTCGGCGGAAAGGATCTGCCCCGTATCGAGGTCGGCGAGCACGACGGAGGCGGCCGATGGCGGGGGTCTCGCCGAGGCGTCGGCCGGAGTCTGGAGCACCGAGGGGAACGGCGAGAGGGATCCGCGCGGAGGTACCGGAGTCGGCGGCGGAGCCATGCCGGGGACCGCCGCCGCGATCCCGGCGAGCAGGCACGGCACGAGCACGCCGACCACGAGCGCCGCCGGCGCTCCGCGACCTCGTCCGTGCGTCTCCCTCACGCGGTCTGCAGGTTCTCCCGGAGGTTCGTCCGCAGCAGAGCCTGCTTGAACTTCCGAGACGTGACGGACAGGTCCGCAAGGGTCTGCGACGCGGCACGGCGGGCATCGGGGTTGCGCTGTCGGAGGGTCGGCGCCACCAGCGCCTCGAAGAAGGTGGACTCGCGGTCCGCGAAATGCTTGTACATCGTGAGATGTCGGGGCTCGATCCCGTGTCGGAAGAAGTCCTTCACGATCGACAGGACGATGTAGTCGTCGCCGTCGTAATACCGGGCTTCCTGCGGCCCGTGGGAGCAGACGATGCCGAAGGACTCGAGCTCACGGATCCGCTCCCGGTCGACGCCGGTCGCGGCCGACATCTCCTCGATCGACATCTGCAGGCCGGTGGGGGCGTCGGCGATCTCTACGGCCGCTGTGACCTTTCCGTCCCCTTCGTCACCCGCGATCTCCTCGTCGCCGTCGAGCTCGCCCGCCGCGTCGTCGGCGTCCTGTTTCAACAGTCGTTCCTTGATCACCTTCAGCGGCAGGTACTCGTCGCGTTGCATCCGCAGGATCGACCGGAGCTTCTCGACGTCCTGCGGGTAGAACTTCCGGTAGCCCGAGGGGGTGCGCTCCGGCTCGATCAGCCCTTCCGCCTCGAGGAATCGGATCTTCGAGATCGTGATGTCGGGGAACTCCGCCTTGACCGAGACGAGGACCTCGCCGATCGATTGATAGTTGCGCGTGCCCGACATATGGACCTCACTCCCCTGCCGCGAAGAACGTCAGCTTGAACTTGCCTATCTGCACTTCGTCGCCGGACGCCAGCTTCGTCTCGTCGACCTGCTCGCGGTTCACGTACGTTCCGTTCAGGCTCCCCACGTCGCGGATGAACCACGAGCCGTCGGCCCGCCGATCGAAGATCGCGTGTTTGCGCGAAACGGTGACGTCGTCGAGGAACACGTCGCTCTCTGGGCTTCGTCCCGCCGACGTCGACTCCTGCTCCAGCAGGAAGGTCGACCCCGCGTTCGGACCGCGCTTGACGAGAAGCAGAGCCTGACCGGTCTCCAGGCTGTCGTGAGGAAACGGGAACTCGTCGTGTCCCTCATCTTCGGTCTCGACCGGCGTCAACGAAACGGTCGAATCGTCCTCGAGTTGAGCGCCGCACTTCGCGCAGAATCGAGCGTCGTCGCGGTTCGGATGTCCACAGCGGGTACAGAACACCGTCTACTTCCCCCCAGGTGCGGTCTGCGGGCGAGGGTCGAGGTCACGGCTCGACCCTCGACCTCCAGACCGAGTGGACGTTATCGCAGGGTCCCCGAAGGGTCAACCGAACAAGAGACGTACCCTCAAGCGTGAATCGCTCTCACTCTCGACCCTCGGTCGACCGAAGGTTCAGGCTTGTGATTCGTGAAGGAACGCCTGGTACGCGGCCGCATCGAGCAGCGCGTCCGCCTCGGAGACGTCCGACGGATCGATCCCGACGAGCCACCCGTCTCCGTACGGCTGCTCGTTCACCAGCTCGGGATGATCCTCGATCAACGGGTTCCGCTGGGCGATCGTGCCCGAGACCGGACTGAAGACGTCGGACACCGATTTCGTCGACTCGACCTCGCCGAAGGCCTGTCCGGCCTTCACCTCCGCGCCGACGTCCGGAAGGTCGACGTAGACGACGTCGCCGAGCGCGTCTTGGGCGTAGTCCGTGATGCCCACGCGGACCCGGCCGTTCTCGATCCGCATCCACTCGTGTTCCTTCGAGTAGCGAAGGTCCTCGGGGAACTCCACCGCCGCCCTCCCTCGTCGTGATCGCCGTGCCGACGGAACGATACCGCCAGGTGCGACCTGGCGCCGGGCCGGCCGCGGCGCCGGAAGCCGAGTCTCCTACGATCGTGCGAGAGCGCGTCGGATGTCGACCGCGTAGACCGCGGCCGCGACATAGTACGCGACGATCCCCACGACGAAGAACGACCACCCGGCCACCAGGATGGGCCGGCCCAGTGGCAGCTTCAGGTTCCCCCAGGCGATCCACGGCACGGCCACCATGAGCGAGAAGGTGGCGACCTTTCCGACGAGACGGACGTCGATCCGTAGACGCCGGCGCGCGAGGAGGACGGCGCCGACGGCCAGCACCGCCAGGTCGCGGGCGATGATCGACACCGCGGCCCAGAACGGGAAGGCTCCCCGCACGACGAGGGCGGCCAGGCCAGCCGCGATCGCGAGGCGGTCGGCCACCGGGTCCAGCACCTTCCCGAGCTCCGAGACCCGCCCGGTGCGCCGGGCGATGTAGCCGTCGACCCAGTCGGTGGCCACCACGCCGGCGAACGTGACGATGCCTGCCGCCTCGGTTCCACGGTGAACGATCAGCCAGCAGAAGACGGGGATCAGGAGGATCCGAAGGGACGAGAGTGCGTTCGGGACGGTGAGGATCGCCGACGACCCTGGAGTCGACCCGCCCGTTCCTCGCATCCGTCGGGACGGCGGGATTTGAACCCGCGACCCCTGGTCCCCCAGACCAGTGCGCTACCAGGCTGCGCCACGTCCCGTGCTGAGCCGATTGTACTTATCGACCCGGCCTCCCCCGGCGGCCGCGCGCACGGAACCGCAGGCGGATCGGCACGCCCTCCAGACCGAGCTCCCGGCGCAGCCGGTTCTCGAGGAACCGCCGGTAGCCTGCGTCGGGTTCGTTCGCCCCGCCGAAGATGACGAACACCGGCGGGCCCGAGCTCACCTGGGTCGCGTAGTGGAGCGTGCCTGCCGATCGGGGGGTCGGTCGCTCGGCCTGCGCGCGCTGGATCACCTCGTTGACCGTCGCCGTCGGCGCACGCAGCGACCACCTCCTCCGAAGGTCGAGGAGGACGGGGCCGAGCCGGTGAATGCCCTGGCCCGTGACCGCGGACGTGCGCATCGCCGCGGCGCGCCCGAACGGAAGGATGTCGTCCCGCAGGGCGCGGTACGTCCGCTCCTTCTCCTCGACGAGGTCCCACTTGTTCGCGACGAGAAGGAACGCTCGCCCGGCCTCCATGATGCGCGTCGCGATCTTCTTGTCCTCTCCCGTGAACCCGTCGGCGGCGTCGATCACGAGGATCCCGACGTGCGCCCGCTCGATGGCCTCCGTCGCCCGCACGAGGCTGAAGTACTCCACTCCTTTGACCTTGATCTCACGTCGCATCCCCGCCGTGTCGACGAACCGCACCGGACCTCCCGGCCATTGGACGATGGCGTCCACCGCGTCACGTGTCGTTCCGGCCTCCTCGAAGACGACGGAGCGCTCCTCCCCCACCAGGCGATTGAACACGCTGGACTTCCCGACGTTCGGCCGGCCCACGATCGCGAATCGGGGGCTCTCATCGGAGGCCTGATCCGCCTCTCGGGGGGCGTTCGGCAGCAGGTCGACCATCGCGTCGAGCAGGTCGCCGGTGGCCCGGCCGTGCAGGCTCGACACCCCGAGTGGATCGCCGAGGCCGAGCGCGTGGAAGGCGGCGGCGTCGGCTTCCTCCTGTTCGGTGTCGACCTTGTTCGCCACGAGCACGACGGGGACGACGGCTCGACGCAGCCGCCGGGCGAGCGCCGCGTCCTCCTCGGTGACGCCTGCCCGAACGTCCACGACCAGCAGGACGAGGTCCGCCTCGGCGGCCGCGCGGTCCGCCTGCTCGAGGGCGAGTGCATCGAGGCCCCGCGCTCGGGTCACGAACCCCGCCGTGTCGACGAGGGTGAATCGCCGCCCGCGCCACGAAGCCTCGACCTCGAGGCGATCGCGCGTGACTCCGGGTTGGCCGTGCGCGATGGCCTCGCGGCGGCCGAACAAGCGGTTGACCAGGGTCGACTTCCCGACGTTCTGTCGCCCGATCACCGCCACCTTCGGGACTCGAATCCGCGAGTCGTCGATCGCGTCGTCGGCGTCGTTCACGGCGCCACCCCTGGCAACCGTTCGCGAACGACCTCGAGCGCCGCCGCGATCGTGGCCTCGACGTCGAGACCGGTCGTGTCGATGATCACGGCATCGGCCTGTGGCTCGAATGCGTTCACGCTGGCGTCGATCGCGTCGCGCGCACGCAGCGCCTCGTCGATCCGTTCGCCGGGCCGCTCCGCCGCCCGGCGACGCGCCCGGACCACGGGGTCTGCGACGAGGTAGATCTTCACGGGCGCGTCGGGGAAGACGACAGATGCGATGTCACGGCCCTCCATCACGGCACCCGCGTGCCCGAGCGTCCGCTGGGCGTCTCGCATGAGGGCGCGCACCGGGGGATGCCGGGAGATCCTCGAGACGGTCGCCTCCACCGCGGGGCTCGTCAGCGAGGCCAGGGACGGCGAACCCTCGATCGACAGTTCCGGGGTTGCGGCGCCCGTGAGGCTGAACCTCAACGTCTTCATGAGCTCGGCGAGGGCGTCGCCGTCGTCCGGGTTCACGCCGCGCTCGAGGGCGGCGACCGTGAGCGCCCGGTACATGAGTCCGGTGTTCACATAGGCGAGTCGGGTGGCCCGGGCGAGGCCGCGCGCGAGGGTGCTCTTCCCGCTTCCGGCCGCCCCGTCGATCGCGATCACCCGCGGAGGGCTCATCCCTCGACCTCGAGCGGGCCCCCAAGTGAGCGCAGGATCTCGACGAACCCGGGGAAGGACACGTCGGCGTCCTCGATGCCCTCGACGCGACTCGGCCTCCGTGCTCCCATGGCGCCCACGACCGCCGCCATCGCGATCCGATGGTCCCCACCGGAACGCGCGATGCCGCCCTCGAGCCCGCCGCCCGCGACGACGAGGCGGTCCCCTTCGACCACGGCGTTCCCTCCCAGACCGGCGATCGCATCCGCGACCATCGTCAGCCGGTCGCTCTCCTTCACGCGCAGCTCCTCCGCGCCGAAGAACGTCGTTCCTCCGCTCGCGTGCGCGGCGAGAAGAGCCAGCACCGGCACCTCGTCGATCACGATCGGCAGCTCGGCCTCCTCGATCCGGACCGGCAGGATCCCCTCGCACGAAGCGACCCGCAGGTCACCGACCGGCTCACCGAGCTCCTCGCTCGTCACGGTGGACTGCGTGTCGATGCCCATCCGCTTCATGACGCCGAGGAACCCGAGCCGGCTCGGGTTCAGTCCCAGTCCCCGAACCGTCAGCCCACCTCCGGTCAGGGCCGCCGCGGCGACGAGGAACGCGGCCGACGAGGGGTCCCCGGGCACCGTTGCCCGGAACCCGTCGTGCTGGAAAGCCGAAACCCGAACGGAGCCATCGACGAAGCGGGAGGGCGCGCCGAGCGCCGCCAGCGCCCGCTCGGTGTGGTCGCGAGTCGATACAGCCTCGGCGACGATCGTCTCCCCCGACGCCACGACGCCGGCCAGCAGGATGGCCGCCTTCACCTGCGCGCTCGGGATCGGCATCGAGTAGCGGATGCCGTGGAGCCCGCCTCCTTCCACGCGAACCGGGGCGTGGCCCGACGTCGTCGCGATGCGTGCCCCCATGAGGCGAAGGGGTTCGGCGACCCGCTCCATCGGCCGCGAGGACAGGCTCGCGTCCCCCACGAGGACGGTGACGAAGGGCGAGCCCGCTCCCACCCCCGTCAACAACCGCATCGTCGTGCCGGAGTTGCCGCAGTCGAGGTCCCGATCGGGAGGCCGGATCCCCGTCCAACCTTCACCCTCGACCTCAAGTGCCGGACTCGAGCCATGGTCGAGACCCCGGTTCCACGTGGAACCGTGACCCTCCGCGGCCCGACCACCGTTTCGGGCCCAAGCCTCGAGTGAAGCTCGAGCCGTCGGCGCGACGGTAGCGAGGCAGGAGGCCGTCGAGCGGACATCCAGTGAGCGCGGAAGCCCGACGAGAACGCTCCGACCCATCCCACCGGCCGCCAGGATCAGCCAGCGATGCGCGATCGATTTGTCCCCCGGCACCCGCGTGACTCCCTCGACCCGGCCTCCGGGAACGGTGCGGACGTCCACGATCGGCCTCCTCAGGCCAGTCGCGTCGGGTCGAGGTCGCGACCGGACAGGACCTCGGCCGCCGCATCGGCGTCCTCGCCGGCGACGGTGACGTGGACCGTGCCGCGACCGCCCTCCGGCGAATGGACGATCTGCAGGTCCTCGATGTTCACGCCCGCCTCGCCGAGCGCGAGGGTGAGCTCGGCAAGGGCCCCGGGGCGATCGGGCACGACCACCTGGAGGACCGCGACGCCGGCCCGGACCTTCGGCTTGGTCGCAAGGCGCAGGCGCGCGCGTTTGGCCATCTCGAACGTCGCCTCCACCCGGCCGGCCTCACCGGCGACCACCTCGTCACGCAAGGCACGTAGGCGCGCGACGTACAGGTCGATCGCCCGCGCCACCGCGTCCCGGTTGGCCAGGAGGATGTCGCTCCACAGGGCGGGGTTCGACGCGGCGAGGCGCGTAAGGTCGCGGAAGCCGCCGGCCGCGAGGAGGAGGATCTCGGGTTCGTCCGCCTCCTCGGTGGCCGCAAGGCTCATCAGCGTCGTCGACGCGACCTGCGGGAGATGGCTGACGAAGGCGACGAGCCGGTCGTGCCGCTCCGCCGCCATCCGAACGGGACTCGCCCCGATCCGTTCGATCCACGCCTCGAGCCGGGCGACGAGGGCGGTGTCCGACGTCTCCGTCGGCGTGAGCACCCACACGATCCCGTCGATCACCGAGGCGGCCGCGTGGTCGGGGCCCGAGCGCTCGCTCCCACCCATCGGGTGCCCCGGAACGAAGCGAGGCAGATCCGCGCTCCCGGCTGCGGTTGCGACCTCGGTAAGGACCTGGGACTTCACGCTCGCCGCATCGGTCACGATGGCCTCGGGATCCGCGGCGAGGGCCGCCACGACCAGGGCGGGGACCGTCTCGATGGGCGTGGCGATCACGACCACGTCGGCGCCGGCGACGGAACTCGCGAGCGATCCGGCCGTGGAGAACCCGCCGCGTGCAGCCGACCGGCGCGCCGTGGCTTCGTCCACATCCCAGCCGGTGACGACGCACCCCACGCGCGCGGCCGCGAGGGCGACGGACGTACCGATGAGCCCCGTGCCGACGACGGTGACGCGCTCAACCGGCTTCGACGTCATCGCGAAGTGACTCAGCGCCGTCGAGGTAGACGTGGGCGATCTCGCCCAACGTCCCGTCGGTGTAGAAGTGGGCGAGCACGCGGACGACGGAGGGCATGGAGCCCTCGACGGGGATCTCGCGCGCACACATCAGGGGCACGAGGCCCAGACCCATCCGCCGGGCGGCCTCGGCCGGGAACGCAGACCGGAGATCGTCGGTGACCGTGAACAGGATGCTGATCAGGTCGTCGCGGGCGACCCCGTTGCGGTCGAGCACGGCGGCCAGGAGCCGCTCGGTGGAACCCAGCACGGCCTCCGCCGAGTCGTGGGGAACCACGATCGCACCCCGAGCCGCTCGCACCCTCACATCGTCCCTCCGCAACCTCATGCAAGCCGGTCGAACCCGTTCCGGTCGCCTGGGCCCACCAGGCTACCCGGCAGCGGCTCGCAGGAGTTCCCTGATCTCCTCGCTCGTGAGCGGGCGGATCGCTCCCGGCGGGAGCGATCCCATCCTCACCGGGCCCACCCTGAGTCGGACGAGGCGGGTCACCGGCAGCCCGACCGCGGCCAACAACCGCCGCACCTCGCGCTTGCGGCCCTCGGTCATCACGAGCCGAAGTGCGCCTCGCGGGCCGCTCGCGGCGACGATCCGCGCCGCCTTCGCACGAGCGAGACCGTCGTCCAACGCCACGCCCGCGCGGATCCTCGCGAGATGCTTCTGGGCCGGCCGCCCCTCCACCTCCGCGAGGTACTCCTTCTCGATCCCGAAGCTCGGATGCATCAGGCGGTTCGCGAGATCTCCGTCGTTCATCAGCAGCAGCAGCCCCTCCGAGTCTCGATCGAGCCGGCCCACCGGGAAGACCCGCGGGCCGTCATCCGGGACGAAGGGACGGAGGTCGCTGCGCCCCTGGGGATCCCGCATCGTCGTGAGCACCCCGGCCGGCTTGTGGAACGCGAAGTACCGGACGTTGGGGTCGAGGTTCACCGTGAGACCGTCGACCCGGACCTCATCCCGTTCGGCATCCGCTCGGTCTCCCAGGATCGCCACCGTTCCGTTCACCGTCACACGACCCTCAGCGACGAGGCGCTCACAGGCTCTGCGAGAGCCGAACCCGGCGCGGGCGAGCACGCGCTGGAGCCGCTCCTCGGCCACGCTCAGCCCGGCTCTGGGCGATCGCCCTCCGCCGGCTCGTCCCGTCCGGCATCGGGCACAAGCCGGCCCGCGGGACCCTCATCCCCGGGATCCAGGCCGAGGAGAGGTGCGATCGCCGGCAGGGATGCGAGGGACGGGAGCCCGAGGCGCTCGAGGAAGCCGGGCGTCGTCGCGAACAGGACCGGGCGCCCAGGAGCCTCGTCTCGCCCGGCCTCCTCAACGAGACCGCGGTCGACCAGGGCGCGCAGGACCCCGTCGGAGTTGACGCCCCGGATCCCGGAGACCTGGTGGCGCGTCACCGGTTGCTTGTACGCCACGATGGCAAGGGTCTCCAGGGACGCCTTGGTCAGGCGAGCCTGGCGCGAGGAGAGGACGAACTGTTCGACGATCGGTTCGGTGTCCGGGTGGGTGTAGAGCCGCCATCCGCCCGCCACCGAGCGAAGGACGAGCCCGGAGCCCCGGTTTTCGAGCTCGTCGGCCAGCCGGTCGCACAGCGATTCGACCGTGCGCCGGTCCAGGTCGAGCGCCTGAGCCAGGACCGACGAGGACAGCGGCTCGTCGGAGACGAAGAACAGCGCTTCCAGCGCGCGGAGGCGGTGGGTGTCCTCGCCGCTCACTCGAGCTTCACCCCCGCCACTCGATCTGGATCTCACCGAACGTCGCCGCCTGCTGCATCTCGACCTTTCCTTCACGGTACAACTCGAGCAGCGCGAGGAACCGCACGACCACGTGGATCCGGTCCCGGCAGTCCGTGACCATCTCCCGGAACGTCGAGGCTCGGCCGATCGTCGAGATCCGCTCCTCCAGCGCGCTCATGGCCTCGGCCACCGTGTATCGCACCGGCGTTACGTGCGACAGGTCCAGGGTGGGCGGCGGTCTGAGCATGCGGGCCGCGATCCGGGCGAGCTGGTCGGGATCCAGGTGCTCCATGGGGTCCGGGTACAGGTGCGCGTACTCGGGCCCGGGGCCAACGTCCCGGGCGAAGTAGCCGGCCTCGTCCTCGACGCGCCGGGCCAGCTCGACCGCCACGCGGCGAAACGCGGCGAGCTCCAGCGAGCGTGCGTACACGAGGTCCGGCGAGCCGCCGACGATGTCCTCCTCGTCGAGCTCGGATCTCCGAGGCATCAGCCGCCCGACCTTCAGCTCCAGCAGGACGGAACAGACGGCGAGGAACCAGGTCGCCTCCTCGAGGTTCCACCAGCCCGCGTCCTTCGTATGGGCGAGGTATCGGTCGGTGACGCTCGCCACGCTCACGTCGCATACGTCGATCTTCTGCTCGAGGATCAGGTCGGCGAGCAGGCGGAACGGACCCGCGTAGACGGGCAGTGCGACGGCGAAGTCGCCCGGTACGGCCCTCTCCTCCGCCCCCGTGCTCACGCGAATCCCATCGCCGTGCGCACCGCCTCGAGGGTGTGTCGCGCGATCGGCCTCGCACGGTCCGCGCCCTCCGTCAGCACCTTCTGCACGATCTCTGGGTCGGCCCGCAGCTCCTCGCGACGATCTCGGTACGGCCGGAAGTACTCGATGATGCGGTCCGCAAGATCCGTCTTGTCGGCCACGCACCCCAACGTGCCCGCCCGACACCCCGCGGCCACCTCGTCGATGTGATCGCCGGACGAGAAGACGTGATGCAGCGCGAAGATCGGGCAGATCTCGGGACGCCCGGGGTCCCCCATCCTCACCTTCAGCGGGTCGGTGATGAACGTCCGCACCTTCGCCCGGATCGTCTCTGGATCGTCGCGAACCCCGATGTAATTGTCCAGGGACTTGGACATCTTCCGCCCGTCGCTGCCCGGGATGAGCGGCGTGTCGGAAAGGAGCGCCTGCGGCTCGACCAGCACGTCGCCGTAGATATTGTTGAAGCGCCTGACGATCTCACGCGACAGTTCGAGATGCGCCACCTGGTCCTGCCCCACCGGGACGAGCTCGCCCCTCACGATCGCGATGTCCACCGCCTGCAGGACCGGATAGCCGAGCAGCCCGTAGTTCGCGACCTCCCGCTCGGCCATGTCGCGGAGCCGTTCCTTGAACGACGGCACGCGCTCGAGCCAGCCGAGCGGTGTCGCCATGCCGAGCAGCAGAGCCATCTCTGCGACCTCGGGGATGTCCGACTGCTTGTAGAGCACCGCCTTCGCGGGGTCGATCCCGGCGGCGAGCCAATCGAGGACGAGGCCCTCGGTCCAGGGCTCCAGGTCTTCCGTGCGGTCGTAGTGGGTCGTGAGCATGTGCCAGTCGGCGATGAAGTAGAAGCAGTCGTAGCCGGCGTCGTCCTGGAGCCGCAGCATGTTCTCGACGTTTCCGGCCCAGTGCCCGACGTGCAGCGGACCGGTCGGGCGGTAGCCGGTGAGGACCCGGCGGACGGGTTCGGATGGATGGGCGGTGGGAGCGGCTCGGTCGATGCCGGCGATGATAACGCGGGGTCCTCACCGCACAGGGAGCCGCGACGACGACCTCAGATCACGATGCAGCCCGATCCGCCCACCGTGCGGCAGAGCGGGCGGACGAGCGAGTAGACGATCGAGTACACGGGCCCCGCGAGCAGGAACACCACGAGGATGATGAACAACGGCAGATAGCGATCGAGGTTGCGGTAGACCTCCCGCGCCTCCGGGGGCAGCAGAAGGGCCACGAGCCTCGCGCCGTCCAGCCCGGGGATCGGCAGCAGGTGGAACACGGCGAGCGAGAGGTTCGCGAACACGAACGCCGCCGGCACGAGGGCGGCCTCGCCCGAGAGCCCGGCACGCAGCGGAAGGCTCCCGATCAGCGCGAGGACGACGTTGGCGAGCGGTCCGGCGATCGACACGAGCACGACATCGCGGGCGCCTCGTCGCAGGTAGCTCGGATCGACCGGCGCCGGCTTCGCGTAGGCGAACGGCGGCGGGCGAAGCGAGGCTCCCACCGCCCACAGCAGGAGGATCAGGATCGGAAGCAGCCCGCTGCCGAACGGCTCGAACCATGGCCTCGGGCTGAGCGTGAGCCGACCCCACAGGCGTGGGGTGGGATCGCCCAGCCTGGCCGCGACGGACGCGCGGGCGTATTCCCGCCCGACCATCCCGACGCCGAGGCCCACGGCCAAGTAGAGCCCGTACCGGAGCCCGAGGGCCGTGAGGTTCCCCACTCCATCTCCTCCCGCTTACGCGTACCAGCCGTACAGCAGGGGTCGCGGCTCGACGGGGCTGTCGGCCAGCGTGAGCGCGGCCAACACCCGGCGGGCGGCCCCGGCGGCGGCGGACTCGTCGCGCGCGTGGATCTCGCCGATCCGGTCGCCGGTCTCGAGACGGTCCCCCACCTTCGGACGCACCACGATACCGACCGACGGGTCGATCGGGTCGCCCTTGCGGATCCGCCCCGCTCCGAGCGCGCTGCTCGCGAGCCCGATCTCGTCGGCCTCGACGGCGGCGAGCACGCCGGAGCGATCGATCAACAGCGGCATCACGACGGGGGCACCGGGCAGCACGTCCCATGGTTCGTCGACGACCCTGGAGTCGCCACCCTGCGCCTCGACCATCCGGCGGAACCGCTCCAACGCTTCCCCGCCGTCCAGCGCCGACTCCGCCGCGGACACGGCGGCGGCGTGCTCGCTCCCCTCGAGCGTCTCGAGCGCGCGCGCGGCGAACGAGACCGCGAGCTCGCGGAGGCGACTCCGGTCGTCGCCCCGCAGGACCCCGACGGCCTCGGCGACCTCGAGGGCGTTCCCGACCGCGTCGCCGAGCGGCTCGGACATGTCGGTCACTGCCGCCGCGGCAGGTCTCCGCCAGCCCCTCGCAAGCTCGAGGCAGGCGCGGGCGAGGGCCTCGGCGTCCCTCGGCGTCTTCATGAAGGCCCCGGAGCCCGCTTTCACGTCGAGCAAGATGAGGTCGGTTTCGACGGCGAGCTTCTTCGACATCACGCTGGCCGCGATCAACGGAACCGAAGGAATCGTCGCGGTCGCGTCGCGCAGCGCGTACAGGGCGCCGTCGGCCGGGACGAGCCTCGGAGACTGCGCGGCGACCACGCAGCCCACGCGTGCAACCTGGCGCTCCAACTCGTCGGGCGACAGGTCGGTGCGCAGCCCCGGGATCGATTCGAGCTTGTCGAGCGTGCCGCCCGTGTGCCCGAGTCCACGCCCCGAGAGCTTGGCGACCGCCAGGCCGAGCGCCGCCGCCAGCGGCGCGAACACGAGCGTGACGCCGTCCGCGACCCCGCCCGTGGAATGCTTGTCGACCGTCGCGCGGTCGAGTCCGGAGAACGTGACGGTGTCGCCGGAGGCCACCATCGCCCGCGTGAGCGCGAGCGTCTCCGAGGCGTCCATCCCGCGCAACTGGCACGCCATCAAGAATGCCGCTGCAAGGGCGTCGGACACCTCGCCCCTCATGTACCCCTTGACGAACGCCTCGATCTCGACCGCAGACAGGGGCTCGCCGTCGCGCTTGGCCGCCACGATGGTGCGCGGATCGTTCACCGTCACCCTCCGTCCACGGCTCGTCTGACCTGGCGGTTCAGCGCGCTCTTCCGTTGAGGTCGAGGGTGAGCGACACGGGTCGTGCGCGGGTCCCTCACCCTCGACCGGAGCTCTCGTCCACCCTCCGGAACCCGAGGCGGTTCGCGAACGATGCGCCCATCAGTCCCGACACCTCGACTCCGAGGAGCTCGGCGGCGGTCATCCCGAGGTCGCCGAACGCGCCTCGCGTGCCGATCTCGTAAGGCCCGCCGGGAAGTCCCGCCGCCAGCAGCGGAGTCCGCTCGCGGGAATGATCCGTGGGAGGGGTCGTGGGATCGCAGCCGTGGTCGCCGGTGATCAGGAGAACGCCGCCGTCGAGCGCCTCCACCAGCTCCGGGATCCGTCGGTCCAGCGCCTCGATCGCCGCCGCGTAGCCCGGCGCGTCGTTGCGATGCCCGTACTTCGAGTCGAAGTCGACGAGATTCGTGAAGACGAAGGTCGGCCTCGGGCGCGCCAGGTACGCCAGGGTGAGGTCCAAGCCGTGGTCGTTCGAATCCGAGTAGACGGCCTCGGCGATTCCCCTTCCGCAGAAGATGTCCCGGATCTTGCCGATCCCGAACACGGGGATGCGGGCGTCATGGAGATGGTCGAGAACGGTCGGTCCGGGCGGCGGCACCGAGAAGTCACGACGCTCGGGGCTGCGAACGAAGGCTCCCGAGGCCCCCTCGAACGGCCGGGCGATCACGCGCCCGACACGGTGCGGTCCGTCCAGGATGCCCCGAGCGATGCGGCACCACGCGTACAGGGTTTCCAGCGGCACGACCTGCTTGTGGCACGCGATCTGGAAGACGGAGTCGCCGCTCGTGTAGACGATCGGTCGGCCCGTGCGCCGGTGCTCGTCCCCGAGCTCCGCGATGATCTCGGTTCCCGACGCCGGCCGGTTCCCCAGCACGAGGCGACCGATGGCGGCCTCGAAGGGCTCGATCACCTCGGCCGGAAAGCCGTCCGGATAGACCGGGAACGGCTCATCCAGGCGGATCCCCATCATCTCCCAGTGGCCGGTGGTGGTGTCCTTGCCGGCGGAGAGCTCCGTGGCCCGCCCGTGCGCCGTCCCGGGCTCGGCGCGGGGCGCCACGCCCAGGACCTGCGTGAGGTGTCCGAGCCCGAGCGCCTCTAGGTTCGGGGCGTGCAACCCTCCGACCGCTCTCGACGTGTTGCCGAGGGTGTTCGATCCCGCGTCCCCGTACGCGCCGGCGTCGGGGGCGTCGCCCACACCCCACGAGTCGCAGACCAGCACGAGGACGCACGAGGCGAGCGGCCGGCTCACCCCATGACGTCCTTCTGCTTGCAGTCGATGCACAGCTGCGCCCACGGCAGCGCCGTCAGCCGCTCGAGCCCGATCGGGTTCCCACATCGCTCGCACGTCCCGTAGGTTCCCGCCTGCACCTTCGCGAGCGCGCGGTCGACCTCGCGAAGGTTCGACCGAAGCGCGCGAACCAGCGAGATCAGGCGCGAACGTTCCTCCGTGCTGTGGGAGCGGTCGGAGAATCCCGCGTCGCCGACGAACTCGACCTCGTCCCGGTCCGGATCGGCCCCCAGGTCCTCGATCTCCTTGCGGAGCTCGGCGCGCTGGCCCTCGAGCCGCGCTCGCAGGGAGGCGAGGGTCGCGTCGTCGACCACGTCGGTCACCTTCCCTCCTGCATCCCGCGGCGAGCGCGTGGGTGCGACGAGTAGTACACCTCACGCAGGTGCTCCTTCGTCACCAGCGTGTAGATCTGGGTTGTGGCGACGCTCGCATGTCCGAGCAACTCCTGCACGACGCGAACGTCGGCGCCCCCTTCCAGCAGATGTGTCGCGAACGAGTGTCGCAGGGTGTGGAGGCTCACGTGTCGCTCGATGCCGGCCGACCGCGCGTGCGCCGCCAAGATCCGCGCGCAGCTCTGTCGGGTGAGCCGGCCTCCCCGCTGATTCAGGAAGAGGGCCGACCGGCTCTGCGTCGAGGCGAACGCCGGCCTGGCGCGGGTCAGGTATCCACCGACCGCCTCCCGTGCGTAGCGTCCGACCGGCACGTCGCGCTCCTTTCCGCCCTTGCCGAGCACGCGCACGCTCCCCTCCTCCACGTCGATGTCGTCGACATCGAGCCCCGTGAGCTCGGAGACCCGCAACCCGGCACCGTAGAGCAGTTCGAGGATCGCGCGGTCGCGGGCTCCCGCAGGCGTTCGCAGGTCGGGGGCCTCGAGCAGCCGCCCGATCTCGTCGACCGACAGCGGCCGGGGAAGCGAACGAGGCAGCCTGGGCTGCGTCACGCCGGCCGCCGGATCCCGGTCGGTCACGCCCTCTCGCACGAGGAACCGGTGGAAGGACCGTACCGTCGAGAGCGTCCGGGCGACCGAGGTCGCACGGTAGGGTCGGCCGTCGTCGCCGTGTGTCGAGGCGGAGACCGAAGCCAGGAAGGAGCGGACGAGCGCCGCGTCGACGTCGGTGGCGGCCCGGATCCGGCGAGAAGTGAGGAACCGCATGTACCGGCGCAGGTCCCGCCGGTAGGCCACGACGGTGTTCTCGGAGAGGCCTCGCTCGATCGCGAGATGGTCGAGATAGCGCTCGGCGTCCACGACGATCGGATCCGCCACCGCGGTCCCGGACTCAGATCAGGCCGTCGACCAGCGACGACAGAGGTACGCGATCGAGGCCGTGGGCCCCGGCGACCCCCGCATTCGTCACCTGGCCCGCGTAGACGTTCACACCCCGGGCGAGCGCAGGATCGTCTCGGATCGCGCCCTCGAGCCCTCGCTCCGCGATCGCCAGCACGTACGGGAGGGTGACGTTCGTCAGGGCGTAGGTCGACGTCCGCGGCACAGCCCCGGGCATGTTCCCGACGCAGTAGTGCACGATGCCGTCGACGACGTACGTGGGCCTCGAATGCGTCGTCATGTGGGAGGTCTCGAAGCACCCGCCCTGGTCGATCGAGATGTCCACCAGCACGGCCCCCTGCTTCATCCTCGACACGACCTCGGCGCTCACCAGGTGCGGTGCCTTCGCGCCGGGCACGAGCACGGCCCCCACGACGAGGTCGGCATCCAGCGCGAGCCGCTCGATCCCGAGGCTCGACGACATCGCGGTCTGGATCCGCCCGTGCCAGACCTGGTCGATCTGGCGCAGCCGCTCGACGTTGCGGTCGACGATCGTGACCTCCGCCTCCATCCCTGCGGCGATCTGGGCGGCGTTCGAGCCCGCCATCCCGGCGCCGAGCACAACGACCCTGGCCGGCGCGACGCCCGACGCCCCTCCCATGAGCACCCCCCGGCCACCCTTCGGACGCTCGAGGCAGGACGCGCCCACGTGTGGCGCCATCCGCCCCGCGATCTCCGACATCGGCGCCAGCAGCGGCAGGCGGCCGTCGGCCGTCTGCACGGTCTCGTACGCGACGGCGGCCACCTTCCGATCCGCGAGGAACGCCGTCAGCTCCCGGTCGGCCGCCAGGTGCAGGTACGTGAAGAGGAGCTGCCCCTCCCGGAACCGGTGGAATTCCTCCGGCTGTGGCTCCTTGACCTTGACGATCAGGTCGGCCTGCTCGAAGACGGCGTCGGCGTCGCGCAGGATCGTCGCTCCGGCCGCCGTGAAGTCCGCGTCGCCGATCGCCGACCCCACTCCGGCGCCGGCCTGCACGACCGCCTCGTGGCCTCCGTGCACGAGCTCGCGGACCCCCTCCGGGGTGGCCGCAACGCGAAACTCGTTGTCCTTGACCTCGGTCGGGATCCCGACAATCACCCCGCGCCCTCCGTCAGAAGCTCCGCCGCAAGCCTACTCCCACCTCGCTCGGGCCCTTCCTTCGCGGCGCTCAGGGCAGGGTCGACCGAGCGCCGGCCAGCAGGAGAGCCATGGCGGTCTTCGCGTCGCGGATCTTTCCACCGCGCGCCGCCGCCACGATCCGGTCGAAGGGTTCACGCACGACCTCGATGCCGGCCTCCGGATCTCCTTCGGCCTCGGGCCGCGTCCGGGCCCAGAAGAGGTGGACGTATTCGTTCGTGGACCCGGCCGAGCTGTAGTAGCCGCCGAGGAACTCCAATGTCTCGTGGCGGAATCCCGTCTCCTCGAACAGCTCTCGCCCCGCGCACGTCGGCGCGTCCTCGCCGTCCACGTCGAGCTTGCCGGCCGGGATCTCGGTGAGGACCTGGCGGATGGGCGGACGGAACTGCCGGACCAGCAGGACGTCGCCCTGGGGCGTGACGGGGAGCACCGCGGCGGCGTCGTGCTCCCGAACCACCTCGTAGCGCCCGTGTCCCGCCCACGACTCGACGTCGACGCGGATCCAGCCGCCCTCGAACACGGTGCGGCTCTCGAGCGGCTCGGGCATCGGTGGTCAGCTCGAAACGACGACGGCCCGCCGCGATCGGGCGTGACGCTCCGCCTGCGCCGCCCCCACGAAATCGCGGAACAGCGGGTGCGGACGGGTCGGCCGAGATCGAAGCTCCGGGTGGAACTGGCCGGCGACGAAGAAGGGGTGGTCCGGCAGCTCGATGATCTCGGCCAGGCGTCCGTTCTTCGAATGGCCAGAGATCACGAGTCCGGCGTCAGTGAGGACGCGGTGATAGTTCGGGTTGACCTCGAAGCGGTGACGATGACGTTCCTCGACGACCGCCTCCCCGTAGGCTCGCGCGGCGAGCGTCCCCTCGACCAGGTAGCAGGGCTGGGCGCCCAGGCGCATCGTGGCGCCGAGGTCGGTCACGTCCTTCTGCTCGGGAAGGAGGTCGATCACCGGATGTGGGGTCGCGGGATCGAACTCGGACGAGTTCGCGCCCTCGAGCCCACAGGCGCTTCGGGCGAACTCGATCACGGCGCACTGAAGCCCCAGGCAGATGCCGAGGAACGGGACGGCGCGCTCACGCGCGAACCGCACCGCCGCGACCTTCCCCTCCACACCGCGCACGCCGAATCCGCCCGGGATCAAGATGCCGTCGGCGCCGGCGAGCGACTCCTCGGTCGCCTGACCCCCGAGGTCGTCGGAGGCCACCCACCGGATCTCTACGTCCGCGCCGTGGTGGATCCCGCCGTGGTGCAGCGCCTCCATCACGCTCAGGTAGGCGTCGCGCAGGTTCACGTACTTGCCCACCACCGCGATCGTGACCGGATCGGTCGCGCGATGAACCCGCTCCACGAGGGCCTCCCACTCCGACAGATCGGGCTCGGTCGCGAAGCCCAGGTGCGTCGCGAGCTCGGCGTCCAGGCCCTCCTTGTGCAGGATCAGCGGCACCTCGTAGATCGATTGCGCGTCGACGGCGCTGATCACTCCGCTGATCGGCACGTCGCAAAGCAGCGAGATCTTCTCCTTGAGGTTGCGTCCGATCGGACGATCGCTCCGACACACGATGGCGTCTGGCTGGAGCCCGAGCGAGCGAAGCTCCTTCACCGAGTGTTGCGTTGGCTTGGTCTTGAGCTCGCCCGAGGGGCCGATGAACGGCATCAGGGACACGTGCACGAACGCACAGTTGTTGCGGCCGACCTCGTTCCTCAGCTGACGGATGGCCTCCAGGAACGGCAGGGATTCGATGTCGCCGACCGTGCCCCCGATCTCGACGACCAGGAGATCCGCCTGTTCCGCGTCGGCGAGCGACCGCACGCGTTCCTTGATCTCGTCGGTGATGTGCGGGATGACCTGCACCGTCTTCCCGAGGTAGTCGCCGCGGCGTTCCTTGCCGATCACGCTGCTGTAGACGGCGCCGGTCGTGAAGTTCGAGCCCCGGTGCAGGTCGGCGTCCAGGAATCGTTCGTAGTGGCCGAGGTCGAGGTCGGTCTCGGCTCCGTCGTCGAGGACGAACACCTCTCCGTGCTCGAACGGATTCATCGTGCCCGGGTCGACGTTGATGTACGGATCGAGCTTCTGCAGGACGACCTTCAGCCCGCGAGACGCGAAGAGGCGGCCGAGGGAGGCGGTGGTGATCCCCTTCCCGAGTCCGGAAGCGACTCCGCCCGTGACGAAGATGAACTTCGGTTGGGTCCCCACCACGGAACCCAACTCTATCAGAGGCCACCGACGCGCCGGCGCGTTCGGCGCCGGGAACGTTCGCCCTCAGCCCGCCTTCGTCCGGGCCGCCTCCGTGAGGAGCTCCTCGGCGTGAGACACCGCGCTCTCGCTCTTCTCGAGCCCGGCGAGCATCCGCGACAGCTCTCGGACGCGGCCGGCATCGTCGAGGACGTGGATCGACGCCGTCCCCGCGTGCTTGCGGACCCTGACGTGGCGATCGGCGAAGCACGCGATTTGCGGAAGGTGCGTGACGACGAGCACCTGGCGCCCCAGCGCGAGCCGCGCGAGTCGCCGACCGACCGCCAGGCCGGCCTGGCCCCCGATCCCTGCGTCGACCTCATCGAAGACGAGGGTGGGGATCTCGTCGAGGTCGGCGAGGACGCTGCGGCACGCCAGCATCGTGCGAGAGAGCTCGCCACCCGAGGCGGTCTTCGCAAGGGGCAGCGGCTCGTGTCCGGGGACGGCCGCGAATCGAAGCTCGGCCCGCTCGGCCCCGGCCGCGGTGAGCTCTGGCGCGGGCTCGAGCCCGACCTGGATCCGCGCTCCGGGCATCCCGAGCTCGTCGAGCTCGCCGGCGATCGCCCCCGCGAGTGTGGGTGCGGCCGCAGAGCGACCCGCGGTGACGGCCCCGGCCCGGTCCGTCGCCAGCGTCTGGAGCTCGGCGACCTCGGCCGCCAGGGCCTCGAGCCGGTCGTCGGCTCCGGTCAGGGCCGCGAGCCGCTCGGAGGCGGCCGCGAGGTACGACATCACGTCCCGGTCGGTTTCGCCGTATTTGCGCTGAAGGTCCCGGAGCGCCCCGATGCGCTCCCGCATCTCCTGCAGCCGCCCGGGGTCCACCGACAGGCGCTCACGATAGATCCGGATGTCCCGCGCCAGCTCGGCGGTCTCGGCGGCGATCGAGCTGGCATGATCGGCGAGCCCGCCGGCCGCCGAGTCCAGGCCGGCCGCCTCGCCCAACGAGGCCGCCGCCGACCCGAGGGCGTCCCCGCCTCCGTCTTCTCCCGCCAGCGCCTCTTCCGCACGGCGCGCAGTCTCGAGCAGCCGTTCCACGTGGGAGAGCCGCGCCTCCTCACCCACGAGCTCGTCGGTCTCGCCGACGCGCGGGGCGACGGACTCGATCTCCCGCACCTGGTAGCCGAGAAGGTCGAGCTCGCGCTCGCGTTCGCGCGACGCCGTGGACAACTCCTCGTGAGCCGCCCGCGCGATCCGGAGGCGGTGGAAGGAGTCACGATAGGAGCGGAGCGCTTCCAGGTGGTCGTCGCCGGCGAAGCGGTCGAGGAACTCGGTCTGGGCTGTCGTCGAGAGCAGACGCTGTGCCTGATGCTGCCCGTGGAGCTCCACGAGGACCGTTCCCACACGCGTGAGCGCGGAGGCGGTCGCGAGCTGACCGCCGATCCTGGCCGAGCCCCTGCCGTCCGCGGAGACCGTCCGCGCGAGCACCAACTCACCGTCCTCGGCCCACTCCGCGGCGTCGTGCTCAGCGTCCGGCACGTCGAACCTCGCCTGTACCCTGGCAGCCGCGGTCCCCGGGCGGACGACCGTGGCCGCTGCGCGTGCGCCGAGTGCCAGGGACAGCCCGACGGTGATCATCGTCTTGCCCGCGCCCGTCTCCCCCGTGAGAACGTTCAGTCCGGGGTCGAGCTCGAGGTCCAGATCGTCGATGACGCCGAGCCCGCTGATATGGAGCTCTCGGAGCACGCGGCGATCCTAGTCGTCGTCACCGACATCGACGTGCGCCGGGTCCCCGGGGAGCCCGAACTTGTCGCGAACACGCGTGAGGAATCCGCGTCCCTCGCCGCGTCGAACGAGGCGCGCCGGTCGGTCGGAGGCGCGGATCAGCACGCGGGTGCCGACCGGCAGCTCCACGCTGGCGCGGCCGTCGGCCGAGAGGAGACCGGCCTCGTCCCCCAGCACCTGCAGGGTGACGCGACGACCGGCGCCCAGCACGAACGACCGGTCGAACACCATGTGGGCGGCGATCGGAGTGAGGACGAGGCAGGCCACGTCGGGGCTCACGATCGGTCCCCGCGCGGAGAACGAGTACGCGGTGGAGCCCGTCGGCGTGGCCACGACGACGCCGTCGGCGGAGAACGTCGTGACGTAGTCGCCGTCGACCTCCACGGCCAACCGCACCAACCGGTGGCGCGCGTGCTTCTCGACCATGATCTCGTTCAATCCCCACTGCGGCCGAAAGGCCTCGTTGTCCAGGGGCTCGGCGACCACCGCCAAGCGATCTTCGATCGCGGCCGCGCCGTCGAGGGCGAGCCGGACGACACCGACCGCTTCGCCCGGTTCGACCTCGGTCAAGAACCCCAGCCGGCCGACCTTCACCCCGAGCACGGGACATCCCACCTCCGCCGCAATCCGCGCCGCACGGAGGAACGTCCCGTCGCCGCCCACGGAGACCACGAGATCGAGCGCAACGCCGGCCGCCGGGTCCATCGACCGCAGCGCCTCGATCGACGCGACGCCCTCATCGAC
>JALYLM010000091.1 GCA_030774235.1 Actinomycetota bacterium
GCCACGCCCGCAGCCGCCACAGTGGCGGGGGATGCGGCGGGCACGCAGCCCATCCCGACAGTGGTCGCCACGTCTGTCCCGGCGCGAGTCGTCGGCGTCGGATCGGACGTGGCGCGTTCTCTTCGCGCGCCCCGGGGTCGCGACGTCGCTCGGAAGCCGACCACGGCGCCCGCGCTACTGGTTCGCGTTCCCCGGAACCTCACCGTCCGTGCGCGCCCGAAGGCCGGTGCATCCGCGATCGGGACCGTGCCCGCGGGCTCCAGGTACTACCACGTTCCCATGACGGCCTGGGTGGAGGCGGTGAGCGCGAACGGACGTTGGGGGCGCGTCGAGATCCCGTACGTCAGCCCACGCCGCGACGGGTGGATCCGCCTCGGCGGCCTCGCGCGATCCTCGACCGCGATCGGCGTCAACGTGGACCTGTCGGACCATCGCGTCACGGTCACGAAAGCGGGCACGAAGATGTTCGCCTTCTCGGCGGCGACCGGCGCATCGTGGTCGCCGACACCCCCCGGCGAGTACTTCGTGACCGACCGCATCGCCTTCCCGGGGGGCGGCGCGCTCGGGTCGTTCGCGTTCGGGATCTCCGGGATCCAGCCCCGTCTGCCGGCGGGGTGGTCGGGCGGAGATCAGCTGGCGATCCACGGGACGAACAACCCGGGATCGATCGGCACGTCGGCGAGCGCCGGCTGCGTCCGGGTCTCCGAGGCGGCGCTGGCGAGGCTGCGCCCGCTGCTACAGCTGGGCACGCCCGTCGTCATCCACGCCTGACCCACCGGTTCCGGGCGGCCCGCAGATCATCCCGGGGCGTCGGCGAAGGTACGCAGATCTGGGAGGTGCGCGCCCGCGTGTCGAAAGCCGCCCCCGGGCCCACCGAGGATCTGGCCCAGGCGGTGGCCGAGGGTCTTGCGCCCTCGCGCGGTCGCCGGACGTTCCCACGCCGCATCGCTGATGCCGCGGATCGCGTCCATCAGGGACGCGTGCGCCACCTCCGCGTCGTGGAGCACCTCGTCCACGGTGAGCTTCGACTTCGCGGCGACGGCCTCCGCGTTCACCGCGTTCACCCCGCGCTCGTGAAGCTCTCGGTCGATCGGCGCCCGATCGCCGGCACCCCACGCAGCGAGCGCCTCCAGCGCGTGCTCCTCCCAACTCGCGATGTGGCCGACCAGGTCCTTCGGCGACCACTCGCCGCCGCCCAGGCCGGGCCGGGCGAGAGACCCCTCGGGAAGCCGTCGCACGAGCACCCGGATCTCGCGTCGGCCCTCGTTCAAGATCGCCAGTGCCTCCTCGCGCGACTCCATCACAGAGTCGATGTTAGCCAGAGAGTTGATGCTAGCGAGGCAGACCATCGGTGGCTCCCGGCATTGCGTTGCCAAGCGTCGGACGGACGGCGCCGCGCCGCAATCGCGAGATGGTAAGAAGTGGCGCGCATCACCCACGACCCGCCGCGGAGGGACGAGATGGCGAACGACCGTCTGACGATCCTGTTCATGCCCGAGAGCGCCTACGGGCCAACCAACAACTGCATCGGTATCGGCAAGATCCTCGAGCGACGCGGCCACCGGATCGTGTTCGCGGCCGAGCGCTCCTGGAGGGGGCAACTCGAACCGCTCGGGTTCGAGGAGGATCTCGTCGATCTCGCGCCACCGCCCGATGTCGAGCAGGACGCGGGGCGATTCTGGGCGGACTTCGTTCGCGACACCGCGCCCGAGTTCCGCAAACCGACGATCGAGCAGCTCGAAACGTTCATCCGCCCCGTGTGGGAGTCTCTGATCGACGGCGCCAAGTACTGCGAGCCGCAGCTGCGCCAGATCCTGGACTCGACGCGGCCCGACGTCATCGTCGAGGACAACGTCGTGGCGTTCCCCGCGCTCGTGACCGACCGCGCCCCGTTCGTGCGGATCATTTCGTGTAATCCCCTGGAGATAAAGGACGAGGCGATCCCGCCCCCGTTCAGCGGCTACGCGCTCGACGACCGGAGCCGGTGGGACGACTTCCGATGGGAGTACGACCGGAGTCACCGGGATCTCTGGGAATCGTTCGAGACGTGGGTCGTCGACCAGGGGGCACGGCCGCTGCCCGACCTCGAGTTCATCCACGAGTCCGACGTGCTGAACCTCTACGTGTTCCCGGAGGTGGCCGATTACCCGCGAGAACGGCCGATTGCCCCCACATGGCATCGGCTCGAATCGAGCGTTCGGACGACGGAGGCTCAATTCGAGGTGCCGGAGTCATTGCGGGAGGGCGATGGCGCGCTCGTCTACCTTTCCCTCGGCTCGCTCGGATCCGCCGACGTCTCGTTGATGCAACGACTGGTCGACATGCTCTCGGACACGCCGCATCGCTACATCGTGTCGAAGGGACCCCAGGCCGACAGGTTCGAGCTGGCCGGCAACATGTGGGGCGAGGCGCGCCTACCCCAGACGAGCATCATTCCCGTGGTTGACCTCGTCATCACCCACGGAGGGAACAACACCACGACCGAGAGCCTGCACTTCGGGAAGCCGATGATCGTGCTTCCCTTGTTCTGGGACCAATACGACAACGCGCAGCGGATGGACGAGCTGGGATTCGGCGTGCGCCTCGACACGTACACGTTCGCTGATCGCGAGATCCGCGACGCGATCGACCGGATGGTGGGCGACGAGGTCCTGCGGGCACGCCTGCGCGCGATCGGCGAAGGGATCGCCGCCAGAGACGGGAAGACCGTCGCGGCCGATCTGATCGAGCGGCTGGGCCGCGAGCGCGGAAGAGCAGGCCGGGACTAGACGAGCACGCAGGCGGCCCGGTGCGCGTCCGCGGCCGCGCCTGCCGGCGGATGCAGAGCCGGATCGATCCTCCTACACCGATCCTCGGCGACTGGGCACCGGGGGTGGAACCGGCAGCCGCTCGGGACATCGATCGGGTTCGGGGTCTCCCCCTGCAGGATCTGCGGCTGTGTCCGGTCGCGGGGATCCCGCTTGGGCACCACCGACATGAGCGCCTTCGTGTAGGGGTGAAGGGGGTTGCGCACGACCTCGCGGGCCGGGCCCTCCTCGACGATCCGACCCAGGTACATCACCGCGATGCGGTCTGCGAAGTGCGCCGCCGTCGACAGGTCGTGGGTGATCATGAGGATGGCCATGCCCCCCTCGCGCCGAAGTCGGTCGAGCAGCGAAAGGATCCCGGCGCGCACCGAGACATCGAGCATCGAGACGGGCTCGTCGGCCACGAGGAGGGCCGGATCGAGCACCAGGCTGGCCGCGATCGCAACGCGCTGGCGCTGCCCGCCGGACAGCTCGTGCGGGAAGCGCTCGATGAACAGGTCGGCCGGTGCGAGGTCCACGCGCTCGAGGGCGTCGATCACGAGCCGTTCCCGGTCCCGCTTCGAGCCTCCGATCCCGTGGATCACCATGGGCTCCTCGATCGCCCGACGCACGCGGAACCGCGGGTCCAGGGACTCGTACGGATCCTGGTAGATCATCTGCATGCTGCGCCGGACGGGGCGGAGCTGAGTCGCCGTGAGCCCTGCGATGTCGCGGCCCGAGACACGGATCGCTCCGGACGTGGCCTCCACCATCCTCAGGATCGACTGTGCCGTCGAGGTCTTTCCGCAGCCCGACTCGCCCACCAGGGCGACCATCTCGCCGCGACTCACGAAGAGCGAGACGCCGTCGACGGCCGAGACGTGCCGGTGAGGCTCGCGACGGAGCGCGCCCGCCAGTCCACGCCGAACCGGGTATCGCACGACGAGGTCGCGCACCTCGAGCAGCGCGTCCCGGGCGCGGTCGAGGGCCACCGGCCCGGAGATCGAGGCGCCGGTCAACGT
The DNA here is from genome assembly GCA_030774235.1 of Actinomycetota bacterium. Lineage (GTDB taxonomy): Bacteria > Actinomycetota > UBA4738 > UBA4738 > HRBIN12 > JALYLM01. The sequence continues at coordinate 3,809 of JALYLM010000091.1, forward strand.
GCACCTTCCGGCCTCGGCGTGGGTATCGGCGCGTCGGCTGTGGGAGCCAGGTCGTTCAGGTGGCACGAGGCCTCGTGGCCGGCTGCCACGAACACCACGTCGGGAGCCTCGACCTTGCACCGGTCGAAGGCCCGGTCGCATCTTGGTTCGAAGGGACACCCGACGATGGGACGGTCGAGGCGCGGCGGGGCGCCCGGGATCGAGACGACCTCTTCCTCGCCGGTGAGGTCCGGCGTGGCCTCGAAGAGGAGGCGCGTATAGGGGTGCCGCGGGTCATGGAAGAGCGTGTCCACGAGCCCGGACTCGGCGACCCGCCCCGCGTACATCACGACGGCGCGTTCGCACACCTGGGTCACGAGCGGCAGATCGTGGGTGACCAGGATCAGCGCCAGGCCGAGGTCCTGGGTGAGCGAGGTGAGCAGCTGCAGGATCTGAGCCTGGACCATGACGTCGAGCGCCGTGGTTGGCTCGTCGGCCAGCAGCACCTTCGGGCTGCAGGCCAGCGCCATCGCGATCGCGGCTCGCTGTCGCATGCCGCCGGAAAACTCGTGCGGGTAGCGCCCGGCGGCGGACGCCGGGATGCCGACGAGCTCCAGCAGATCTGCTGCCTCTCTTTCTGCGGATGCCCCGGATGCCGTGCCGTGGAACTCCATCGGCTCGACGATCTGCGACCCGACGGTCCTCACAGGGTTCAAGGCGTTCATCGCGCCCTGGAAGACCATCGCGATGTCCGTCCAACGGTGGGGTCGCATCGCGTCCTCGCCGCCGGCCAGAATCTCCTCGCCATTCACGGAGACGCTGCCGGCCACCTCGGCGCTGGGAGGCAGCAAGCCCATGAGGGCGAGCAGCGCAGTGGTCTTACCGCAGCCCGACTCCCCTACGAGGCCGAGCCGCTCGCCGGCGTCGATGCCGAAGCTCACGCCCTGGACGGCATGCAACCGGCCCCGGTGCGGAAGGTCGAACCAGACGTCGAGGCCGGTTACCGACAGGAGGGTCACGCCGCGTCGTCTCTCGCCACGTCTCGCGCGAGCGTCGCGGGAGCCCGGAACCGCCAGGTCCGGATCGACAGGTGCGCGACACGCAGGCGCGGGTTCAGGGCGTCCTCGATCGCCTGGCCCATCAGGTAGCAGCCGATCACGACCAGGCCGATCGCGACGCCCGGGGGCACGAAGGCCCACCAGGCACCCTGGGTCATCGCGGTCCGATCGAACGCGTGTTGAAGCATGACCCCCCACGACACGCCGGGTACGCCGACGCCGAGGAACGCCAGCGCCGATTCGTCGAAGATCGCGTACGCGATCGTGAGCACGGTGTTCGCGATCAGCAGAGGGGCCACCTGTGGCAGGACGTGCTGGAACACGATCCGGAGGTGGCCCGCCCCGAGCGATCGCGCCCGCTTCACGTACACGCGTTCGCGGACGCTCTTCACCTGCGCCCGCACGATCCGTGCCGTCGTCGTCCACAGGAGCAGGCCGATCACCAGGATCACGTGCGACAGACTCGGACCGAACACGGTGGCCACGACGATCATGAGCACCAGATCGGGGATCACCAGGAAGTAGTCGGTGATCCGCATGAGGGCCACATCGATACCGCCGCCGGCATAGCCCGCTGTCAGGCCGATACCGCCGCCCACGATCATCGCCACGAGCGCGGCGGCGAACCCGACGATGAGCGATGTTCGCCCGCCCCGCATCAGTTGGCTCAGGACGTCGACGCCGCCGTCGTCGGTGCCGAGCCAGTGGTGCGTCGACGGCGGCGCGTAGACGGCTCCAGTCTGCGCGGTGGAGCTGTGCAGCGCCAGGGCCGGACCGAGCACGGCGAGGAACACGAAGAAGACGACGATCACGAATCCGACCAGCGCCGATGGCCGCTCCCGGAGGATCTGGAGGAGGAGACTGCCTCCCCCCGAAGGTCTCGCCTCCAGAGCGGTGCCCTCGACGACCGACGGCTCGACGGTCCTCATTCCGTGATCCTCGGATCGAGCCTCACATAGATGAGGTCGGCGACGAAGTTGAAGAGCACCACCGAGAGCGTGAGGACGAGGAAGGCTCCCTGCAGCATCGGGTAGTCGCGGTTCGCCACCGCCGCGTAGACGGCCTGGCCGATCCCCGGCCACGAGAACACGATCTCCACGAGGATCTGCCCCGCGACGATGAAGCCGAGCGACAGTGCGACGAGCGTGGCGATCGGCAGCATCGCGTTGCGCAACGCGTGCCACACGACGATCCGGCGCTGGGGAAGGCCCTTGGCCCGGGCCGTGAGCACGTAGTCCTCACCGAGGGTCTCGAGCATGGAGGAGCGCACGATCAGCGCATACTCCCCGTACAGCGTGAGCGCGAGCGTGGCCGCGGGCAGGATCATGTGCTTCGCGATGTCCTTCACGCTGGCCCACGTGCTCCCGCCGGAGAAGAAATTCTCGACGTCGTTGCGCATGCCGGCGGTCGGCAGATGTGCGGCGAATGCGAAGATCAACACCATCCCGATGAACTGGGTCGGGAGCGCGTAGGCAACGATCGCCAGGTTCGTGCTTGCCTGGTCGATCACGCCTCCCCGGCGCCAGGCGGCCAGGAAGCCTGAGACGACCCCGACCACGATCGCGATCAACGTGCCGATGAGCATCATCGGGATCGTGTTCTTCAGCCGCTCCGCAAGGTCGGCCCGCACCGGCTGCGCATCCGCGAACGAGACCCCCAGATTCGCGTGGAACACGAGCTGCTTCAGATAGATCGCGTACTGCTGCCAGAGCGACTTGTCGAGGCCGAACTCGCGAGTCAGGGCGGCGCGCAGCTGGGGCGTCGCATGCGGTACCCGCGAGAGATCCGAGACGGCGGTCCCCGGCAGGGCTCGGAACAGGATGAAGTTCAGAGTGATCGCGACCAACACCGTCATGAGGGCGAAGGCGAGCCGCTTGACGACGTAGTCGGCGCGGTGCACGTCGTATCCCTCCCGGCGGGCCGGCGCTACGCCTTGTGGACCTGGACGAGGCTCTGCTTCGATAGCGGGTTGAACAGGCCGGCCGGCGACTCCGCGAACCCCGTCCATGCGGTCGACCACGCGTTGAGCGTGTCGTCGTAGCTCAACACGATGTACGGCCGGTCGTCGAAGATCGTCTGCTGCATCTGGTAGATGATCTGCAGTCGCTTCGCCCGGTTGATCGCCAGCCCCTGGGCCTTGTACATCTCGTCGTAATTCTTGTTGCAGTACCCCGTGTCGCTCCACCCGCCGTACTGCGAACAGGTCAGCACCGACAGGATGAAGTCCGGGTCGATCAACGGGTACCAGTCCCACATCGCGAGGTCGAACTTGTTGTACGTGTCGTTGTCGCCGAGGATCGCCGTGTTCACCGCGTCGTTGTCCATCTTCCGCTGCGTGATCTTGATCCCGATCTGCTGGAAGCCGTTCTGGATGATCCGGAACGCGGCGTCACCGGCCCCCGACTCGTCGTTGGCGAACAGGACCGTGTAGCTCATCGGGTGCCCGTTGGCCACGCGGATCCCGTCGGACCCCTTCTTGTAACCGGCGTCGTCGAGGATCCCGTTCGCCTTGCCGGTATCGAACGGGAGTCCCTGGATCTGGGAGTCGTGCCAGTCGCCCGTGCTGGGCGGCACGATCGTCGAGCCCGGCTTGGCGTACCCGAGCCATGCCGTTTGCGCGATCGCGTTGCGGTCGATCGCGTACTCCATCGCCATCCGGACCTTGGGGTCGAGGAGCTCGAGGTTCGCGGTCTTGTTCGGGCTCGAGTTGATGATGAGGTCGCGCAGCTGGATGCCCGTGCCGTCGTAGACGTTCAGGGAGTGGTCGCCCTTCAGGGCGGCCACCGCCGTGGGGGGCACGTTGATCGCCGCCTGGATCTGACCGCTCCGCAGGGCCTGCACCATTGCGTCGTCGTTCGAGAAATACTGCAGCCCGAACCCGTCGATCGCGGGCTTCGCGCCGTAGAAGTTCGGGTTCTTCTGGAAGATCGCGACCTGGTCCTTCTTGTACTCGGCGAGCTCGAAGGGACCGCCGCTCGTGAGCGGCTGCCCTCCCGAGGGCTGGTTCGCGAAGTGCCGCAGACCCTTTCCGTCGCCGGTGGCGTACTGCTCCCACACGTGTTGGGGCAGGATCGAGATCTGCTGCAGGTTGGACAGCACGTTGGCCACGGGAGCGGAGTAGGTGATGACCAGCGTGTTGGCGTCCGTCGCCTCCACCTTCGTCACGTGGGAGAGCCCCCCGACGAGGTTCCCGGTCGGGCCGTCGCCGTACTTCAGGATCGTGGTGAAGGTCCAGGCCGCGTCGTTCGCGGTGAGCGGCTGGCCGTCCGACCACTTCGCACCCGGCACCGTGTGGAACGTCCACCTCAGGCCATCGGCGGATTGCTGCCAGGTCTGCGCGAAGTCGGCGATGAACTGGAGGGTCTTCGAGTCGTATTGGACCAGCTGGGGATAGATGTACTCGAAGGCGGCATAGGAGTTCTGCTGGAAGGTCACGAAGGGGTTGAGCGTGTCGATGTTCGAGGTGGTTCCGATGTTCAGGTGTCCACCCTGCGTGGACCCGCCGCTGTTGCCGCCTCCCCCGCCGCACGACGTGGCCACGAACGCCACCGCCACACCGAGCGCGACCAGCCTGGTCGCCTTGTGCATCTCGATCCCCCTCCCGATCCGGCCGCTCGACCGTCCCTTTACGTGAGTACGGGACCGGAGAGGGTTCGGGCCGCGCCCGGCCGCCGTACCGGCCTGGAGCCTACCCGGAACCTGTTTCCCGAACCACCTACACTCGATGCCCGAACGACGACGTCAAGCGTGAAAAGGATCGGCCCCGCATGGGATACATCCGCACGTTGAGAGCGCTGTCGGCCACGGACCGGAGGGCCGTGCTCCTGGCCATCGTCCTGCTGCCCCTGACCCGGGTCTCC
>JALYLM010000092.1 GCA_030774235.1 Actinomycetota bacterium
GCCGGTCGTTCCGGTGCCCGTCGAGCCGGATGAGCCGGAGGCGACGAACAACCCTTGATGGGCAGCGGCCGACGCCGCCGTTCCGACGAGAAGGACGGCGAGCACCGTCAATACGAGTGGACCGAGCTTGGAGGAAAGCCTGGGAGTTGTCATATGGGGGGTATCGGCAGACTGATGCCGGATTCTTGACCCGAGTGTGTCACTTCGGGCGGATCAGAAGCAAGGGGAGGATGGATCCGCCGGTCTGGGCGTCACCCGACGGGCGCCGGGAGCGGGTCGTCGCCCATCACGCGGGCGCATGCGATCGCGTCGTCGAAGAGCGCTTCGGCCGCCACGAGGTTGGACTCGGCACCCGAGTTCTCGCTGACACGGCCCACGTCCACGCCGTCGGCGACCCTTCCGCGGTCGCGGTCGTACACGGGTCGTCCGGCCGGGTTCCGCCCGTCGAACCAGGCACGGGCGTCACCGGCCAGCGCCGTCCAGGTGCCGTCGCCCGTGGCCGCGGCGAGCCGGTCCAGCGCATAGACGGCGCTCGACACGTCATAGGGCGTCACCCTCGGGAGGTCGAAGCCGTTTCGCACGAGCGGCGCGAACAAGGACATCGCGCTTGCACTCGCGACGTCGACGAGCACCGGGTCCCCGAGGAGCTCTCCGGCCTCGGCGAGGGCGCCCTCCTGAAGATGCGCCCACAGGTGAGGAGCGCCCGTCTCCTCGAGGTTGTTCATCAACACGCCGTCGACCCTGCAGGACACCACCTCGTCGGCCCACATCTTCAAGGCCGGCCGGAGCGAGGCCTCGTCCGCGTCGGCGATGAGTCGCCTGGCGACCTCCATGTGGAGCACGCGAACGTCGGCGGGGGCGGGCGTCTTCATGGCCTGCGCGAGGCCCTGAAGCAGGGCGTCCTGGGCACGGACGTCGTGAAACGTGAGCCACGCATGCGAGACGCCGATCAGCGCCCTCGCGTGCCAGAAGTTCTGGCCGGTGCTCGACGTCACGCCGCGCACGTTGCGCATACCGTCCCAGTCATAGACGAAGTTGATCCAGTGTCCGTCGTCCTCCTGCATCCACAGGACGAACTCGAGCAGCCCGCGCGCCCACCGTTCGACCCAGGGCAAACGGGTCCGAGCCCAGACATCGCACAGCACGTCGAGCAGGCGCGCGGCGTCGTCCACGCACGCGACGCCCTCGACACCGGACTCCATGGCCGGGATGGATCGGTCCAGGCGGTCCGCATACACCGACACGGCGAGCGCGCCGGCACCGGCGGCCGGGAGGGGAGTCGTGAGTCGCGCGAGCTGTCTCAGCACGGCTGGAGGTTCGCAAGGATCTCGTCGATCGCGAAGTCGGCGGCCGCCAGCGAAGTGTCCGCCGCTCCGTAGTAGACGCGGATCCGTCCGTCGTCGAGAGGCACGGAGCCCGAGGGGAACACGACGTCGCTCAGGAATCCGTTGCGTTCGTACGGCGCCTCGGGAACGAGCAGGGGACGCTTGGTACGCGCGACGACATGGGAGGGATCGTCCGCGTCGAGCAGGAGGGCGCCCATCCCGTACCGGTTCGCCCTGTCCGCGCCGTGATAGAGCTCCAGCCACCCCTCGGGGACTCGGATCGGCACGCAGCTCGCGCCGATCCTCATCTCGTCCCACGTGTCCGGGCGAGGGAGCGCGATCGGCCGGTGATGCCCCCAGTGAACGAGGTCGTCCGACTCCGATAGCCAGATCCCCAGCACGCGGCCGAACGAGCCGGGCATCGGTCTCGTGAAGGCGAGGTAGAGGTCGTTCACCCGCTCGGGGAAGAGCACGACGTCCTTCTGATCCGGATGCATCATCACGCCGTGCCGCTCGAAGGCCCGGAAGTCCTTCGTGGTCAGGCGGCTCGTCGCGATGCCGAAGCGGCTGACCGACACGTAGGTGATGTGGTAGAGGTCGTCGATCTTCGTGATCCGCGGATCCTCGATGCCGTACTCCTCGAGTGGGCTGGCCGGCAGGATCGTGGGCTCGGCGTCGATCTCGAACGTCACGCCATCGCGACTGCGCGCGACGCGCAGGTGTGAGATGTGCGTCAGATAGTCCGTGAACTCCTGGTTCCCCGGAGCGAATCCCCCGGCGGTGGGCCGGTAGCGGATCGTGCGCGGATCCGACAGGTCCAACCCCGGCAGATCGCGCGGCACGAAGCCGAGCACCACGCGCGCTGGGCTCTGCTTCGGATCGAAGAACGCCATCCCGATCAAACGATCGGCCGAGAGCCCGCTCGGCAGGGGCACGAGCCGCGGCTCGGACCCGGTCAGGTCCACCATCATCGCGTCCTCGGCGGGGGCGGCGTCGCGGCGGGGGCGTTCGGCCACGCGGATCAACAGGACGACCTCCCCGTCGAGTGTGGCCGTGCCCGGGTTGATCGTCGAGATCACCTCGAAGCCGGGCTGGGAGGGTGCCACGTCGGCCGGCGTGATGAGGGGGTTCTCGGGCAGTCGCTGGCCGATGTGGACGGACCTCGGCCTCGAGTGGCGGCGTTCCTCATGGGACTCGGTCGCCGAGGCGACCAGCTGGCCCATCGTATCGATGAACCGTGCCCCGGCCTTCGGCCACGTGGCCTGGTTCGCGTACTCGTAGGCGTTGCGCTCCAGGTCGGCCTTCAGCTCGTGGTCGTCGAGGACCCGGTTGACGGCCTCGGCGATCCCGTCGGAGGAACGGAAGTCGACGAGGAGGCCGCGGTCGTCCGCGAGCGCCTCCTTCGCGTGCAGATACGGGGTGGACACGACTGCCTTCCCCGCCCCCAGCGCATAGGACAGGGTTCCGCTTGTGATCTGGTTGGGGTCGAGGTACGGCGTCACATAGACGTCGGTGGCCAGCAGGTAGTCGATGATGTCCTTCTGCTCCAGGTATTGGTTCACGAACGCGACGTGATCGGAGAGCCCCAGCTCGTCGACGGTCGTGGTCAGCTTGTTCCGGTACTGCTCCCCCTGATTGCGCAGGAGCTCGGGGTGGGTCTGGCCGGCGATGAGGTACAGGGCGTCGGGGTGACGGTCCACGACGGCCGGCATGGCGCCGATCGCATATTCGAGCCCCTTGCCCGGTCCCACGAGCCCGAACGTGGAGACGATCTTCCGCCCGTCGAGCCCGAGCTTCGCCTTCAGCTTCCGCCGACCCTTCGGCTCGATGTGGGGCATGCCGTGATGGATCACGGTCGGGCGCGACGTGATGCCGTAGATCTCGGCGAGGATCTCGACCGCCGTCTCCGCCATCACCACCAGGCCGTGTGCCGCCTCGGCGATGTTGCGGACGGCGACCCGGACCGCCGGGCTGGGCTCGGGCAGGACCGTGTGCATCGTCACGAGCGACGGCTTCCTGAGCTCCTCGAGGAACGGCGTCAGGTGGTCCTCGTAGGACCCCTCCATCCATGTGTCGCCGACGAAGCTCTCGCCCTTCCAGAGGCCGTAGAGCCCGAACTCGTGCTGGACGCAGACCACGTCGGCGGTGGAATCGTTGATCGCCCGCGCCGCGGCGACGTAGGCGTCGAGGCTACCCTGGCGGATCCGCCACCGGACCTCGGGGCCGTACGCGCGCACGACGCTGCGTTCGTCGATCGCCGCCACGCGACACTGAACCCGTTCGTTGCTCGCGCGAACGGCGCCGATCAGGTCCGAGGTGAACGTCGCGACGCCGCACCGTCTGGGCGGATACGTGGAGACGAACGCGACGCGCATCCAGCCACCTTACCGAACACCGGTTCCCGGAAAGCTGACCGTTCGCGCTGCCGTCTGGTCGCGAGGCTCGAGATCGGAGCAGCGTGTGCCACAGACCGCTGCGTGCCTGGTGGTACGGTGTGGCTCATGGCGGCCGGTCCGGAACGGCTCCGACCGGGGCTCGCAGCGGCCGCCGAATCCCTGGGCCTCTCGGGCCCGGTCGCCTTCGCGATCCTCCTCTTCTACGTCGTCCTGTTCCCCGCGCGGGGGATCCGTGTTCCCGGCTGGTCGGATGCTCAGACCTACATCTGGTGGGCGAGACGCACCGGGACGCTTGGTCTCTCCGCATTCGGCACGGGGCTGCGGCCGGCCACGGTCGCGCTGCTGTCCAGCGCGGCCACGCTCCTTCACGTCCCGGTGGAGGCCGTGGTCGAGGTCATCGGTCCCGTGTTCGCCGCCTCGGTGGGTCTGGCCTCTGCGGCCTGGATCGAGTCCTCGCTCGGTCCGAGCCGGAGACGATTCGTGATGTCTGCGTTCCTCACGGCCACGTTTCTCTGCCTGCTGGTGACGAGCTTCTACGCGACGCTCGCCTTCCTGGCCCTCTTCGTCGCCGCCCTCGCGTGCCTGTCCGACGGACTGGGTTCGGCACGGAGGGTCCCATTCGTGGCAGGCGGGGTCCTCGTCGGGGCAGCGGCTCTCGCCCATCCGATCTTCGCGAGCTTTGGGGCGATCGTTCTTCTCGGCGGCCTCGCGGCGATGGCTCTGGCGCGAGGAG
>JALYLM010000093.1 GCA_030774235.1 Actinomycetota bacterium
CGCAGAACGTCGTCCCAGAGTCGGGACGGCTCGGGATGGAACACGTCGCGGGGCAGAGCGGGCTCGACGATCCACCCACCGTCCGCCATCTCGGCCTCCAGCTGACCCGCCTCCCACCCCGCGTAGCCCGTGAACACACGGGCCCGGCGGATGGAGCCGGAGATGTCGTCGTCGGTCTCGGGCGGCAGGAACCCGATGGAGTCCAGCGCCAGGACCTCGGCGACCGACGGATCGGAGAAGTCCGCGAGCACGACGATGCCACCCGGCTCGACGGGGCCGCCCGCGAACAGCGGCTCGTCGGGCGCCACGAGGTCGGCCAGCGGCGGTACGACCTCGCTCACCGGCACGTCGAGCGACCGGTTCAGCACGACGCCGACGGCGCCCTCGTCGTCGTGGTGGCCGATCAGCACCACGGTCCGACGGAAGTTCGGGTCCCAGAGGGCGGGGCCCGCGATCAGCAGCTGGCCGCGGAGGCTGTCCACCTCCCCATCATGCCGGTTCGTCCCTCGGAACGTCCTTCTTCGGATCGAGAAACGGCAGCGGAGTCACGGCGGCTGCCCTCGCACCGTCCGGGGAGTCGATCCCGACGACGGTTCCAGCCTCCGCGAGCTCGATCGGGACCCAGACGTATCCCATGTTCAGGTTCAGGCGAGGTGAGTGGGACGCGCTGACCAGCCGACCGACCACGCGGCCGTCGTGGCTCACGGGCCAGAAGTCCTCCAGCCACATCGAGAGCGGCTCCCCACCGATCGTGACGCCGACCAGCTTCCGCCGCACACCCTGCCGCGCGATCCGCTCCAGGGCGGCGCGCGAGACGACCTCGTTGTCGTTGTCGAGCTCGACGAGTCGCTCGAGACCGGTGACCTCGAACGGGTTGTTCGTGATGTCCATGTCGTTGCCGTAATTGAGGATGCCGGCCTCCATCCGCCTCTGGTCGCTCGGAGCGATCGCTCGGATCCGGTGTTGGGCGCCGGCCTCCATCACGCGATCCCACAGCTCCTCCCCTCGGCTCGAGTCGCACAGGTACAGCTCGTAGCCGACCTCCCCGGTCCAACCCGTCCGCGACACGACGAGCGGGATGCCGTCGAGCTCGGTCTCGATGCACCAGTAGTACTTCAGGTCCTTCACGGCATCGCCGAGCAGCACGTGGATCACGTCCTTCGACTTCGGACCCTGGAGCTGAAGTGGCGAGACGTCGGGCTCGCGGATCGTCACGTCCATACCCGCGAACGCCGCGACGCCGAGCGCGAAGAGCATGGCGTCGGAGTCGGCGAGCGAGAGCCAAAACCGGTCCTCGGCGAGCTTCAACAGGATGGGATCGTTCACGATACCGCCGTCGGGCGCGCAGATCGTCACGTACTTGCACTGGCCGACCATCGTGCGACCGAGGTCTCGCGGCGTCAGCAACTGGGTGAACCGGGCGGCGTCCGGCCCGGTGATCTCTACCTGCCGCTCGACCGCGACGTCCCAGAGCGTCACGTGGTTCAGCAGGTGCCAATACTCCTCGACGTCGTCGTCGTACATCGTTGGGATCAGCATGTGGTTGTACAGATCCCAGCTGGTGCACCCTGCCTCGACCGTGCGCCGGAAGTAGGGGGACTTCTTGTACCAGGTGGCGAAGTAGAACGGGAAGGAGCGATTGGTTTCATGTTGCGCTACCGCTTCGCTGCTTGAGCGCTTCTCGTTCTTCATCGTCGGCCTATCCCTTCCGTGAGAAGCGGCGGTGCGCGTGGTCTTTGCGGATCTGCCCGACCGCGTTGTACGCGGGGATCCCGCACACACCGCCTCCGGCGTGCGTCGCGCTGGAGCATTGGTAGAGGCCCCGGATCGGAGTGCGGTAGTCCGCGTACCCGGGCGCCGGGCGCATGTGGAAGAGCTGCTCGGCACTGAGCTCTCCGTGGAAGATGTTGCCCCCCACCAGACCCCAGTCGCGCTCCATCTCGTGGGGGCCGATCACCTGTCGGTACAGCACCGAGTCGGCGAAGCCAGGTGCCAGCTCGTCGTAGCCGGCGATCACGCGGTCCGCGTACGCCTCCAGATCATCGGTTCGGGGTTCGCGGCTCCACTCGTGGGGCACCCACTGGGTGAACAGCGAGACGATGTGATGCCCCTGGGGCGCGAGGGTCCGATCGTAGACGGTCGGCATGACCCCGTCGGAGAACGGATGCTCGGCGGGCGTCCCGGCTCGTGCCTCCTGGAATGCCCTCTCCAGGTAGGCGATCGAGTGCGCGAGCTCGAACCCACCGGTGAGATCGGCGAGCTCGGGCATCGCCGTGAACACCGGGGCTCGGTCGAGCGCGCAGTTGATCTTCACCACCCCGCTTCGCGTCCTCCAACTCTCGATGTCGCGGACGAACTCCGACGGGAGCTCGTCGCGGTCCAGCTGTTCGAGGAACGTGATCTTCGGATGGGTCGCGGCCACGACGATCGGGGCGAGGATCTCCTCCCCGCCCTCCAGCGCGACCCCTCGTACCGAACCGTTCCTCGTGAGGATCCTCGTCACCCGGGCGTCGGTGCGGATCTCGGCTCCGAAGCTGCGGGCGCTGGCGGCGATCGCGTCGGCCACGGCTCCCATGCCGCCCTCGGGAACCCCCCAGGAACCGAGCTGCCCGTCCCCGACGTCGCCGATCGAATGGTGGGCCATCACGTAGGCGGTCCCGGGCTCGTGCGGCCCCGCCCACGTGCCGATCAACCCGTCCAGCGCCATCACGGTCTTCACCTGGTCGGACTCGAAGAATCGGTCCAACAGGTCCACGATCGACATCGTCATCAGCCGGGTCACGTCGGCGATGCCGCGCACGTCGAGGCCGCGGAACCGCCACACGAGCTTGAGCTGTTCCATCAGGTCGACGGGGCGACGCGAGCCGATCTTCGGCGGCACCGTCGTGAGCAGGGGACCCAGGACCTCGGCCAGACCGCCGATCCAGGCGTCCCACCGCGCGATCGCGTCCGCGTCCTTCCTCGAGAACTTCGCGAACTGCTCGTAGTTGTTCGCGGCGTCGCCCTCGTACTGGACGATGCAGCGCCCGTCGGGGAACGGCACGAAGTAGGGCCCCACCGTGTGGATCGTGTAGCCGTGCCGCGCGAGCTCGAGATCCCGGATGATCCTGTCCGGCATCAGGCTCATGACGTAGCTGAGCGTGGTCACCCGGTACCGGGGGGCGTCGGGCCATGGCGCCATCGTGTCGGCCGCGCCACCGACCTTGTGACGCCGCTCCAGGACGACCGTCCTGGCGCCGGAGCGGGCGAGGTACGCGGCCGCGACGAGCCCGTTGTGGCCGCCGCCGACGACGATCGCGTTGTACGAGCTGTCCATCGCTCCTCCATCCGGCGCGGGCGACGGCGCGGGATGCGGGGCACCCTATCCCTGAACGACGGGTTCGACATCGATCGCCGTCTGCGGTCGGCGAACATCGTGGCGCACGCGCAGGACCGGCAACAGCATGAGGGTCGCCGCGGCAGCGGCGAGCCCGCCAACCAGGTACACGTGCTGAGCTCCGAGGGCGTTCAGCACGGGTCCGGCGAAGATGTACGCCACCACGAGACCGAGCGACATCACGGCATCGTAGGCGGCCAACACGCGGCTGCGAACCGCGTCGGGCGTCCGGCGCTGCATGATCCCTTGCTCCGCGACCATCGTCAGGCCGTCGCCGGTGCCCATCAGCAGGCTCGACGCCAGCACGATCGTGAACAGCGGCGCGAGACCCACCCCCAGATGCCCGAAGACGATCCCGGCGGCGCCCAGGACCAGCCACAGGGGCTCGGTACGGCTCGTCAGCTTGCGCCCGAGCAGCGAGCCGAGGACCGACCCACCTCCCCAGAACGTGATCAGGAGCCCGAACCCGAAGGCGCGTGCGTGGAACGCCTCGGCGAGTGGCGCGTCGGCAACCATGCCCATGCCTGCGCCGAGTAGGAACACGAGCCACGCGAGAGTGATCCGCCGCAGGACGTGCTCCTTCCACACGAACCTGACGCCGGCGGCCATGCCCCGGTGCTCTTCCTGTTCGTCGTCCGAGGTCGTCGCCTCCCGGTAGCTGCCTCGGACGGAGATCGTCAGCGCGACCGACACGAGGAACGTGATCCCGTTCAGCGCGAACACCCACGATGCGCCCAGCCACGTCACCAGGAGGCCGCCGATCACCGGTCCGAGCATGATGCCGGCGTTGCGACCCACCGCGACCAGGCTGTTCGCACGCGCGATGTCAGCCTCGCTCTCGGCGAGGGCGGGGATGGCGGCGACCGACGCCGACCAGAACGAGGATTCGGCGATCGCCGACGCGAACGCCAGGGCGACGAGCGCAGCAGGCCGATCCACGAACGCCATCGCGAAGAAGAAGACGGCCGCGACCGCCTCGCCGAGGATCATGACGGCCCGGCGGTCGAAGCGGTCGCCGAGCTGGCCCGTGACCGGCCCGACGATCCCCACGACGCCGAACGTCAGCAGCAGCGTCCCCGACTGCCAGGTTGCGGAGTGGGTGCGATTCCACACCGTGTACATCAGGGCCGTGTACGCGGCGGCCCCGCCGGTCACCGAGATGAGCCGGCCGATGGCCAAACGACGGATGTTGGATCTGGGTGAGCGATTCATGAAGCGGACTCCTGGGACGGGTGCGAACGGGGGAACGACCTACCGGTGGCGCGACGCGGGTGTGCGCGTCAGAACGCCACGGCGGTGCGGGTCGAGATCGTCATCCACTCCATGCGGGTGATGCTAGCACAGGGTTCCGGCGCGACCTGGTCAGGCGGGCAACGAGATCGCACGGAGGCGACTCGCGTCGATCGCCTCCCCGATCGACGCGAGCACGTGCGGTGGGACCGCCGTGTCCACCGTGATGCACATGATCGCGTCGCCGGCTTCAGCCTTGCGGCCGACGTCCATCGTGGCGATGTTGATTCCGTGGTCGCCCAGGATCGTGCCGACCTTCCCGATGATGCCGGGACGGTCTCGATAGGTGAAGAAAACCATGTGCTCGGCCGGGGCGACCTCGATGTCGAAGCCGTCGACCTCGACGATCCGTTCGGAGGTCTTCCCGATGATCGTTCCCTGCATGCTGATCGGACCCTCGTCCGTGTCGGCTCGCAGCGAGATCAGGCTCACGTAGTCCTGCGACACGGTCGATCGCATCTCGCTGACGACGAGTCCGCGATCCCGCGCGAGCATCGGCGCGTTCACGAACGAGACGGGCTCGTTCACGGACCGTCCGAGGATGCCCTTCAACGCGGCGAGCGTGAGGACCCTCGTGTCGTGCTCGGCGATGCGCCCGAGGTACGAGGCGACGATCGAGCGGACACCGCCTTCGGCAAGACCGGCCACCAGGCCTCCCAGCCGTTCTGCGAGCGGCACGAACGGCCGCACCACCTCGGCGACCTCCGCTCCGGCCGAGACGTTGACCGCGTACGGCACGAACTCTCCCTTCAGGGCGAGTCGCACCATCTCGGCGACCGTGGTTCCCGCCTTGTCCTGCGCCTCCTTCGTGGACGCGCCGAGGTGGGGCGTGACGACCACGCTGTCGTAGGAGAACAGGGGCGATTCGGTGGTGGGCTCGACGGCGAACACGTCGAGCGCGGCGCCCCCGAGGTGGCCGTCCTCGAGGGCCTTCGCGAGCGCCTCCTCGTCGACGATCCCGCCGCGGGCCGTGTTGACCAGGCGCGCGCCCTGCTTCATCAGGTCCAGCTCGTGCGCGCCGATCAGCCCCTCCGTCTCGGGCGTTCGCGGCAGATGGATCGTCACGAAGTCCGCCTGAACGAGCAAGGCCTCCAGCGACGGCATGGCGTCGACACCCATCTCCTTCGCCCGCTCCCCACTCACGTACGGGTCGTACGCGATCACCCGCATCCCGAATCCGGCCGCTCGGGACGCGACGAGCGCGCCGACCCGGCCGAGGCCGACGACGCCGATGGTCTTGCCGGCGAGCTCGACACCCTCCCATCGCGCGCGCTCCCACGCGCCGGACTTCAGCGCCCCGTGAGCCTGCGGGATGTTGCGAGCCTGCGCCAGCAGCAGGGCAAGCGTCTGTTCGGCCGCGCTGATGACGTTGGATTGCGGAGCGTTCACCACCATCACGCCTCGGCGGGTGGCCGCGTCGACGTCGACGTTATCCAGACCGATCCCGGCGCGGGCCACGACCTTGAGGTTCGCCGCCGCGTCGAAGACGTCCGCGGTGACTCGTGTCGCGCTTCGGATGATGAGTGCGTCGTACGGAGCGATCTCGGCCGCCAGCCCGGCCCGAGCGAGGTCGGGGCGCATGTCCACCTGAAAGTCCTTGCGGAGCAACTCGAGCCCCTGCTCCGAGAGCTGCTCGGTGACGAGGACGCGCACGACTGCTACGTCTCGGCTTCGAGGAACACGCCCTCGGCGGCCGCGACCGAGGCACCCCGCTTCACGGGATGCCCGAGCTTCTCCAGGGTCATCTCGAGGGCCGCGAGGCCGCGCAGGATGTCGAGCTCGCTGACGTACCCGAAGTGCCCGATCCGGAAGACCGCGCCCTTCAAGGGCCCCTGGCCCGGGGCCAGCACGACGCCGTAGTCCCGGCGGATCCGTGCGCAGATCGTGTCGGCGTCGGCAGCCTCCGGGGCGCGGATCGCGGTCACCGTCCAGTTGTCGTCGAGCCCCTCCCCGAACAGATCCAAGCCGAGCGCTCTCACGCCTTCCTTCACGCCCCTGCTGAGCATCCGATGGCGCGTGAGCGCAGCCTCGACCCCGTCCTGGAAGTAGAGGCGCAGGGCCGCCTGCAGACCCTGCATCACGCTGATCGCAGGCGTCCAGGGGTTCTCGGGATCGGGCAGGGACGCGTACTGCCGATAGGTCGCCCAGTCGAAGTAGAAGCGCGGATTCGAGGCCGTGGCGGTGGCCTCCCAGGCGCGCGCGCCGACGGCAGCGAACGCGATGCCCGGGCTCGCCGACAGCGCCTTCTGCGATCCGCCGAGGGCGACGTCGATCCCCCACGCGTCGAACTCGAACGGCACCGCCCCGAGCGAGCTCACGACGTCGACCACCACCATCGCACCGGCGTCCTTCGCGACGCGAGCGAGGGACTCGATCGGTTGGATCACGCCGGTCGAGGTCTCCGACTGCGTGAGCAGGACGGCCTTCACCGGATGTTCCCGCAGCGCGCGGGCGACCTCGTCGGGGTCGATGCGTCGCCCCCACTCGTATTCGATGCTGCGGACGGTGAGCCCGTATGCCTGCGCCAGTCGCCTCCACCGATCGGCGAAGAACCCGGCGAGCGGGACGAACACCTCGTCCCCGGGTGAGAAGCAGTTCTGGATCGCGGACTCGAGTGCGCCGGTTCCGCTCGAGGTCATGAGCAGGACGTCGGCCGAATCCGTGCGGTAGAGGTGCTTCAGGCGGTCCGTGACGTCGCCCATGATGGAGCCGAACCCGGGGCCGCGGTGATACACGAGCGGGCTCCCCTGAGCGAGCAACACCTCCGGAGGGATCGGGGTCGGCCCGGGGGCCAGGATGATCTCGGGCCTGTCCACGACGGTGGCTCCTCGCGCTCTCGACACGGATGGGCGTATCGGCTACCCGGGGTTCCAGCGTAGCAGGCGGTCTCCCGGCGGCCGATGTCGAACGAAGGATGCCGACACCGCGACGCACCGACCCCGAGGGCCGACCGCACCACCGGCGTCTGCTCACCCCTTCGGCACGAGGGCCCGCAGATCGACGTCGGGATCGGCGAGCGCCCTCGGATCCGGGACGATCTGCGCGCGGATCAATCCGAACGAACGCCGGACGTCTCGGGGCCAGTCGAGGCTCACGGCGGAGCGGACGGCGCCACGCCCGTCCAGCAGGAACGCGCAGAACGAACGGTCGTCGAGCGATCCCCGGACGACCATCCGCTCCCACGTCCTCGCGTCGCCGCTCATCTGCAGGTTCGAGTCGTACTGGTCCGACCAGAACCAATGGGGATCGTCGAAGACCTCGCCGCGTCCCAGGACGTTGCGCGCCGCCGTCTCTCCCATCTTCATCGCGTTGTCGAAGTGCTCGACCCGGATCGATCCGAAGATGGGGTGGTCCTGGGTGGCCACGTCGCCCGCCGCGAAGACGCCGGGCGTCACCGTCTCGAGGTGGGCGTCGGCCTTGATCCCTCCGTTCGACGCGACACCGACGCCGTGCATGACCTCGGCGACGGGCTCGGTGCCGACGCCGACAACAACGAAGTCGCACTCGATCGTCCGGCCGCTCCGCGTGACGACGCGCTCCGCGCGGCCGTTACCCTCGAACCTCTCCACGGTGTCGTCGAAGTGCATGACGACCCCGTGATCGCGATGGATGCCTTCGAGCGCACGACCGATGTCGGCACCCAGGACCCGGTAGAGCGCGGTCTCGAAGATCTCGACGACCGTGACCTCCAGGCCCCGCTGTCGCAGCGAAGCGGAGACCTCCGCGCCGATGAACCCCATCCCGACGACCACGACGTGACGGGCCGAGGCCGCGGCATCACGGATCCGCTCGGCGTGCTCGGCGGTCCGCAGCTCGTGGATCCCCTCCAGGCCGACGCCGGGCACGTCCAGCCTGCGGTTCCGCACCCCGGTCGCCACGATGGCGCGGTCGAACCGGATCTCCTCGCCGGTTCCGATCGTGACGCTCCGCTCACGCGGATCGCACCGGTGCACCCGAGTCCCGAACCGGGCCTCGACCTCGTGCTCCTTCCACCAATCGTCGGGTCGGACCGGGGTCTCCAGCGCTCCGCGCTCGCCGCGCAGGACCTCCTTCGACAGAGGCGGCCGCTCGTACGGGACGTGTGGCTCGTCGCCGATCAGGACGACGCGCCCGTCGAATCCCTCCTCCCGCAACGTTGCGGCGGCGGTCCCGCCGGCCATCGACGCCCCGACGATCGCGACGGTGCGGACGTCGGACACGCCGTGCTAGACCTCGATGCGCAGGTCGCCGCCCTCGCCGGTGACGCCAAAGGTCTCGATCGGCTCCGTCGCGGGTCCCTGGACGACCGACCCGTCGGTCATGTCGAAGATGCTGCCGTGACACTCACACTGGATCGTGGTGCCGTCGATCTCGCCGCCCATCGCAAGGTTGCAGGCTCGATGGGTGCAGATGTCGCTGAAGGCGAAGAGCCTGTCGCCTACGCGTGCCACGGCTATCTCACGGCCGTTCACGTCGAACGCCTTCGCCTCGCCGTCAGCGATCTCATCGGCCGTGCCCACCGTGACGAACTCCGCCATCCGTGCCCTCCCCTGCCTCCGGCCCGCGCGCTCGGCGGGCGACCGGCAGCAAGCTTAGGCGCTCCTCCAGCTACGGGGGCGCGCTCGGCCGGGTCGGGCCCGGGCGCCGGCGACGTCGACGCCCCCGCTCGACGTAGGCGATCGCGAGAGCGCCGTAGAAAGCGGCGAGGAGGAGGATGCCGGTGCGGAACCGGATCGGCAGGACGACGGGGAGGAACGCCCCGCCGACCCACGCCACCTGGAACAACGCCTCGTACCTGACGAAGACCCGCCCGAGCGCCCCCTCCGGCGCGTGCCGTTGCATGAGGCTCTGGAAGGCGAGCCGCGCGAACTCGGTCGCGGCGCCGGCGACGAGCGCGTACGACGTCAGGAGCGGAAGCCCGAACAGCTCGAAGGCAAGCAGCGCGCCGATCCCCCCCGCGGTGACACACGCGATCACCACCGCCTCCTCGCGCGTGTCCGTCGGCAGACCCGGGGCGATCAGGTCGGCGAGGAATGCCCCCGCGACGCCGGCCCCGGCCAGCACGGCGAACCAGTATCGAGGCGCGTCGCCCTCGCGCAGCGCGAAGGCCAACAGGAACAGCAAGAACCCGCCCGCCGCGCGCATCCCGACGGCCCCCACCGCGGCCCCGGCCAGCTCACGGACCCGGCCTCGTGGACCGACCCTCCGAGCCATCGGGCCACCCTCCCGGCGCGGATGCGGCAGCCGGAGAGTCAGGAGCGCGGATCCCGCGTACATCGCGGCCGCGAGGTAGACGGATCCCGCGCCCCCGAACAGTCGCACGAGCAGGAGGCCGATCGGCGCGGCCGCGATGGCCCCGATCGCCGCGACCCGACCGAGGCGAGCGTTCGCACGCATGAGCCCCTCGTCGGGCGGCGCGTACGCCATCGTCAGGCCGTTCTTCGTGATCGCGTGAACCTTCGACAATGCGAGGAGCGCGAGAGCCGCCGGGAAGAGCACCAAGGTGTCGACGCGGGGCGCGGCGTAGATCGCGATCAGTGACCGGCCCGCAGCCGCGGCGAACGCGATGATCCGCCTGGGACCCGCGCGGTCGAGGAGCGGGATCAGGAGGGGGCTCGCGAGCGCGAGCGGGAGCATGGTGAGCCCGAGGTAGGCGGACACGCGCAGCTTCGCCTGGCCGACGGGGAGGGAAAAGAACACCGAGTCGGCCAGCGCGACCGCGACGAGCGCGTCGCCGGCGACGCTCGTGAGGTGTGTGAGGCCGTAGGCGTCGATCGGGTCGGTCGAACGCCACATCCGCCGCAGCGGATACACGATGGCCTCGAGCAACCCGGCCATGCCCAGCAGGACGAGCTGCCACCACGGGTATCGCCGGGGCTTGCCCGGTTCGACGCGCACCCGCCCTCGCCCGCGCTAGGCTCGCAGGCGCTCCCGCAGCGCCTGCTGCGCGAGCTTCGGGTTCGCCGAGCCGCCGGACCTCTTCATGATCTGCCCCACCAGATAACCGACGATGGCCTCCTTGCCCCCGAAGAACTGAGCGACGGCGTCGGGGTTCTCCGCAATCACCTCGTCGGCGATCGCGGCGAGCGCGACGGCGTCGCTCATCTGTCGGAGCCCACGTCGTTCGACGATCTCCGCGATCGGGTCGCCCGTGTGGAAGGCCTCTTCGAGGACCTGCTTCGCGCCGGCGCCGCTGATCGCGTCGTCGGTCAGCATGCCGATCAGGTCCACGAGGTGCTCGGGGGTGATGCGCCCTTCTCCCCCTCGGTTCTGGAGTCCGGCAAGGTCCTGCGTGATCCAGTTCGCGGCGACCACGGCGGGCGCGCCGAGGGCGAGGGTCCGCTCGAAGAGCTCGGTCGCCGAACGGTCCCCGACCAGCACCCGCGCGGCGTCCGCCTTCAGGCCGAGCTCGCGCTCGTAGCGCTCGCGACGCGCGCGTGGCAGCTCGGGGAGCGAGGCGCGGAGCTCCTCGACCCACTCGGCGTCGGGCTCGATCGAGGGGATGTCGGGCTCGGGGAAGTAGCGGTAGTCGAAGGCCTCCTCCTTCGAGCGCATCGACTTCGTCGCGCCGGCGTCCTCGTCCCAGTGACGAGTCTCCTGGACGACGACCTCGCCCCCGTCGAGGGCTTTCGTCTGGCGCGCAATCTCGAAGCCGAGCGCCCGCTCGAGTGAGCGGATCGAGTTCATGTTCTTGATCTCGACCTTCGTGCCGAATGCGCCGCGGCCTGCGGGGCGCACCGAGACGTTCGCGTCGCAACGGAGTGATCCCTCCTCCATCCGGACGTCGCTCACGCCGAGTGACTCGACCACCGCGCGCAGCTCGCGCAGGTATGCGGCCGCCTCCTCCGCGGATCGCATGTCCGGCTCGCTGACGCACTCGACCAGGGGCACGCCCGCCCGGTTGTAGTCGACGAGCGCGAAGCCGGCCTCGTGGATCCTGCCGCTGGCACTGCCGTGCGTGGTCTTGCCGGTGTCCTCCTCCATGTGGACGCGCGTGATGCCGACGCGCTTCGTCACGCCGTCCGGAAGATCCACGTCCAGATGTCCACCGACGCACACGGGCAGGTCGTACTGCGAGATCTGGAAGTTCTTCGGCATGTCCGGGTAGAAGTAGTTCTTGCGATGGAACAGCGAATGGGGAGCGATCTCGCTGCCGAGCGCGAGCCCGATCTTCACGATCGAGGCGATAGCCTCGCGGTTCGGGACGGGCAGCGAGCCAGGATGTCCGAGGCAGACGGGGCAGGTGTTCGTGTTCGGCTCGGCGCCGAACTCGTTGCGAGTGCCGCAGAACATCTTCGTCTTCGTGTTCAGCTCGACGTGACACTCAAGCCCGATGACGGTCTCCCACTCGGCCATGACCGGCTAGCCTACCGGACGCGTTTCACGCCTCGATCCGTCGCGTCGTTGTTCGGCCATGGCACGCGAACCCGCGTCGGGGGCCGCACCGAGCGCCCGTATCATCGGGGCCATGCCCGCGCCAGCGAAGTCGCCGACGCCGGGCGCCAGGGTCTCGCGCGGGTTCGCCTGGACCATGCTGGGAACGCTCTACATCGTATGGGGCACGACCTACCTTGGGATCGCGAAGGTGAACGCGTCGATGCCACCGTTGGTGGGCGCCGCGATCCGGTTCCTGGTTGCCGGGTGCCTGCTCTACTCGTTCCGTCGGATCCGGACCGGCGAACGGCCCGTGATGCGCCAATGGCGCAGCGCGGCGATCGTCGGAGCCTTCCTGCTGTTCGGCGGGAACGGGCTCGTGGCGGTTGCGGAGAAGACGGTGCCGACCGGGATCGTCGCGCTCATCATCGCGCTGGTGCCGATCTGGCTCGCCCTGATCGACCGTGTGGTGCTGCGCAGCACGAAGCCCTCGTGGCGAACGGTGGCGGGGTTGATCGCGGGATTCGGCGGGGCGGCGCTCCTCGTGGGCGGCTCGGTCGCGGGCCACGTGAGTCTGTCGGGCATGCTCGTCGCCGTCACGGCGTCGCTCTCCTGGGCGTCTGGCTCGATCTACGCCCGGCGCGCGTTCCTGTCGTCCGACGCCCTCATGGCGAGCGGCATGCAGCAGATCATGGGCGGCGTGGTGATCCTTGCGATCGCGCTCCTCACCGGGCAGGTGGGCCGGTTCCATCCGGCGGAGGTGACACGATCCTCGTGGCTCGGGCTCCTCTACCTGATCGTCGTCGGGTCGTTCGTGGGGTTCAGCTGCTACCTCTGGCTGCTCCGGAACGTCCGCACCTCACTCGTCTCGACGTACGCCTACGTGAACCCCCTCGTGGCCGTGACCCTGGGCGTCGTCGTACTGGGCGAGTCGGTCGCGGGTCGTGAGCTGGTCGCCGGCGCGGTGATCCTGGCGTCCGTGGCCCTCATCGTCTCGTCGGGCGGACTCCATCGGACCGACACGGACGCGGCCTCAGACGCCCGCGAGCAGCGGGGGCCGGATCTCCAGCCCGAGCTCCCGTTCGAGGGCGGCGGCCGCGCGCAGCAGCGTCTGCTCTCCCAGGACGGGGGCGGTGAACTGGAGTCCGATGGGGAGTCCGGCTGAGTCGAGGCCGCTCGGCACGCTGATCGCCGGCACCCCGGCGAGGTTGGCAGGGATCGTGAAGATGTCGTTCAGGTACATCGCCATCGGGTCGTCCACCTTCGCGCCGATCCGGAACGCCGTGGTCGGTGACGTCGGCGAGACGAGAACGTCATGGGCGGCGAACGCCTGCTCGTAGTCTCGGATGATGAGCGTGCGGACCTTCTGTGCCTGCCCGTAGTAGGCCTCGTAATAGCCGGCGGAGAGCGCATACGTCCCGAGCATGATCCGCCGCTTCACCTCGGGTCCGAAGCCGGCCCCTCGGGTCCGGAACATCATCTCGATCGAGTCCTCGCCGTCGATCCGCAACCCGTACCGCACTCCGTCGTATCGCGCGAGGTTCGACGAAGCCTCGCTGGGGGCGATGAGGTAGTAGGCGCTGAGGGCGTACTCGGCGTGTGGGAGCGCGACCTCTCCCAGCTTCGCGCCGAGCCGCTCCAGGCGCTCGACGGCCGCGCGCACGGAGGCAGCGACGTCGGGCTCCACCCCTTCCCCGAAGGCGTCCGTCACGACGCCGATCCGCAGGCCTTCCACTCCATCGTCGAGATCGCGCATGTAGTCCTGGGAGCCGACGTCGAGGCTCGTCGCGTCCCGATGATCCTTGCCGGCCAGCACGCCGAGGAGCGTCGCCGCGTCGCGCACGCTCCTGGTGAGCGTGCCCACCGTGTCGAGTGAGGAGGCGAAGGCGACGAGCCCGTAGCGCGAGATGAGCCCGTAGGTCGGCTTCAGGCCGACCACGCCGGTGAGCGCCGCCGGCTGCCGGACCGATCCCCCCGTGTCCGTCCCGAGGGCCCAGACGACCTCCCCTGCGGCGACCGCGGCGGCGCTTCCCCCGCTCGAGCCGCCCGGAACCGTGTCTAGGTCCCACGGGTTGCATACGGGCCCGAACGCCGAGTTCTCGTTGGAGGAACCCATCGCGAACTCGTCGCAATTCGTCTTGCCGACCAGGACGGATCCGGCACCCGACAGCCGAGTCCACGCGGTGCAGTCGTACGGGGGAACATAGCTCTCGAGGATCTTGGAGGCGCAGGTCGTCCGGATGCCGTTGGTGGTCAGCACGTCCTTCAGCGCGATCGGGATCCCGGCGACGGAGGACTGGGGGGCGCCCGTCGACAGGTACGCATCGAGGGCCGCCGCCCGTTCGCGGGCGACCTCGGGCGTGAGCGTCAGGAAGGCATGGATCCGATCCTCGACCTTCTCCACGCGCGAGAGGGAGGACTCGACCAGCTCGACGGCGCTGATCTCGCCGGCGGCGAGCTCCTTTGCCAGATCGGCGCCGGTCCGGTCGCAGGGCTCGGACGCACTCACGATCCCGTCTCCGCGATCCTCGGGACCTCGAACCGGTCGTCTCGCTCGGACGGGGCGTTCGCGAGGGCGGCCTCGCGAGGCAGCGAGGGTTCCACGACATCGTCGCGGAAGACGTTCGCCCTGGCGATGGCATACGCGGTCGGCGGCACGTCATCGGCCGCGACCTCGCCCACCTTGGCCGCGTGTTCGAGGATCGCCGAGAGCTGGGTTTTCAGCGTTGCCTTCTCCTCGTCCGTCAGATCGAGGCGCGCGAGGCGGGCGACGTGGTCGATGTCGATGTCGACGGGCACGGTCGAAGTCTACCGGCGGTCGAGGCCGGAACCCGCGCCGGCGGGCGACCCGCGTCAATCGAGGAAGCGCTCGGTCGCCTCGGCCGGAAGCTCGACGAGCTTGTGCGCGACGAGACGCCGCAGGAGCTCTTCCCAACCCGGATCCGAGGCGAACGCCTCCCGGATGAGGCGATCGGCCTCGTCCAGCTGGCCCGAAGGCGCCATGCCGACGGCGCTCCAGAAGCGAACCTCGTCGCTCCCTGGCGCCAGCCGGAGTGCCGCCGCGACCGCCGCCGCAGCACCCTCGCGATCATCGGCCAGCGTGAGCTCTTCGGCCGCGTCGAGCAGCTCGTACGCGCGGTGCAGGTCGACGAGTCGGCGCAGGTCTGCCAGAGGCTGGGGATGGTCGTCCGTGTGCAGGTGCATCCGAACGCCGCGCCACGGCTCGTCGAGGGGCTCTGCGCCCACGATCAGGATGCCGGCCGCCTGCCGGCCCCGGATGTCGCCCCGTTCGGCCTCGGCGGCGTCGAGCGCGTCGAGCAGCCGTGACGCCAGGTCACCGGTCGCACCCGCATACGTGCGTGCCATCGCGTCCCACACGGTGTCGGCCCACATCATGTTCGCCTGGCAGCTGAACTCCGGACCGCGGGTGTGGCCGGCTTCCGGGATCGTCGATGAGCCCGTGTGCGTGGCCACATTGCCAACCGCGTCGATCATCGCGACCTGTCGCACGTCGCGGCCCGTGTCGCGTGCCAGCAGCTCGTCGAGCGCCTCGCGAGCCGTGGCGCCGGCCCGCATCAGATCGAGCCCTCGCGGGCCGTAGGAGATCTCCACCGTCGCCTGAGTGGCGACCGCACCGACGCCCGCCTCGGCCCAGGGAACGGTGCTGCCAGCGGCGAACCAGTGCGACTGCACGGCGACGCCCAGCTCCCCCGTCTCCGGATCACGCGCCACGATCGAATAGATCATCCTTCCTCCCTTCTCGCGCCCAGCCTCTTCACGAACTCGGCCTCGTCGATGACCTCGACGCCGAGCGACATCGCCCGGTCGAACTTCGAGCCGGGATCCGCACCGGCGACGACGAAGTCGGTCTTCTTGGACACGCTCGAGGCGACGCGCGCGCCGGCGCGCTGGGCCTGCTCCGTCGCCTCCTCCCGGCTCAGCGACTCGAGGCCTCCGGTGAGGACGATCGTCGCTCCCTCCAGGGCCCTCGGCCCATCGTCGGCCTCGCGCTCGTCGGCCATCCGCACGCCCGCCGCGCGAAGCTTCTCGATCAACGCTCGGTTGTCCTCGTCATCGAACCACTCGCGGACCGTCGCCGCGATCTCGGGTCCGATCTCGGGCACGGCGTCGATCTCGTCCTCGCTGGCGGCCGCGATCGCGTCGATCGAGCCGAACGCGCGAGCCAGCACCTGCGCCACGTGCGAACCCACGTGTCGGATGTTCAGCCCCACGAGCAGCCGCCACAGCGGACGGTCCTTCGAGGCCTCGATCTGCTCGAGCACGTTCGAGATCGCCTTGTCCTTGAAGCCCGGAAGCTGGCCGAGCTTGTCGGCGTCGAGCGCGTAGATGTCGGCGGGGTCCTCGATCAGCCCCGCCTCGAGTAGCCGCATCACCGTCATGTAGCCCAAGTGCTCGATGTCCATCGCCCCGCGCCCGGCGAAATGGAACAGCCACTCGATGCCCTGCGACGGGCACCCGCGCCGGTTCGGGCACCGATAGTCGGCCTCGCCGGGGAGCCGCACGAGCGGGGTCCCGCAGGAGTTGCACGTGGCCGGCATCTTCCATCTCCGAGCGCCCTTCTGCCGTTTCGACGGGACCGGGCCGACGATCTCGGGAATCACGTCCCCGGCCCGCCGCACGATCACGGTGTCGCCGGGGCGGACGTCCTTGCGCCGGACCTCGTCCTCGTTGTGCAGGGTCGCGTACGTGATCGTGACCCCGCCGACGACCACCGGCTCCAGGACGGCGAACGGCGTGACCTTGCCGGTGCGCCCGGTGTGAACGTCGATCTTCCGGAGGAGCGTGGTGCGCTCCTCGGGCGGGAACTTGTACGCGATCGCCCACCGCGGCGCATGCGAGGTTGCCCCCAGCTCGCGTTGCAGGTCGATCTGGTCCACCTTGACGACCGTCCCGTCGATCTCCCAGTCGACGCTGTGTCGGTGCTCCTGCCAGTGGGTGATGAACGCCTTCACCCCGTCGATCGAATCCCGCGCCTCGGTCGTCGGCGGCACCGGCAGTCCGGCCTTCGCGGCCCAGCTCAGGAACCCGAGATGAGAGTCGAACCTGACCCCTTCGGCCGCCCCGAACGAGTGGACCCACAGTCGGAGCGGCCGGGCGGCGGTGACCTTCGCGTCTTTCTGGCGGAGCGACCCGGCGGCGGCGTTGCGCGGGTTCGCGAACGGGCGCGCCCCAGCGTCGAGCAGCTGGTCGTTGAGCTCCTCGAAGGCCTTGACCGGGAGGTACATCTCGCCGCGGACCTCGATGATCGCGGGCGGCTCGTCGACCTTCAGCCGGCGCGGCACGTTCTTCACCGTTCGCACGTTCGCGGTGATGTCCTCGCCGACGCGTCCGTCGCCACGCGTGGCGGCCTTCACGAGCACGCCGTTCTCGTACGTCAGCGCGCATGCGACGCCGTCGATCTTCAGCTCGCACGCGTATCGCGCGGCGTCATCCACGACGCGGACGACCCGCTGGGCCCAGGCGTCGAGCTCCTCGAAGGAGAACGCGTTGTCCAACGAGAGCATCGGCGCGCGGTGCTGCACGGGCGCGAACAGATCGGCCGGCGCGCCCCCGACCCGTTGGGTCGGGGAGTCCGGGGTGACGAGCTCGGGGAACCGGTCCTCGAGCTTCTGCAGCTCGCGCATCAGCTCGTCGTACTCGGCATCGGAGACCTCCGGCTCGTCGAGCACGTGGTAGCGATAGCTGTGATGGTTCAGCTGCTGGCGCAGCTCCTCGACGCGGACCTTGGCCTCGGCGAGCTCGCGATCGCTGCCGGCCATCTACGCCGCGATCTCCACGCCACCCGCCACTCCGATGCGGTTGCCGAGCACCACGACCCCGCCCTGCACGCCGGGAACCTGCCGCAGGTACTGCAGCGCGAGGGTGAACCCGTCCGGCTTTTGCAACAGCGCCTGGACGCCGGCCGCCGTCGCGTCGGCGAGCATGCACGTCGTGGCGATCACGGCCAGGCCGTCCGGGCCGCTGTGCCCGCGCCCGCGTCCGAGCGTGGTCGAGACGCCCAGGCCCTGCGGATCGTGATCGACGACGACCGCGAGCGATGGGCCCCCGTGGCGCCTCACGGCGAGCTTCGTCCTCTTCTTCGTGAGGATGAAATAGTCCCCGTCGCACCCCACGGTGAGCTCCGACACCTGGTCGGCGAGGAACCGCCCGACCTGATCCACCACTGCTCCGCGGAAGGTGAACATCGGTCCGACCGCGGCGGCGTTGGCCGCGGAGAGCATCTCCCTCACGATCTGAGGGGCGTCGGCCGCGACGCCGTCGAGCGGCCGCTTCGATCGGCTGAACTCCGGGTAGCGCAGCGCGTACGACTCGAGTTGCTCCCAGAAGCTCAGGGCGGCGGCGCGGGACTCCTCCGCGAAGTCGTCGGGCGCCGTGATGTGCAGGGTCATGTCCTGGACCTGGATGTCGAAGCTCTTGGGCCGTCGTCGCAGCAGCCTCACGCCGCGATGATAGCCCGCGACCCTGGCACGCCCTCTGGAGGAGCAACGCGCACGGCCTAACGGATCGCCTCGACGATTCGGCCGCCGCCCAACACCTCATCCCCGAGGTAGACGACGGCGCTCTGTCCGGGGGCGACCGCCCGTTGCGCGGTCCGGAACTCGACGCGGACGCGCGCGCCGTCGCCGAGCGGCTCGACCACAGCAGGGACGTGATCCGCGCGATATCGGATCTGAACGCCGCACTCGAACGGGGCGGGCGCGGGTGGACCTCCGGCGATCCACGACATCCGGTCGGCCACGAGCCCACGGCGCGCGAGCAGCTCACCGGGCCCGACCACGACGCGGTTCGCCCGCGCGTCCACGTCGATCACGTACGCGGGCTCCCCGAGCGCGACCCCCAACCCCCGCCGCTGTCCCACGGTGAACGCGAAGGAGCCCCGGTGGTGACCGAGGATTCGACCATCGACGTCGGCGATCTCACCCTCGCGCTCCAGGTGGGGCGCGAGGCTCGGGACGAACCCGGACGCACCACCGCCGGGCGCGAAGCACAGGTCCTGCGAGTCCGGCTTGCCCGCGACGGGAAGCCCGAGCCGCTCGGCGTGACGGCGCGTCTCGGACTTCGCCATCGAACCGATCGGGAACAGCGAGCGCGAGAGCTCACGCTGACCCAGCATGTGGAGCATGTAGGTCTGGTCCTTCGCCCGGTCCGCGCCCCGCAGCAGTCGCCACGCGCCGTCGTCGCCGCGCACCCTCCGGACGTAGTGACCCGTGGCGACCGCGTCGACGCCGAGAAGGTCGGCTCGCCGCAGGAACGCACCGAACTTGATCTCGCCGTTGCATCGGGCGCACGGGTTCGGCGTGCGTCCGGCCTCGTGCTCGGCCACGAAGTCGCCGATCACCGCCGCGGCGAACTCCTCGGAGAGGTCGCAGATCTCGAACGGGAATCCCCCCAGGCGGGCGACCTCGGCGGCATCGGCGCGGGCGCGCGGCCCACAGCACCCGTGCTCGACACCGTCGAGATGCACGAGGTTCATGTGGGAGCCGAGCACCTCGTACCCCTGCTCGTGCAGGAGACACGCCGCGACCGACGAGTCGACCCCGCCCGACATCGCGACCAGCACCGACGGCCCGCCCATCGGGCGAGGCTACCGCACCGCCGGCGCGTATCGTTCCAGCGTGATCGGCGCACGCTTCGACGACCTCACGGGCACCTCGCCCTCGTTCCGGCTGGTCGAGCCCGCCGGGGTGATCGAGGCGCTCCGCGTGGAGGACGTCGCGCCGGCGATCGAGGCGGCGGAGGGAGGCGCGGCGCGCGGTCTGTGGGTGGCCGGTTTCGTCGCGTACGAGGCGGCTCCGGGCCTCGACCCGTCGCTTTCGGTTCGGTCCCGCCGTGACGGCGATCCGTTCGACCGTCTCCCGCTCGCATGGTTCGGGCTGTTCGATCGACGAGAGGAGGCCGTGCTCCCCCGGCCTCGAGACGACGCACAACCGCCGGACGGGGCCTGGGAGCCGTCGGTCGACCGCGGTACGTACGACGCAGCCATCGCGCGCATCCGCGAGCGCATCGCGGCCGGCGATACCTACCAGGTCAACTACACGCTCCGCCTCCTCTCGACCGTGGAAGGAGACGAACGCGGGCTCTACCGGGATCTCTGCTTCGCGCAGCGAGGAGCACATTCCGCCTACCTGAACACCGGACGCTACCGAGTGCTCTCCGCATCACCGGAGCTCTTCTTCCGAGTCGACGGCGCGAGTCTCACGACGCGACCGATGAAAGGCACGGCGCCGCGCGGCCGCTGGGCCGAGGAGGATCTCGCCGTCGCCTCGGGCCTGCGTGCGTCGGTCAAGGATCGGGCGGAGAACGCGATGATCGTCGACCTGCTGCGGAGCGATCTCGGCCGCGTCGCCCGGACGGGCACCGTCGAGTGGTCGAGGGTGTTCGAGCCCGAGCGCTACGAAACCGTCTGGCAGCTGACTTCGACCGTCTCGGCCGAGCTCGAGCCCGCCACGTCGATCCTGGGCGTCTTCCGCGCCCTGTTCCCGAGCGGGTCCGTGACCGGCGCCCCGAAGGTCCGAACGATGCAGCTGATCGCCGAGCTCGAAGACTCGCCCCGCGGCGTCTACTGCGGGTCGGTCGGGTTCCTCGCGCCACCGGGGGCCGTCGGACCGTCCGCGTCGTTCAACGTGGCCATCCGCACGGTCGTCGTCGACGCGGAGACCCACGTGGCCGAGTACGGCGTGGGAGGCGGTGTCACGTGGGACTCGTCGGCCTCGGGGGAGTTCGACGAGACGGTCGCGAAGGCTCGCGTCCTGACGGCCAGGCGCCCGCCGTTCGAGCTGCTCGAGACGATGCGGCGCGAACCGGGGGAGCCGATCCGCCATCTCGACGAGCACGTGGCCCGGCTCCGCGGGTCGGCGGGCTACTTCGGTTTCGAGTTCGACGAGCCCGGGACCCGTGCCGTCCTCGAGGACGCCGGCCACGGCTCGGATCGGCCGCTGCGCGTTCGGTTGCGGCTCGCGCGCACGGGGAAGACGGAGGTCGGCGTGACGCCGATCGACCCCGCGGAACACGAGCCGGTCCGCGTCGGACTCGACCCGGTGGCGGTCGATGAGACCGACGTGTTCGTGTTCCACAAGACGTCGATGCGTGACCGCTACCGCGAGGCGCGTGCCCGCCAGCCCGACGCCGACGACGTGCTGCTCGTCAACCGAGCGGGCCAGGTGACCGAGTCCACGGCCGCCAACGTCGCTGTGAAGCTCGACGGGCGATGGTGGACACCGCCGCTGGAGGCGGGGCTGTTGCCCGGCATCGGAAGACTCGTCGCCCTGGCCGCGGGCGAGTTGGCCGAGCGTCCGGTCACGGTCGAGGAGTTGCTCGACGCGGAGCAGATCGCATTGGTCAGCGACACCAGAGGATGGCGTCGAGCGGAGCTCGTGCAGGATCGCTACTCGGGGTCCGGCGCGATCTCGGGGAACGAATAGGGACGAACCGCGTGCTCCTCCAGCGGGCATGCGCACAACGGGCACCGGGGCGGATCCTCGTAGATGAGCACCGTGCGCTCGCAGAAGGGGCAGTCGCCCTCTCGCATCTCGGCAGGTTCGGCGGTCTCGCTCGTCATCAGGGTGGGCGCTCGGGGGGAGCGGTCCTCCTCTGTATCGGAGACGCCTCCAGCTCCCTTGAATGAGGCGGAGTCGGGCCGAACGCTCAGACGATGAAGCCCTCCCGTGGGAGGGCCTCCGTCCGAGCGGGGGCCGACGGACGACCCGCGATCAGGCCGCCTCCGAGCGCCTCTTGCGCTTTCCGCGGGGCACGTAGGCGTGGACCGGCTCGTGCTGCCAGCAGTACTGCCACTTGCTGTAGATGGAGAGCCTCGTGCCGCACCCCGGCTCGGCGCAGACCCGACCGGAGGCGTAGCGTCGGTTCGCGCGCGGGAGCGTCCGAACCGCTGCTCCCCGGTATCTCTCGTCCTGCACGTTCGTCACGTCCTTCCCGACGGCCCGCCTGCAGTCGCTGCACCGGGCCTCCGTCAAGGAGTTCGAACAGAGTCGAGGTCCGGTTCATTCCGGAGCGAGCAGAACGGATCGCGAGCCGTCCACTCAGCGGCGCTCGGGGGCCCGGGCTGTCGGGGACCCGCCGCCGAACTTCGGCTCCCGCTTCTCCAGGAAGGCGAGCATCCCCTCTCGCTGGTCGGGCGAGCCGAACAGAGCGCAGAACAGGTCGCGCTCGAGCGCGAGGCCGGCGGCCCCGGGCATCTCGATCGCGGCCCGCAGGGCGGCCTTCGCCGCCGCGATCGCCTCCCGTGGCCCCGCCGCGATCCCAGCCGCGTCGGCGAGGGCAGCGTCGAGGACCCCGTCGGGTGGCAGGACGCGGTTCGCGAGACCCTTCCCCTCCGCCTCCGCCGCGCCGACCTGCCTTCCGGAGTAGATCAGGTCGCGGGCGAACCCGGCGCCCGCCAGCCGCCCGAGCCGCTGCGTCCCGCCCGCCCCCGGGAAGACGCCGAGCTTCACCTCCGGCTGGCCGATGCTGGCGTCCTCCGCCAGGTAGCGGAGGTCGGCCGCGAGCGCGAGCTCGAGCCCTCCGCCGAGGGCGTAGCCGTTGATCGCCGCGATGGAGACCTTCGGCATCGACTCCAGGAGCTCCAGCGCATCGCCGAGCGCCGTCACCACCGGGCGGATCTCGTCCGGGCCCATCTCGGCCATCGCCGCGACGTCGGCGCCGGCGGCGAAGAGCTTCCGCCCGCCGGTCAACACGATCGCACCGACGTCCTCGCGCCCCCCGGCCTCGCGAACGACCTCGAGGAGGTCGAGCCCCACGCGGATGTCGATGGCGTTGACAGGCGGGCGATCCAGGCGCACGACGCCCACGCCGTCGGCAACCTCGAGCTGCACGAACTCGGGCATGGCGGGATGGTACCCGCACCGCCTGGGCCGGTCCGCTCGGGAGCGAGACCCGGCTTCTGCAACGCGCTTGCACCTGCAAGGGGCTGCTAGACTGCTCGCTCGTGGAACGCCCCGGTCACGGCTACACCGACGTCATGGACATGCTCCGCACTCGAGGGTTGCGGATGACACCACAGCGCCGCGCGATCGTGTCGGAGGTGATGCGCACGTCCGGGCACATCTCTCCGACGGCGGTCGCCAGGAAGGTGCAGGGCGAGATGCCGGGCGTAAACGCCTCGACGGTGTACCGAACGCTCACGCTGCTCGAGGAGGTGGGGGTGCTGTCGCACTCGCACCTGGAGACCGGCGCCGAGTACCACCGCGCCGAGGAGGCCGAGCACGTGCATCTCACCTGCAGCCGCTGCGGCCGGGACGACGCCCTGTCCCTTCGGGAGGCGAAGAGGCTCCAGCAGCTCATCCGCGCCCACCGCGGCTTCGAGGCGGACCTCACGCACTTCGCGATCACGGGCCTGTGCGTCGACTGCGCGGCCGCGGCGGCTGCCGCATCGGGCAACTGACCGTCAGCCGCCGAAGATCGCCGGCAGCAGCGTTCCCTTTCCGAACAGGAACAGCGAGCCGATCACGAGGCTGAACGTCGCCGTGAGCATCGCAACCGTCGCGTAGATCCGCCAGTTCTCGGTGGCCCGCAGGAATCCGATCGACGACCCGAACGTGATGAGCGAGTTCGAGGTCAGGAGACCCACGATGAAGGCCCCCAGAACCGCCTCGCCGGCCGACTTGCCGCCGGCTCCGGCGGCGGCCAGGAAGATCAGCAGCTGGGTCGGGGTCTCGGCACCGACCCCGTGCACCATCCCGACCACGAAGGCCGTCGCGCGGCCGTAGTTCATGAACGCGTCGTCGTCGGGCTGAGGGTGCTTGTGGTGGTGGTGGCCGGGATGGCCGTGATGGCCGTGATGCCATTCGGAAACGGGCAGGTCCTCCGCGACGTCGAGGGCGGCCGAGTCGTCGTCCCCGCCGGCGTGAACGTGGACCGGCTGAAGCTCGTGGTCGCCGGCGATCGAAGGGTCCGGCGGCCGGATCCGTCGATAGAGGTTCCGGACCGCGGTGAAGATGAGCATCCAGCGGCTCCGCATCCTGAACTCCCTGCCGTGGCGGACCAACCCAACGACGACGTAGACACCCAACAGGATCAGCGTGAAGCCGACGATCCGCTCCATGACACTGTCGACGCCCGTGGGGAGCCGCTCCCCCGCGAGGATCGCGAGGCTGCCGATCACGAACACGACGAGCGCATGCCCGAGGGCGTAGAGCGTGCCGAAGAACATGGACTTGCTGCGCGTGTCCTGGGTGCTCGTGATGTCGGTGATCGCGGCGATGTGGTCCCAGTCGATGCCATGGCGGAACCCGAAGAAGAACGCCGACAGCAAGACGCCGACCCCGAACGTCTTCGCCGCGGCTCCAACCGCGATCACGGCCGCCCTCCCGGAGTCACCTCCACATCCAACCAAAGAGCGCAAGGAATAGCAACTGCAAGCCGATGCAACTGGCCGAGCAGGCGCCGGCCCTCGATTCGCAGAGAACGCGTTCCACGGATCCGTCAGAAGCGGGGCGACTCGCGATAGTCGCCGAAGACCTCGACGAGGGCGGCGACGATCTCTCCCTCCGTGCACCGCGCACGCGCGCAGTCGATCAGGAACCCCATGAGGTTCGAGTCGCCTCGAGCTGCGGCGGTCAGCGCCTGGAGGGTTGTCTCGACCTCCATCGGATCGCGTGAGCTCCTGGTTCGCTCGATGGAGACCCGTTGTGCGCGCTCGGTCTCCGGGCCGATGACCAGCGTGTCGATCGCGGCCTCGTGCTCCTGGACGAACGCGTTCACGCCGACCTTCACGAGGTCACCGGACTCGTAGCGTCGCTGCTCCCGAAACGCCGATTCGGCGATCTCCTTCTGGAACCACCCATCGTCGATGCCGGCGAGCACCCCTTCGAGCATCGAGCCCGATCCCATCCGGTCGATCCGTTCGAACTGCTCCTCGGCGCTCGCCTCGATCGCTTCGGTCATCGACTCGACCAGGTACGAGCCGCCGAGCGGGTCGATGACGTCGGGGACTCCCGTCTCGAACGCGAGCACCTGCTGGGTCCGAAGGGCGAGCGTCGCCGCCTGCTCGGTCGGGAGGGCGAGCACCTCGTCCAGGGAATTCGTGTGGAGCGACTGCGTGCCGCCGAGGACCGCGGCGAGCGCCTCGATGGCGGTGCGAACCACGTTGTTCGTGGGCTGCTGTGCGGTCAGCGAGACGCCCGCCGTTTGCGTGTGGAACCTCAGCTTCAGCGCGTTCGGATCGGTCGCGCCGTAGCGGTCCCGGAGCCACCGGGCCCAGATGCGCCGGGCCGCGCGATACTTCGCGATCTCCTCGAAGAAGTCGACGTGGGCGTTGAAGAAGAACGACAGGCCCGGCGCGAACGCGTTCACGTCGAGACCTCGCTGAAGACCGAGCTCGACGTAGGCGAACCCGTCGGCCAGGGTGAACGCCAGCTCCTGGGCCGCGGTCGCACCCGCCTCGCGGATGTGGTACCCGCTCACGCTCAGGGGATGCCACCTCGGGACGTTCGCCGCGCAGAATTCCATGAGGTCCCCGATCAGGCGGAGATGTGGCCGGGGGGGAAACACCCACTCCTTCTGGGCGATGTACTCCTTCAGGATGTCGGTCTGCAGGGTGCCGTCGAGTGCCGACCACGCCACGCCCTGACGTTCGGCCGCCACGAGGAAGAACGCGAAGATCACGGTCGCCGGCGCGTTGATCGTCATCGACGTCGTCACCTCGTCCAAGGGGATCCCGTCGAAGAGCGTCACGATGTCGTCGAGTGAGTCGGTCGCGACGCCGCAGCGCCCCACCTCGCCCTCGCTCCGAGGATCGTCGGAGTCCAGGCCCATGAGCGTCGGGAGGTCGAACGCCACCGAGAGCCCACCCTGCCCCTGTTCGAGCAGGTGGCGGAAGCGATCGTTCGTCTCCGCGGGCGTTCCGAACCCCGCGAACTGGCGCATCGTCCACAGGCGACCCCGATACATCGATGGGTACACGCCGCGGGTGAACGGATACTCTCCCGGCTCTCCCAGCTTCGTCGCCGGATCGAACCCCACGATGTCCTCCGGGCCCGCGACCGCGGGCACCGCCTCCCCGGACAAGGTCGTGAACGAGCGCTTCGGCGGAGCAGGCTCGTCGTCGGGTGCGGGGATCGGGTTCATCGGCTCGTCCGGCCTCTCGGGAACTGGGTCGCGCACGGTCACTCGGGCGCGGCGGCCGCCTCGCGAACCAGCATAGCGGCGGCCCGATACGGGTCCAGGCGTCTCGCCTCGAGGCTCTCGACGAGCGACGGGTCCGTGGCGAGGACAAGCGAAGCTTCCTGCCGGAACCGTTCCGCCGCCAGCGACTCGACCTCGTGGAGCAGCCGGGCGCGGCGGCGGACGGCGAGCTCCCCCGAGGCTTCCATGTGCCGGCGGTGCTCCTCGATCGCCTCCCACACGCCGTCCACACCGTCGCGGAGCCGCGCCGAGACGGCAAGGACCGGCGGATCCCAGTCGCGGGCGGCTCCCAGATGCAACATCTGTCGCAGCTCGCGAACGACCTCGCTCGCTCCTTCCTTGTCCGCCTTGTTCACGACGAACACGTCGGCGGCCTCGAGGATGCCGGCCTTCGCCATCTGGACGGCATCGCCGAGGCCGGGCGCGAGCACGACGACCGCGGTGTCGGTGGCGGCGACGACCTCGACCTCCGCCTGCCCCACGCCGACGGTCTCCACGACCACGCGAGCGTACCCGGCTGCGTCGAGGATCCGCACGGCCTCCGGAGCGGCGAGGGACATCCCGCCGAGGTGGCCTCGCGTCGCCATCGACCGGATGAAGACCCTTGGGTCCGTCGCGTGCTCCTGCATCCGGACACGGTCGCCGAGCAGCGCGCCTCCGGTGTACGGCGACGTCGGATCGACGGCGAGCACCGCGACCGACAGGTCCCGCTCGCGGGCCAGGCGGACGAGCTCACCGGCGAGGGTCGACTTCCCCACACCGGGAGCGCCCGTGATCCCGATCGTCGCGGCGCGTCCCGTCGAGGCGTAGATGCCGCTCGACAGCTGCTCGAGCTCGGGAGCGCCATCCTCGACCGCGGAGATCGCGCGGGCGACGGCGCGGCGGTCGCCCGAAAGCACGCCGTCGATCAGCTCCGCCGCGTCCATGCCGCGGGGAAGCCTACCCGGCGGCGGTGTCCGCGGGGGCCGCCCCCGGGATGGCGCGCAACGCCTCTCGCAGCGAGCTGCAGTACTCGCGCTGGCGCACGACCACCGGATCGTCGCCGGCGACGACCTTCGAGCGGATCATGGCGAGCGTCACCTGCTCACGCTGGAGTCGACGCAGCACCGACGCCGCGCGCGGCCCCGCCCGGCGTCGCATCTCGCGTCGAGCCACGTGGCGGCGCTTCGGGCTCTCGAGCAGTCGCAGCTCTTCGCCGGAGATCCCCTCCAGCCCGACCTCGGTGTCGAGCGCGAAGCGCAGCCACCGTCGCTCGCGACGACGGGCCAGCGTCACAGCGACGGCCACGAACACGAGCAGGGGCAGGCCCTTCACGGCGGTCGCGACCAGCACGAGGATCCAGTCGCCCCCGGTCCACGGCTCGGACGGGAAGAAGTCGAGGATCGGCGAGTTCCACAGGAAGTGACCGAGCACTGCCACGGTGGCGAGCCCCGCGCACACCCACATCCTCTTCGACCGCGGGGCCGTTCCTCGCCGGGAGACGACGTAGCCGATGCCCATGCCGACGAGGCCCGTGTACAGCACGTGCGAGTACAGGCCGCTCGCCAGGACCCTCACGAAGAAACCGTGGAGCACGCCCGACGGCTGGCCGCCGAACACGCCCATGAAATAGAAGACGTCCTCGACGATCGCGAACCCGAGCCCGCAGACGGCGCCGTAGACGAACCCGTCCATCGCATCATCGACCTCGTCGCGCGCGATCAGGTAGACCATGACGACCCCGAGACCCTTCATCGTCTCCTCGACCGGGGGG
Source organism: Actinomycetota bacterium (assembly GCA_030774235.1). GTDB lineage: Bacteria > Actinomycetota > UBA4738 > UBA4738 > HRBIN12 > JALYLM01. The sequence goes on from JALYLM010000093.1 coordinate 27,933, forward strand.
GCGGTGATCGCGGCGGTCCATCTCGCCGCGAACTCCGGGCCGCCGAGTCGCGCGACGACCAAGCCCCAGCCGGCGCTCGCCACGGCGGCAAGCGTCGTCGCCGCCACGGCCCCCCACACGAACGCCGCGACGAGCAGTGGGACGGGCTCTCGCTCGTAGAGATCGAGGAGATACACGAGCGTGAACACGGGGACCGCGTAGAGGGCGAGCAACGCCCACGAGAGCACCCACCCCGACGGTGAGATCCGCCGGAACAGCGCCTGCTCCGAGATCGCGACGAACCCCGTGACCGCGACGATCGCGAGATAGAGCCAGAAGGCCGGCTCCCGCGGCTGGATGAAGGGCGTCCGGATCACCGGCGCCCGGTCGGGAGGGATGGTCGCCATCACGCCACCTCCGCGCGAGACACCATCGTGTGCTGATCCCCCTCGACGTACACAAGGAGGCCCTCGGGCGCCCAGCCGTCGAAGACGACCCCGTTCCCCGCCGCGCCGACCACAACCGTGACCTCGCCCTCGATCGACTGGCTCGTGCCCGAGGCGACCCCGACGTACGTGAACCGGAGCCCCCGCAGGCCGTCGTCCAGCGTCACCGACGACGTTCGGTGCGACACGGACAGCTGGTCGAGCTGCGAGCGGAGCACCCGGTCGACGTAGGCGCCCGCGAGATCCTCACTCGTGCCCGTGAACGGCGTGACCGCGACCACATCGAGGTTGCCGCCGCCGCGCGTGAGCCTCACGAACGGCGCCCCGCCGACCTCCTGTCTACCCGCCTCCTCCCATCCCGACAAGGGCTGTACCGAGACGATGCCGGGGAATCCGACGGGCCGGCCCGCCGGCTTGGCGAGCGCCGCAGCGAGAACCCACCCGCCCATCGTCGTCACGAGGATCACGACCGCGACCGTGACCGTCGACAGCCATCTCGCGCGTGGCCGGGCACGAGGGGCGTCGTCGAGCCGCGGGGGCGCCTCGGCCGTGCCTGCGCCGCCTGGGAACCTGCCCATCCCTACTCCGCCTCGTGGACGGACAGCAGCCTCGTGAGGCGAGCGAGGCGATGAGGGCTTCGTACGAGCCCCTCGATCTTGACGCGGCGCGAGAGCACGTGCGCGAGCACCTCGCGCCCATGCCGCGACAGGGCGTCGGGCAAGCCGAACCGCAGCGGCGACGACGTCATGTGGAGCAGCCGATCCGAGCTGGCCGTCACGACGATGTGGGCGTCCGGGCGGATGCCGCCGGCGACCTCGACGGCATCCGGGCCCATCTGGATCGAGACCGCGACGTCGGCGTCGGGCGCGACGATCGCGACCACGCTCCCGTCCAGATGCCTCGCCCGTTCGGGATCGCGATCGAGGTTTTGCTGGATGAGCCCCCCGACCATGAGGGCGAGGCCGCTCGGCTCCTCGTCGGCGAATCGCACCCTCACGGCAGCAGGACCACCTTCGTCGCCTCTCGGTTCGCGAAGAGCTCGTAGCCCCGGGGCGCGTCGTCCAGCGTCAGCCGGTGACTGATGACCGGGACCGGGTCGATCCGTCCCGCGACGACCTCTGCCATCGCGTCCTCCCACCATGCGTGGACCGGGCACAGACCCGCGAACCGAACGTCGAGCGCTCGAGCCCAATAGACGCCGAGCTGGAGGCTCACGGTCTCGCCGGCGTACATCCCCACGACCACGACCCGGCCACCCCGCCGCACCACGTCGAGGGCGCTCTCGTAGGCCGCGGGCGAGCCGACCGCATCGATCGCGACGTCGGCCCCGCGCCCGTCCGTGACGCCGGCCAGCGCCATCTCCGCGTTGCGCCGGCGGACGTCGACGGCGACCGCGCCCGCTCGCTCGGCGAGGGCCAGCCGCCGTGGGTCGAGGTCGAGCGCGTACACGCGCCCCGAGCCGAGCGCCACCGCGGCCTGGATGCAGAAGAACCCCACCGGGCCGCACCCGATCACCGCCACCGTCTCCTCGGGACGGATCGCGGCGAGCGACGCCCCGTAGAACCCGGTCGTCAGCACGTCGCCGACGAACAGCGCCCGCTCGTCGTCGATGCCGTCCGGCACGGGCAACAGGTTCACGTCCGCGGTCGGAACTCGGACGAGGTCGGCCTGCGCGCCGGGCAGACCGCCCCCGAACGCGCCGGCCCCCAGGTTCCGGAAGTGCTCGCACAGGTGCGTCTCGCCCCGCCGGCAGAACCAGCAGCTGCCGCAGGCGATGTCGAAGGCCACGACCACGCGGTCCCCGGGTGAGAAGCGCGAGACTCCCGCCCCGACCGATTCGACACGGCCCACCGCCTCGTGCCCGATGCCCTCGCCCGTCATCATCGGCGCCTTCCCGTGATAGAAGTGCAGGTCCGACCCGCAGATGGCCGAGCGGGTCACTCGCACGACCGCGTCGTCAGGCTCCTCGATGACGGCATCGGGCACCTCGGCGACGCGGACCTTCCCGACCTGCTCGAAGACGACGGCGCGCATGGGATCAGGCCCCGTCCGGGAAAACGGTCTCGACCTCCGAGGTCAGCTGAACCAGGACGTTCGCGGCATTCACGTACCGCACGATCGTCGGGAGGTCTCCCTGCACCTTCAGCTTGCCCTGCATCATGCCGCGCACCGGGTCCAGGTCGCCGAGCACGACTTCCTTCCACCGCGAGTAGGGGGCACGGATGACGTACCTGGACGTGGCCGCCCGCTCGGGTCCCACGACGCCGCCCCCCCGGCAGGCGCCGTGCCACAGATCGAGGTAGCCGAAGACGTCGTCCGGAACGCCGCGGTCGGGCTCCGCCTCGACGTGGAACGTGATGTCGCCCTCCCAGGCCTCGGCGGCCTCCGCGTACTCCTTGGACCCGTTGATCCGCAGGATCAGCTCCTGGAACCAGGAGTCGGTCGGGAACAGGGGCACGGCGAGCTCACCTCCGGGCACAGCATACGGACGCCGATCTCCCGCGCCGCCGCCACCGGCCGGGAGCGCGCTACTTCAGGATGTGCGTCGCGATCGCGATCACCGCGAGGAGGTTGAAGATCGCATGGCCGGCGATGTTGGCCAGGAGGTTCTTGCGGTACTCGTAGATCATCGCGAGCCCGAAGCCCGTGATCATCATCGTGACCTGCAAGGCGACGACCCCTCGCCAGTCGTTGTCTGGGACGAAGTGCACGAGCCCGAACAGGACCGCCGAGACGATCCCGGCGAAGACGAGCGAATGTCGGTCGCGGAGCGTGCGGAACAGGAGCCCTCGGAACACGAGCTCTTCGGTGACCGGAGCAACGACGACCGCGACCAGCGCGAAGACGATGAGCGCCCCGGCGGACAGGTTGGAGCTCACCTGGTTCGGCAGGGTCGTGTTCCCGGCGCCCCCCGTCGTCTGCAGGATCGAGATCACGAGGACCGAGGCGATTGCGGCCACGAGACGCACGGCGAGCCCGAGCCCCGAGCCGACGGCGACCTCCCGCCCCCACCGGTTGCGCGGCGGGAACCCGATCGCGGCCGGCCACTCCGGATGGCGAGAGCGCAACCAGTACACGAGCACGCCGAGCAGCACGAGGTCCGACACCAGCGTTTGCGACAGCTCGCTAACGCCGCTCGCGCCGTTCGTCGTGGTGTTCCCGAGGATCAGGTAGACAGGGATCGACGCGATCCCGCCCAGGATGTACCCGAGGACCACCACCCCGATCACCTCCCACCAGCGCCACGTCGACATCGGGCGCCCCGTCGGAGGACCGACGGGCCCCGGAGGGGCGGGGAGGTCGAAGGCCGGCGAGGAATCGGGCCTCGGGGGTGGAACGGGGATCACGGAACCGTGACCGGCAGGTCGTTCCCGCGGCGAACGGACGCCCCCAAAGCCGTGAGCTTCCGCTCGAAATCCTCGTAGCCGCGGTCGACGTGATGCATCTCGGAGACCTCGGTGACCCCGTCGGCGCTCAGCGCGGCGATCACCATGGCGGCGCCCGCGCGGATGTCGAGCGCATGCACGGGCGCCGCCGACAACCGCTCGACACCGCGGATGACCGCGTGATGTCCCTCTCGATGGATGTCGGCTCCCATCCGTTTCAGCTCGTCCACGTAGAGGAACCGGCTTTCGAAGACGTTCTCCGTCGCGATGCTCGTACCGTTCGCCGTGGCGAGCAAGGCCATGAGGACCGGCTGGAAATCGGTCGCCACGCCCGGGTACGGCAGGGTCACGAAGTCCACCGCGCGGGGGCGCTCGGGCTGGCGAACCCGCAGGCCGTCGTGGGTGAGCGCGACCGTCGCGCCGGCATCGGCGAGCTTCGCGAGGAGCAGCTCGAGGTGGTCGGCCCGGGCGGCGTGGAGCGTCACGTCGCCGCGCGTGGCCACGGCCGCGACCGCCCACGTCCCGGCCTCGATGCGGTCGGCGATGACCGCGTGCTCGGTCGGCGCGAACACGTCGACGCCGTCGATCTCGATCGTGCTCGACCCGGCGCCGCCGATCCGGGCCCCCATCGACGTCAGGAACGCGGCAAGGTCCGCGATCTCGGGCTCCCGGGCCGCGTTCTCGATCACGGTCGTGCCGCGGGCGGCGACGGCCGCCATCATGAGGTTCTCGGTGGCACCGACGCTCGGGTAGTCGAGCGTGATGGCGGCGCCGCGCAGGCCCGTCGGCGCCTCGGCATTCAGGAACCCGTGCTCGGAGCCGATCTCCGCTCCCATCTTTCGCAGGCCGTTGACGTGCAGGTCGATCGGGCGCGATCCGATGTTGTCCCCACCGGGCATCGCGACCCGCGCGCGCCCCGCCCGCGCGAGCAGGGGGCCCAGGACCACGATCGAGGCTCGCATCCGTCGCACCAGCTCGTAGGGCGCCTCGACCGACCGGAGCTCGCTGCCGTCGATGGCCACCGAGTTCGCGTTCCACTCCACCCGGGCCCCGAGGTGCTCGAGGACCTCGCCCATCAGCGTGCAATCCAGGATGCGCGGGATGTTGTGCAGCCTCGTCCATCCCGGTGTGAGCAGGGACGCCGCCATCAGCTTGAGGGCGGAGTTCTTCGCGCCGCTGACCCGGATGTCGCCGGCCAGGCGGGCACCACCGGTCACGTAGAGTCGGTCCATGGGGGTCATATGGTAGGCCCCGGGCACCGGCGAGGGTGCGAGGCTCGCGTGGATCGCGCTCAGTGCGTGCCGGCCACGCCGGCCGGGGCGACGTCTGCGGCCGGACCGGCCGTCATCGCCGACGTCGCCATCACGTCGACACGCGTTCCCTCGTCGGCGGAGGACACGTGGAGGAACCCCCCGTCGACATCGAACACGACCTCGCTCCCGCCGCCCTCGCGCTGGATCCGAAGCGGCGCCGAGGCGAGCTGGATGAGCAGTGGGATGTGATCGGAGAGGATCCCCACCATCCCGTCGATCCCACGCGCGATGACCATGGAGGCCGTGCCCGTCCAGACCTCCCGGTCGGGAGTCACCACGTGGACCTCGAGCGCCACTGCTAGGCCGCCTCCATCTGCTTGGCCTGCTCGACGGCCTCCTCGACGCCCCCCACGAGCAGGAACGCCTGCTCGGGGAGGTGGTCGTAGTCTCCCTCGCAGAGTCCGCGGAACGACGCGATCGTCTCGTCGACCGGGACGTACTTGCCGGCGATCCCCGTGAACTGCTCCGCCACGAAGAACGGCTGCGACAGGAACTTCTGGATCTTGCGAGCCCGCGAGACGATGACCTTGTCCTCCTCGGACAGCTCGTCGACGCCGAGGATCGCGATGATGTCCTGCAGGTCCTTGTAGCGCTGCAGGATCTCCTGCACCCGTCGGGCGACGTCGTAGTGCTCCTGTCCGACGTAGCGGGCATCGAGGATCCGCGAGGTCGAGTCCAGCGGGTCGACCGCCGGGTAGATCCCCAGCGCGGCGATGTCGCGGGACAACACCGTCGTTGCGTCCAGGTGCGCGAAGGCGGTATGCGGGGCAGGGTCCGTGATGTCGTCGGCCGGCACGTAGATCGCTTGCAGCGACGTGATCGAGCGGCCCTTCGTGGACGTGATCCGTTCCTGCAGCACTCCCATCTCGTCGGCGAGCGTGGGCTGGTACCCCACCGCCGAGGGCATCCGCCCGAGCAGCGTGGAGACCTCGGACCCCGCCTGGGTGAAACGGAAGATGTTGTCGATGAACAGCAGCACGTCCTTGCGTTCGACGTCGCGGAAGTACTCCGCCATCGTGAGCGCCGCCAGACCGACGCGCAGGCGGACCCCCGGTGGCTCGTCCATCTGTCCGAACACGAGCGCGGTCTTTTCGATCACGCCCGACTCGGTCATCTCGACGAAGAGGTCGTTCCCTTCTCGCGTTCGTTCGCCCACGCCGGCGAAGACCGATACGCCGCCGTACTGCTCGGCCTGACGGCGGATCATCTCCTGGATGATGACGGTCTTGCCGACGCCTGCGCCGCCGAACATCCCGATCTTGCCGCCCTGGACGTACGGCTCGAGCAGGTCGATCACCTTGATGCCGGTCTCGAGCATCACCGACTTCGGCTCCAGCTCGTCGAACGGCGGGCTGTCACGGTGGATGGGCCACCGCTCGGCCGCGTGGATCTGGTCGGGGGTCGTGTCGAGCGGCTCCCCCAGCACGTTGTAGACGTGGCCGAGCACCCCCTCGCCCACCGGGACGCTGATCGGCGCGCCAGTGTTCTTCACGTGCGCGCCGCGCACCATCCCGTCGGTGGGCTTCATGGCGATCGCACGGACCTGCGATTCCCCGATGTGCTGGGCCACCTCGCAGGTGATCGTCGTCGTCTTCTCCTCCAGGACGACGTCGATCGTGAGCGCCGTGTTGATCTCGGGCAGCTCCGAGGGCGGGAACTCGACGTCGACCACCGGACCGATCACCCGCACCACCCGACCGTCCGCGTGTCCGTTCTGCTCGGCCATTCCGCCTCACTCCCTCGATGTCTGGGTCAGGGCCTCGGCCCCGCCGACGATCTCGCTGATCTCGGTCGTGATCTCGTCCTGCCGGGCGCGGTTCGCCTGTCTGGTCAGGATCTTGATGAGCTCCTCCGCGTTGTCGGTCGCGGCCTTCATCGCGCGACGCCGCGCCGCGTTCTCGGAGGCGGCGGATTCCAACAGCGCCGCGTAGACCTTGGTCACGACGTATTGGGGAAGCAGGAGGTCCAGGATCGCCTCGGGCTCCGGCTCGAACACGTACTCGGCCGACGGAACGTCACCCGCGCCGGCGACCTCCTCGGGCGCGATCGGCAGGATGCGCTGCTCCGTTGCCCGCAGGGTGAACGCGGAGCGGAAGTCCGTGTATGCGCAGTGCAGCTCGTCGATCTCGTGCTCCGCGAAGTCGGCGATCAACGATCGGCCGATCTCCTCGGCTCTCTCGTACGTGGGCACCTCGCTCAGCCCCTGCCAGCTTTGCCGAACCGGCACCGCGCGGAACCGGAAGTACCCCTGGCCCTTCTTCCCGCTCACATAGAGCACCGGCTCGAGGCGGCGCCCGCGGATGCTCCGCATCAGGTCCTCGGCGATCCGAAGGACGTTCGAGTTGTACGAGCCCGCCAGACCGCGGTCGGAGGTGACGACCAGCACGCCGACCCGAGCCGGTGTTTCGCGCTCCTCCAGCAGCGGATGCGTGATCCCCCCGGTCTGGCGAGCCACGTCCTCCATCGCCTTCGTGAGCTGGACCGCGTACGGCCTGGCGGACTCCACGCGTTGCTGGGCGCGGACGATGCGCGACGAGGCGATCAACTCCATCGCCCTGGTGATCTTCTTCGTCGACTGGACGGAGCGGATCCGCCGGCGGACGATGCGGAGCTTGGCGCCCACCGCTACTCCGGCGCTGTGGCGTCCGCCGACGATGCCCCCGAGGCTTCCGTCGACTCGGCCGGGCCGGACGCTTCCGTGGACTCGGCCGGCTCGCCTTCGGACTCCGTGTCGCCCGCCGATGACATCCGGTCCCAGCCGACGTCCGGCTTGACCTGGTCGCGGGGCGTCCCCTCGCCGCGCCCGGCCTCGGAGCCTGCCGCGTCGCCGGACGTGGGTGCGAACGTCTCGCGGAATGCGTCGAGTGCCGTTTGGAGCTCCGTCTCGGTCTCGTCCGAGAGATCGCCGCTGGTCCGGATCGCCTCGAGCACCGCCGCGTGACGCGTCTCGAGGAACTCCACGAACCCCTCGACGAACCGAACCGCGTCGGCCACGGGGTAGGCATCGAGATGCCCACCGGTCCCGACCCACACGCGGACGACCTCGCGCTCGACCGGGATCGGACGGTACTGGGGCTGCTTGAGGATCTCGACCACACGCGCCCCGCGCGCGAGCTGCTGTTGCGAGGCCTTGTCGAGCTCGGATCCGAACTGCGCGAACGCCTCGAGAGCACGGTATTGTGCGAGGTCGATCCGCAGGCGACCGGCCACCTTCTTCATCGCCTTGACCTGGGCGTTCCCGCCGACGCGGGAGACGGAGATGCCGACGTTGATCGCCGGGCGGACCCCCGAGAAGAACAGCTCGGGCTCGACGTAGATCTGGCCGTCCGTGATCGAGATGACGTTCGTGGGGATGTAGGCGGAAACGTCGCCGCCCTTCGTCTCGATGATGGGCAGCGCCGTGAGCGACCCGCCCCCGAGGTCGTCGGACAGCTTCGCCGCGCGTTCCAGCAGCCGCGAGTGCAGGTAGAAGACGTCCCCTGGGTAGGCCTCCCGGCCCGGCGGGCGGCGAAGCAACAGGGAGAGCGTCCGATAGGCGGTGGCCTGCTTCGACAGGTCGTCGTACACGACCAGCGCGTGCCCCCCCTCGTACATCCAGTGCGCACCGAGGGCCGCGCCGGCGTACGGCGCGATGTACTGGAACGGCGCCGGGGAGTCGGCCGACGCGTTCACGACCACCGTGTACTCGAGCGCGCCGTTCTCCCGCAGCGACTCCACCACCTCGGCCACGGTGGACCCCTTCTGACCCACCGCGACGTAGATGCACCGGACCTGCCGGTCCGTCCCCCACAGCTCGCGCTGGGCGATGATGGCGTCGACCGCGATCGCCGTCTTTCCGGTCTGACGATCGCCGATGATCAGCTCGCGCTGGCCGCGGCCGATCGCCGTCATCGCGTCGATCGCGGTGATGCCCGTGTAGAGGGGCTCTTTCACGGGCTGCCGCTGTACGACGGTGGGAGCCTGGATCTCGAGGTTGCGGACGCCGTCCGAGGCGATCGAGCCGTTGCCGTCGATCGGTCGTCCGAGCGCGTCCACGACCCGGCCGAGGAAGCCGTCCCCGACGGGGACCGACAGGATCCGGCCGGTCTGGGTCACGGCATCGCCCTCTTCGATGTGGGAGGCGTCGCCGAGCAGGATGCAGCCGATCTCGTCCTCGTCGAGGTTGAACGCCAGGCCGAGCACACCGCCGGGGAACTCGAGCAGCTCGTTCGACATCGCACGGGGCAGGCCGCTGACGCGGGCGATGCCGTCACCGGTCTCCATGACGCGGCCGACCTCTTCGCGAGAGACGGACGGGGTCCAGCTCTCGACGTTTCGTCGAAGCGCCTCGGCGATGCTCTCCGGGTCCAGGTTCAATGCCATGTCACGCGCTTCCCAGAAGCTGTCTCGCCTGGCCGAGGCGGGTGCGGATCGACCCGTCGAAGACCTCGTCTCCGACGTGGGCGACGATCCCGCCGATCACGCTCGGGTCGAGGACGACCTTGACCTCCAGGGACTTGCCGGTCGCCTTCGAGAGCGCTTCGGTCAGCCGGATGCGCTGCTCGTCGGTGAGCGGCACCGCGGCGCGGACCTCCGCGAGCGCGTGCCGACGGCGTTCGGCCGCCAGCTCTGCGAGGCGTTCCACGATCCGGCCGAGCTCACGCCCCCGTCCGGACTCGACGACGAACGCGAGCAACGCTCCCGTGAGCGGATGAGCCCGTTCGCCCAGCACGTCGTGGATCAACCCTCGCTTGTTCTCGACGGGAAGCGCCGAGTCGGTCAACGCCTGCTTGAGCCCGCTGTTCTGCTCCACGGCCTTCGCGAACGCGAACAGCTCGTCCTCGACGGACTTCAGCGCGCCCTCCGCCTCGGCGACGGCGAAGAGCGCCTGTGCGTAGCCCGTGACGAGCTCGTCCTTCTCCGGCATCTCAACCCTTCCCGTTCTCGCCGGCCGCGACCTGGTCGATGTACTCGTCGATGAGCCGCTCGTGCGAGGCCTTGTCGAGGCTCTGGCCGACCACGCGCGCCGCCAGCTCGACGGCGATCTCGCCGACCTGCCGACGGAGGTCCTGGAACACCCGGTCCCGCTCCGCTCGGATCTCCTCCTGCGCACGGGACACGATGGCCTGGGACTCCTCCTCCGCCCGGGCTTGGAGGTCGCGGCGGAGCTGCTCCGCGGTCTGACGAGCCTCCTCGATGATCCGATTGCCCTCGTCGCGGGCATTGGCCAGCTGCTCCCGGTAGTCCGCGAGGATCTTGTCCGCCTCGACCCGCGTGCTCTCGGCCCGCTCGAGCTCGCCCTGGATCTTCTGGCGTCGCTCCTCGAGCAGGTCGTTCACGCGGGGAAACACCCACTTCCACATGAAGAAGAACACGATCGCGAACGCGATCACGCCGACGACCAGTTCGTTGAGGTGCGGGTAGAGGTCCTTCTTGTCGCTGGTCTCCGCCGCGGCGAGGAGCGCGGTGAGTCGTGTGGTCACCCCGGCCCCTTCCTAGATGATGAACGAGAACGCGATGCCGAACAGCGCCAGCGCCTCGATCAAGCCGATCCCGATGAACATGGTCGTTCGGACCTGGTTGGCGTATTCGGGCTGGCGGGCCATCGCCTCGACCGACTTCCCGATCAGGATCCCGAGCCCGATGCCCGGGCCGATCGCCGCGAGCCCAATCACGAGCCCCCTTCCGACGGTCTTGATCGAATCTAGGTTGCCCGTGACCTGTGCGACGAGGTGCAACATCAACGCCTCCTCATTTCTCAATGCTCCTCTGCCAACGCGCCACCGATGTACGAGCCGGTGAGGATGGCGAAGATGAATGCCTGCAGGATCGCAACAAAGATCTCGAACCCGACGAGGATCACGGCGAAGGGGAACGACACCCCGACGAGGATCCAGGTCTTCGGTCCGTCTTTCAAGAAGAAGATCGTTCCCAGGAAGAAGATCGCCAGCAGGAAATGGCCCGCGAGGAAGTTGGCTGTGAGACGAACGGTCAGCGTGATCGGTCGGATCACGATGTTCGAGACGAACTCGATCAGCATCAGCAGCGAATAGCGGAGCACCGCCGGCGCCTCACCGATGATGCACGTGTGCCTGAGGTAGCCGATGAAGCCATGCTTCCTGATCCCGACCACGTTGTACGTCACCCACGAGATCACTGCGAGGATCAGCGGGAAGGCCACGCGGCTGTTCGCCGAGAAGTTGACGAAGGGTGCGACCTCGAACAGGTTGCCGATCAGGATGAAGAAGAAGAAGGACGCGAGCAGGGGCATGAACCGATCCGCGTCCGGCCCGAGGATCGGGATGGCGATCTGCTCGCGCACGAACTGGATCCCGAGCTCCATCATCGCCTGGAGCTTCCCCGGCACGACCGTCGGCGTGCGGAACGCGAGGAAGAAGAGCGCCAGCAGGATCACGAGCGTCACGAGGACCAGGACCGTGATGAAGTTGACGCACATCGATGCGCCGCCGATCCGAAGCGATGGGCCCCAGCACGCGAAGACGAAATCCTTCGTGGAGGGCGGTTCGAAGGTGGCGGCCAGGAGCGAGAGGCTCTGGGTCGTCACGCCTGCTCCCGGAAGTACCACAGGTCGGCCTGGACCTTGCGGCTCGCCATGTATCTCAGCTCGAAGCCGAGCAGCACCACAGTCGCCGGCACGAAGGCGGCCGTGAATGCCACGGGCGAGAACCACGTGAACGTCTGGAGCGCGAACAGGAGCGCGGCGAACACCGCGATCCTCAGGCCGAACCCGCCCAGCCCGACCGCGAAGATGGCGACGGGCGAGATCCCGGCGGCCCACGCGAGAGACAGACCGGAGGCCGCGAAGTTCGCAGCCACGACGAGGATCGCGAGGGAGGCGGACCAGCCCGCGCCCGCGTTCGACACGAGGGCCCCGCCGACGAACGCGACGACGGCGAGCGGGGGGACGAACGGAAGGACCCGGCGGACGAGCTCTCGCTCAGGTTCCCTCGCCGTCACCGTCTCCTCTGCCGTATCTCAGATACACGAGGTAGATCCCGCCGGCCGCGCCGAGAACGAACCCGACCGCCGTGAACACGTGCTGGGTGCCGATCAGCCGGTCGGCCAGGTACCCCACCGCTCCCCACGCCAGCATCCCCCCGAGCAGCGTCGAGGTGATCGCCCACCCGACACCCATGCCCGACCAGGCATCGTTGCGCTGGGGCCCGGCCATGGAACGGTGAGTATAGCGGCGGCCCG
>JALYLM010000094.1 GCA_030774235.1 Actinomycetota bacterium
TTCCGGGCGATCGTCGAGCACGTTCCGTGGGCCGTCTACGTCGATGCTCCCGGCCAGGCGATGCAGACCCTCTATGTCAGCCCGCAGATCGAGGAGGTCACCGGCATCGCCCCCGAGGAATGGATGAGCGGGCCCGACACCTGGCTGGGGGCCGTCCATCCCGACGACCGCGCCGGCCTGATCGAGAGCTACCAGGTGGCGGTCGAGGCCAGCCTTCCGTGGGATCGCGAGTACAGGATCCTGCACCGCGACGGCCGCACGGTCTGGGTCCATGACGAGACGACGTTCCTGCACGACGAGTCGGGCCGTCCGTCGCTCATCCAGGGCGTGATCGCCGACATCACGGAGCGCAAGCTGGCCGAGGAGGCGCTCCGCGACAGCGAGCAACGCGAGCGCGAGGCCGCGGAACGCCTCCGCGCCCTCGACGAGATGAAGAACACCTTCCTCGCTGCTGTCTCGCACGAGCTGCGGAGCCCGTTGACCTCGATCCTTGGGTTGGCCTTGACGCTCGAGCGAGCACTCGACATGAACGACGAGGACCGAGACGACCTGCTCCAGCGGCTCGCGTCCAACGCCCGCAAGCTCGACCGGCTGCTGAAGGATCTGCTCGACATCGATCGGCTGAACCGCGGGATCGTCGAACCCCAGTACCGCGTGACCGACGTCGGCGCCCTCGCCAGGCGCACCGTCGAGAACCTGGAGGCGCTGGCCGATCGCCCCGTCATCGTCCAAGTCGAACCGGTCGTCCTGGCGATCGACCCGGCGAAGGTCGAGCGCATCATCGAGAACCTGCTGATGAACGCCTCCCGGCACACGACGATCGACCGTACGATCTGGCTCCGCGTGGAGGCACACGACGGCGGGGTACTCATCGTGGTCGAGGACGACGGGATCGGAGTTCCCGAGGACATGCGGGGGCCCATCTTCGAGCCCTTCCAGCAGGGGCCGTCCGCTCCCTCGCATTCCCCGGGCACCGGCATCGGTCTTTCGCTCGTGGGGAGGTTCGCCACCCTGCATGGCGGCCGGGCGTGGGTCCAGGACCGGGAGGGTGGCGGCGCCTCGTTCCGGGTGTTCCTGCCCCAGGGACCGACCGACCGGAACGGCGACGATCCCGCTCGCGCGGCGCTCAGCGCGGCAGAGACGAGCTAGTCCTCGTCGCGCCCCTTCGGCCACGCGCGGCGATCGCCGCGGCGCAAGAGCCTGCCGAGGCGCCCGACATTGGCGCGGCGCCGCTCGCGGATCCGTTGGGACTCCTCGGGCAGGATCAGGCGCGTGAGCTCCGTGTCGGTCACCTCGTGACGGTGGATGAAGGTGGACCCGACCGCCTGCCCGATCGCCGCGACCGGGAGCGCGAGGAGGGCGCCGACCAGGCCGGAGATACTCGCGCCGGCGATCGCGAACCCGAACGCCACGGCCGGATGCAGCTCCATCGTCTTCGCCGTGATCCTCGGGCTCAGCACGTAGTTCTCCACCTGCTGGTAGGCGGTGAAGAAGGCGAGCAGGATGAAGAACGTCACTCCCCCCGGGTCCACGGCGGCGACGAGCAACGGCAGCGCCATGGCGATGTAGGTGCCGATCGTCGGGATGAACTGCGACACGAGCCCCATCCAGAGCGCGAGCGGCAGCGCGAACCCCACCCCCAGGATCGTCAGCACGACGAACGTGGCGACGGCCGAGAACACGGCGAGCACCAGCCGCGAGTACAGGTAGGCACCGGTCTTCTCGATCGCGACCTCCCACGTCCAGAGCACGATGCGCTGTTGATCCTGCGGCAGGAACGAGCAGACCGCTCGCCGGAAGCGCGGTCCGTCGGCCGTGAGGTAGAAGGTGAACAACCCGATCGTGAGCAGCTTGAAGATCGTGCCGATGACGGAGGTCGCGAACCCGAACAGGTGACCTGCGATGTTCGTCGCGAACGTCGACACCGCCGAGTTCGCCGTCGTCAGCTGCGCCTGCAGCTTGGCCGGCGACACGTCGACGTGGAACCAGCGCCTCGCGAGGCCGCTCATGTCCTGCAGGATGCCGGGGCCGGCGTTGATCAGGGCCTGCACCTGCCGGACCACGACCGGGATCATGAGCGCGACCATCACCATGCTCAAGATGACCAGTCCGAAGATCAGCACGCCGGTAGCCAAACCCCTGCGCCATCCCCGTTTGGCAAGCCAGGAGACCGCCGGCTCCAGCGCGAACGAGGCGAAGAGCGCGATCACGATCCAGGTCAGGAGGTGGCTCACGTACCCGAGGAACGCCACGATGGCCCAGGCCAACAGCACCGTCGAGATCACGACGAGGCATGCCTGCCAGATCCACTTGAACGGCGGAAGACGTAGAGCCTCGGCCGCCTCGGCACCGCGATTCGCGTCGTGCGGGGTGTCTGCCATCGGCCCTTCCTCGCGAGCGTCGCCCGCCGGTTCGTGAGCGTACCCCTCGGACCCGCCGGTTCCGTGGAGGTGGCCGGAGACGGTCTCGCCCGCGGATTCCGAGGCTACACTCGTGAAACCGATGGCCCAGCGCGACCACAACCCGTACCAGCGCCGTCTTCATCTGCCGATCGTCGGCGTCACGAACGGCCCGGGGGTCAACGCGCCCGGGCACGGCAAGCCTCCCTGGCTGAAGGTGCGCCTGGCCGGCGGGCCCAACTACACCGAGCTCAGGGACCTCATGCGCGAGCGCTCCCTGCACACCGTGTGCGAGGAGGCGATGTGCCCCAACATCGGCGAGTGCTGGGAGGAGCGCGAGGCCACCTTCCTGCTCCTGGGCTCGAGGTGCACGCGCCGGTGCGGCTTCTGCGACGTGATGACCGCCAAGCCCGATCCCGTCGACGAGGAAGAGCCGGCTCGGATCGCCGACGCCGTCCGCGCGATGGGCCTGCGGTACGTCGTCGTCACCGGTGTCGCCCGGGACGACCTGCCCGACGGCGGCGCCCGGATCTGGGCCGCCACGATCCGCGCGGTGCGGGAGTCCGTGCCCGGCTGTCGCGTCGAGGTGCTCCCCAGCGACTTCAAGGGGGGCGAGCAGGACATCGCGACCGTGATCGGCGCCGAGCCCGACGTGTTCGCCCACAACCTCGAGACCGTACGCCGGCTGCACGACCGGATCCGGCCCGCCTTCGGCTACGACCGCTCGCTCGAGGTGCTGCGGATGGCCAAGCGCCTCCGCCCGGGTCAGATCACGAAGTCCAACCTGATCCTCGGCATGGGCGAGCGGCCCGACGAGGTCGCCGGGGCGCTCCGGGACATGCGGGACGCCGGCTGCGAGCTCGTGACGATGGGCCAGTACCTGCAGCCGACGTCGTTCCACCTTCCGGTCGATCGCTGGGTCACGCCCGACGAGTTCGCCGAACACAAGCGCGCCGGTGAGGAGATGGGGATCCTCCACGTGGAAGCCGGCCCGCTCGTGCGATCGAGCTACCACGCCGGCGAGCAGTTCCGGCGGGCCACGTCCGCCCTCGTGGGTTCGTAGCCGCTCGAAGATCGGAGGAGCCAGCCTGTAAGCCGGATCCTGTGCGCGGTCCCAAGACCGCCGGCGACCATCTCTCTCGACGGGCGCCGAAACGCCCGTCGCCGGGCCGTTCGCCGGCCCGGTGCGGCCTACCCGGCAACTCGGGCGGGCCGCCCTCGAACGCTGCCTGCTTGGCCTTGCTCCGGGTGGGGCTTGCCGAGCCGCGCCGGTCGCCCGGCGCGCTGGTGAGCTCTTACCTCACCGTTTCACCCTTACCGCCGCGGCACGCCGCGACGGCGGTCTGCTCTCTGTTGCGCTGTCCGCGAGGTCGCCCCCGCCTGGCTCTCGCCAGCACCCTGCCCTGCGGAGTCCGGACTTTCCTCGAACGGACCTCGCGATCCGCCCGCGGCCGCCCGGCCGGCTCCTCCACCTGCGAGGATACGTCGCCGCAGGCCCGGCTATCGCCCGCGGGCGGCGAGCCACGCATCGACCCCGACGTTCGCGAGCCGATCGGCCTCCGTGTTGCGTTCCCGCGGGACGTGCTCGAATCGGACCTTCGCGAACCGCGCGGCCTGCTCGCGAACTGCGCGGTGCAGAGGCTGCAGGTGCGGGCTCTTCACCCGGTAGACCCCGGAGAGCTGGTTGATCAGCAGCTGGCTGTCCGAGCGCAGCAGCACCTCGGTGGCGCCCAGCTCGGCGGCGCGCTTCAAACCCTCGACCGCGGCGGCGTACTCGGCGACGTTGTTCGTCGTCTCGCCGATGCCCTCGCCGATCTCGGCGACCACGACGCCGTCGGGAGTCGTGATGTGGACGCCGATCCCGGCGGGGCCGGGGTTCCCGCGAGCCGCGCCGTCGCAGGCGACGATCAGGAGACCAGGATCCGCCGGCAGTGCTCGCACCTCTTGATGCCGTCGGTTCGCTTCAGCCGGTCCAGCTCGACCGCCGACAGCTGTTCGTGGCAGCCCTGGCACACCCCGTCGACCAGGGCCGCGGCGCCGATCCCCTTCTTCGTTCGGCGAAGGTCCTCGTACAGCTCCACCAGCTCGGGATCGAGCTGGGACATGAGCGTTTCGCGCTCGGCCGCGCGGGCGCCGAGCTCGGCCTCGACGTCGCGCAGCTCGTCGGAGGCGGCCTCGGCGCTCTCGTCGACGCTCGCCCGATGCGCCGTCGTCGCAGACCCCGCCATAGCGGCGCGAGCCTCCAGCTCCTCCTTTTGCTCGAGGAGAGCAAGCAGCTCGTCCTCGCGGTCGGAACGGCGCTTCTTGAGGTTCTCCACCTCGTGCTGGATCGACTCCAGCTCCTTCGCGTTCGCGATGCTCCCGTCGAAGAGGCGTTTCTCCTCGGCGACGATCTTCTGAGACATCGAATCGATCTCGTGCTCGTATCGCGTCTGGTCGCGGTTCATCACATCCAGCTGAAGGCGGAGCTCGCCGAACGCCCGCTCGGTGGCATCGGCCTCGCTCCGAAGCACCACGAGGGCATCCCCCGACTCCAGCGCGCGACGACGGGCGGTGAGGCGATCGATCGCGGAGTCGGTCTCTTGGAGAAAGAGCAGCCGGCCGTTTCCCTCCATGGCAGGGCGAAGCCTAGCCCATGCCGGCAACAGGTCACTCCGCGGGAACGCGCACTCCTACGGGAATTTGACCTTCTGGAACGCCGAGTTCGTCGACGTCCCGAGGAAGGCAACGGCGGAGACGATCACGATGAAGATGAACGCGAGCATGAGCGCGTATTCGACCGCGGTGGCGCCGCGATCGTCGACCAGCATGTCGTAGAGCGCGGACAGGCGAATCCGAGCCCCCGTGTAGAGCCGCAGGACCATCCCGATCCTCCTCTCCGCCGCGCAGGGCCGCCCGGTCGCGGGCGACCCCTCGCGCCGTCTTACTCTGGTTATCGGCACATCGGCGGGGGAAAGTTGAGCGCGAGTACCCTGCACACCGTGCAGGGCGAGGCGCAGGAACGGATCGCGCTGATCACGGGGGCAGGCAGCCCGACCGGGATCGGCTTCGCCTGTGCCCGCCTGCTCGGACGCGAGGGGGCGACGCTCGCCGTGACCTCGACCACCGAACGGATCCACGAGCGAGCGGCCGAACTGAACGCGCTCGGCCTTCAGGCGGAGGGGTTCGTGGGGGATCTCACGAACCGACAGCAGGCGCGGCACATGGTGGACGAGGTCGTCAAGCTGTTCGGACGCGTCGACATCGCGGTGAACAACGCCGGCATCGCGGCCGTCGGCAGGCCGGGCTGGGAGACGCGGAGCTTCCTCGACCTGCCGGACGACGCGTGGGACGAGGATCTCGCGACGAACCTGGGGACCGCCTACAACGTGACCCGGGCCGCCGTCCCCGGCATGGTGGACCGGGGTTGGGGGCGGGTGGTGATGGTGTCGTCCGTCACGGGCCCGCTCGTAACCGATCCGGGTTCGGCGGGCTACGCCGCGGCCAAGGCCGGCATGGACGGACTCATGCGCGGAGTCGCGGTCGACGTAGCCGAGTTCGGCGTCACGGTGAACTCCGTGGCGCCGGGGTGGATCGCGACCGGGTCCCAGACGGCGGCGGAGGCGGCAGCGGGGACCCACACGCCCATCGGGAGATCCGGAACGGCGGAGGAGGTCGCCGAGGTCGTCGCCTTCCTCGCGAGCGACCGCGCGAGGTACATCACCGGCCAATCCATCGTCGTCGACGGCGGCAACACGATCCAGGAAACGAAGGGCCGGTGACGATACGGGCCGTGTGGCGAAGGCTCGTCCGGCCGCGCTGGTTCGTCATGCTCGCGATCACGCTCCTCGTGTCGGTCACGTGCATCCGGCTGGGGATCTGGCAATGGCATCGGTTGCAGGAGCGGCGCGCGTACAACGAGGCGGTGGTGGCGGGGCTCTCGAGGGCGCCGACGCCGCTCTCCCAACTCGTGCCGGCGAGCGGGGCACGAGACGTGGCCGCGATCGAATACCGGCGTGTCGTCGCGACCGGCACCTACGACGTGTCCCGGGAGTTCGTCCTGTACGGGCGAGCCCTGGACGAGCGGCCCGGCAACCACGTCCTGACACCGCTGTTGATGCCCGACGGCCGGGCCGTGCTCGTCGATCGCGGGTGGGTGCCGTTCAGCACGAGCGCCCCCCCGGTCGCCGAGGCGACTCCTCCGTCGGGTCCCGTGACGGTCGTCGGGGTCCTGGAGCCGAGCGATCCGCCCGGCCAGGTCGGCCCGGACGCCGCCCACATCACGACCACGACGACGGTGGACGTCCCCGCGCTCTCGGGTCAGCTCCCCTATCCGACGCTGCCGATGTTCGTCTGGCTCCAGTCGCAGTCGCCCGGTCAGTCCGCCGGGATCCCGACGCCTGCGCCGCTCCCGCCGCTTTCCGAGGGTCCTCACGAGGGCTACATGCTCCAGTGGTTCGCGTTCGCCGCCGTGTTCCTCGGCGGGTTCGTGGTGCTCGTCTCGCGCGATGCGCGAACGCTCCCGAGGGCCGACGCCGAGAGGGACGGGCGCGCTCACGCCGGGGTCTGAACGGGCCGGTCCGGGTGCAAGCGGCGGGAGGTCGATCCCTGGTAGCGTAACGTCCGAGGGCTAGATCGCGGTTCGCTACGAGCAGTCCCTCAGCCGGCAGTCACGCCGGCGCCCGAAGGGCGGCATTCAGGCCCGGACGGCGAAGGAAGGAGGGATCGCACGTGGCAACTGGAACAGTGAAGTGGTTCAACTCGGAGAAGGGGTTCGGCTTCATCACCCCCGAAGACGGTAGCGCAGATGTGTTCGTTCACTTCAGCGCGATCGCAGGTGAGGGGTACCGCAACCTCGACGAGGGACAGCGGGTGGAGTACGACGTGACCCAGGGCCAGAAGGGCCCGCAGGCCGCGAACGTCAAGCCCACCGGCTGACGGATTCCAACACGTGGACGAGGCCCGGCGCGAAGCGCCGGGCCTCGCTGCGTTCCCGGCGCGCACCCCGTACGGCCCAGTGGGCTAGGGTTCCCTGAGCTTCATCTCGGGTCGGTCGAGTCGGAGGGGGGATCGGTGGGCTGCCTCCTGATCCTGTTCGCGTTGATCACGCCTCGCGTCGTGATCTTCATCCTCTGGCTGTTCACGGACTTCCTCAGTCGGGCCTACCACGGCTGGTTCTGGCCCACCCTCGGCTTCTTCTTCCTGCCGGTCACCACGATCACGTACGCGATCGCGCAGAACTGGTCCCACGGCCTGAAGGGGTGGGGACTCCTGCTGTTCGTGATCGGCCTCCTCGTCGACTTCGGCGTGATCGGCGGCGGCCGTCGGACGCGCGCCCGTCGGAGGCGATAGAAGGAACCTAGGGCGACCACCGAGGATGGCCGGCCGCCGTCGCCTCGGCCGTGTACGGCAGCAACACCGTTCCGTCCGCGTGGATGACGAAGATCTGCGGGGCGCCGTCCCGGTCGCTCGCGAACGCGATCCGGCCGCCGTCCGGCGACCAGGCCGGCGTGCGGTCGGCCGATGCCCGCCTCGTCAACTGGCTGCGACGGCGACCGTCGGCGCCGACCGTCCAGATGTCGAGGTTGCCCGCGCGGTCGGACTGGAACGCGATCGTGGCGCCATCGGGCGACCACGTCGGGTGGCTGTCGCTGCCGCGACCGGCCGTCAACGGTGTCCACCCACGCCCCGCGGTCGTCACCGTCCAGATGTCGAACGTCCCGGCGCGATCGCTCTCGAGCGCGATGCGCGAGCCGTCCGGGGACCACGCGGGATGCCGCTCGCGGGAGCGACGGCTCGTGATCTGGCGGAGGTCGGACCCGGACGGAGTGACCGTCCAGATGTCGGAGTTGCCGGAGCGATCGGACTGGAACGCGATCGTGGCGCCGTCGGGAGACCAGGAGGGGAAGCCATCGAAGGCGCGGTTCTTCGTCAACCGCGTCAGGCCCGTTCCGTCGAGGTTCATCACCCAGACGTCCGCGTTGCCGCGGATCGTGCGGGTGAAGGCCACCGTCGTGCCGTCCGGAGACAACGCCGGAGCCACGTCGTCGACGTCCCCGGTCGTGATCCTCGTGCGATGCGTGCCGTCGGCACGGATCGTCAGGACGTGGTGACGACCCGCGGGGCCGGCGTCGAAGGCCAGCACGCCCTCGCACACCGGGAACATCGCCGCGATCGTCGAGTCCGGGACGCCGACGGCACCGGTCGCGGACGACCTCGGCGACCCGCACCCGTTGCGCAGCCGCCAGATCGTCGCCGAGGGCTGACCCTGGAGCTCCGTGTCGTTCTTCGGATACCGGCGAAGGTGTCCGCCCCCGAGTGATTCGACCGTGGTCTGCTCGAGCGCGACCGGCCGGGAGCACCGTGCGTTCGGAACGCACGCATCGACCGCGAGGGCCGCTCCCCCGGCGGCGACGTAGGTGCGGCCGGTGTCGGCGGTCGTGATCACGGTGCGATCGGCCGGGTACCTCGCCAGGTTCCGCATACTCGAGAGCGTCTCGATCGGCCGGCAACCACCGAGCGCGGCGCAATCGTGCACGGGAAACGGCGCCCCGCCGGCGATCCGGTACTTCTTGCCCGAGAGCGTCCGAACGAACGAGCCCTCGGCGGGTTGGCCGACGACCGCGCCGTCGACCTGGCTGCTGTCGATGTTGATCGGCACCCCCTCGTAGGTTTCCACGTGGCCGCCGGAGAACTGGTGGATCCGCTGGTGGTCGGACCAGAGGGAGTCGGGGATGTACGCATCGCCCAGGATGTTCGGGGTACCGTTCCAGTGCGCGAACCAGATGTCGTCGGGGCTCGAGAACGACGAATCCGCGTAGGCGACGAGCTGCTGCATCGTGGAGGCCGCGCTTCCGTAGACGCCCGCGACGTACCGCTGCGCGTGCAGCTCGTCCGTCCATGCGCTCAGGAACCGTTCGACGGCCAGGTCGCAGCGCGTCTTCGTGCTGTCGTAGGCCTCCATGTCGAAGTAGATGGGGCTCCCGATGCCGAGACCGAGGGTCGACGCCTTGGCGACCGCATCGTCGGCCGCACGTCGACCCTGAGATCTCGCGTTCGTCGACGAGATCGACGCGAGGTTCCCCTGACTCGCGCACGGCGCCTGCAGCCCGACGTACAGGGGCATCAGGTTCCAGCCGAGTCCCTCGACGGTGTTGACCCAGGCCGCGTCCAGGTTCGCCTGGGAGCAGCCCCGGTTCGCGCCGCCGACGTAGATCCCGAGCGCGCGGTACGGCGAGGACAGCCACGCCCTCATCGACGACAGGGCCGGGGCGGTGCAGGCATCGAAGCCCCTGCCGACGTACCCGCTCGCCGTCGAGGTGGTCGCGGTCGCCGTCGTCGTCGCGCTCGTGGCGAGACGCGCACCCGACGGCGGGGCCGAACGCTCGTCCGTGGGAAGGAAGTCGACCGGCGGCGCGGCAACCGGGCTCGCCACCGGCGCCTCCGTGAACGACGAGGCGATAGCGGTGGCGACACCCCGGTCGTGTCCCCACGTCGCCGTGACCGCGACCCCCAGGCGTGGGAACGCGGCCGTGATCGCACGCGAGGTCCCGGCGAAGCGCGCAACGCTGGCCGGTTCGCGACCGAGGGTCGTCACGGCGCCCGGGGCCGCTCCATCCGTCGCTCGCTCGCCGAGCGGCTGAACCTGCACGGCCTCGGTCCGACCGACCGTGCCCGGCGGGCAACTCGGCTGTAGCCCCTGGGCCCCGAGATAGACGGCGTGGACGTCGAACCGTGCGCACGCGGCCGGGTCTGCGGACAGGTCCACGACCGGCCACGACCGCGGCACGAAGAACCGAGCCGCCCCGAACGTCATTGCACGCCAGCCGGCGGGGGGCGCGGGAGCCGGGGTGGTTCTGCGAGCCGCTCTCACGTCCCCGGGAGCGCGCGCCGCTCCCCCCGGCACGGCCGTGGCCGGAGTCGCAACCGCGACGACGAGGCAGACGGCGAGGAGGCTCGCCGCCACCCGGCGAGCCCTACCGACGATGGGTCCCGTCGTTCGGCCGTGATGCGAAGGGGGCAGCCTGACCTCCGAGGTCCTTCGGTGGGTATCGACCCCCTTCTATCGGCAGGCGTCGCCCCCCTCCCCGATGGGCCGTCCGGGGGACTTTCGTCCAACGCGCCGGACCACGGGCGTTCCCGAGCGGGGGCGGGAGCGTGCTCAGCCGAGATCCTGGTTGCGGAGCGACTCCGCCGCCATCTCGAAGTAGTCGGTCAAGGATCGCGCGACGTCGGGCGGTGGCTCGAGCGAGGCGATCGCGTCCCGCATGTGCGCGAGCCATCGGTCGCGCTCGTTCGGCCCGATGCCGAAGGGGGCATGCCGCATCCGCAGGGCCGGGTGACCTCGCTCGTGGTCATACGTCCTGGGCCCGCCCCAATACTGCGCGAGGAACAGCGTCAGCCGTCGGGTCGCCGGACCGAGGTCCTCCCCCGGGTACAGCCGCCGGAGCACGGGATCAGTGGCGACACCCGCGTAGAACCGCTCGACGAGTGCTTCGAAGAACCCCATGCCGCCCACGGCGTCGTACAACGAGGCGCCGGCTTCCACGAACGCGAGTCTACGAGTGGATCATCGCCACGCCGCCGGTCGGTAGACTGCACGATCGGAAGGGGAACGCATGGACGAGCCCGGGATCGAGATCGCCGCCCTACGGAACATCCCGTTCTTCGCCGGGCTCGATCCCGCCGACCTCGCCGGCGTGCTGCGCGTAGGGGTCCCGGTCTCGTTCGAAGTCGATGAGCCCGTCGTCGAAGAGGGCGATCGGGGCGACGCGATGTACGTCGTCGTCAGCGGTGAGGCGCGGGTCGACGTGGGCGGCCGATTCCACATCCTCAAGCCGGGCGACTTCTTCGGCGAGATGGCGCTCATCGCACCCAGCCGGCGGATGGCCACGGTGAAGGCCGTCACGCCGGTGAGCGCGCTCCGGATCCCGGCGGACGATTTCCAGTCGTTCCTCCTCCAGCACCCCA
>JALYLM010000095.1 GCA_030774235.1 Actinomycetota bacterium
ACCGACGGGGCGGCGTGGCACTCGCACTCGTCGTCGGAACAGCGTGCTTCGTGGCGGGCACCGGGCTCCCACACGAGATCGTGGTCGTCCTCGGCAAAGAGATAGTGGCACCCACACCAGTAGCACACATCCTTCAGGACCTGGTGCCACCGACCCTCGGAGTCTTGTCGCTCCGGCAAGTTCAAGACCTTCGGCATGACCCTCCCCCACGGGCGGAGCCTCGCCTCATGCTAGCCCGAACCCGACACCGAGGGAAACACGGCGAACCGTCTAGCAGTTCGGGGTGACCCACTGCGGGCGTGGCCCGATCGGCACGCCGAACCGAACCGCCCGGCGCTTCAACCTTCTCCGGTAGGTCTGCATGTCCGGGTGCTGCCAATCGGCGTGCACGAGGCATCTCCAGCTCGGGACGAGCTCGTGGTGGTACGGGCTCATCAGCGCCTCGGCGTGGCCGATCACGTTCCGCAGCTCGATGCCGTACCTCGCCATCAGCCAGAGCGTCAGGCGCAGCGAGGCCCGCATCTGGGCGCGGTCGCTCAGCACCTGCGCGTCGCTGGTACCGACGTGCTCGATGCCGATCGCCCTGTCGTTCAACCCGACGGTGTGCCGGCATCGGACACCGAGACCGACCAGTTGATAGATCGTGCCGTCGGTGTCGATGATGAAGTGCGCGCACGTGCCGGGCAGCTCACCGAGGTGCGGCGCGTTCGACGCGAACGTGTTCCATGCGCTCGAGAACGTCGAGCTGTCCGTGTAGTGCTCGACGATGACCTTGGGGTCGGTGAGTCGCCAGGTCTTCGTCCCGTAATGTCGCAGCGAGTACCGTGCCATCTCGGCCTTGCGCCGCCTTCCGAACGGGATCCGTCGAAGGACGGTCGGAGGCTTCGCGACGCGCGCCGCCGCCACGGAACCGATCGGAACGCGCCCGCTGTACGCGTCGGCTTCGAGCATGCTGCCGGCCACGGCAACGAGCGCGAGGGTCGCCGAGACGACCGCGCGCCTCATCCCGCCGCCGCCCGGAGTCGCGCGACGGTGCGCTCCCGCCCGAGCAGCGCCAGTGACTCCGGCAACGGCGGGGAGATGTTCGAGCCCGTCGCGGCCGCGCGGATCGGCTGCCAGCCCTTCGTGCGGTTCAGCCCCGCGGCGGCCGCCACGGCGTCCAGCGTCGCCGCGATCTGATCGGGTGTCCATCGCTCCACGGTATCGAGCGCGTCGGCCGCTTCCTTGAGGTACCCGGGACCTGCGGCCTCGATCAACGCCGCGGCCTTCTCGTTCGGCGAGACGTCGTCCGTGAACAGGAACCGCAGCAGCGCCGGCGCCTCCGTCAGCCTCTTCATGCGCTCCTTCACCAGGGGCATCGCGGCGCGAAGCGTGCCCGGGTCGGGCAGCAGGCCGGCGTGGGTGAGGAAGTGCATGCACCGGGCCGCCAGCTCGTCGTCGTCCAGCCGCTGGATGTAGTGGTTGTTCATCCACTCGAGCTTGCGGGTGTCGAAGGCGGCGGGGTTGCTCGAGACGCGGGACAGATCGAAGGCGGCCACGAGCTCGTCGCGGGTCAGGAACGTCGTCGCCTCGTCCTTCGACCAGCCCAGGAGCGCGAGGTAGTTCATCAACGCCTCCGGCAGGAAGCCCTCGTCGCGAAGGGCCTCGACGCTGCTGGACCCGTGGCGCTTCGACAACGGCTTGCCGTCGGCGCCGAGCACCTGCGGAAGGTGGGCGTACCGAGGAGGCGTGCCGCCGAAGGCCTCGATCACCGCAGCGTTGCGGGGCGCGCTCGCGAGCAGGTCGTCGCCACGGATCACGTGCGTGATGCCCATGAGCATGTCGTCGACGGCCACGGCCAGCAGGAACACGGGCGTGCCGTCCGAGCGCACGATCACGAAGTCGCTCAGCGACCGGGCGGGGAAGTGCACCTCGCCCTTCACGAGGTCCTCGATCGTGATGTCACGCTCGGGCATCGCGAACCGGATGGCGAACGGGCGGCCCTCGGCATCGAACGCCGCCCGCTCGGCGTCGGTGAGCCGCCGGCACCGGCCGTCGTAGCCGGGCGGCCGGCCGGCGGCGAGCGCGGCCTGCCGCCGCTCCTCGAGCTCCTCGCCCGTGCAGAAACACCGGTAGGCGTTGCCCTGCTCGATGAGACGGTCGGCGTGATCGCGGTAGACGTCGGCCCGCTGCGACTGCCGATACGGACCGCGCGGGCCGCCGACGTCGGGCCCCTCGTCCCAGTCGAGCCCGAGCCACCGGAGCGACTCCATCACGCCGTGGAACGCCTCCTCGCTGACCCGGCTCGCGTCCGTGTCCTCGACCCGAAGGACGAATCCACCGCCCTCGTGTCGGGTGAACAGCCAGCTGAAGAGGGCCGAGCGCGCGTTCCCGACGTGGATCGAGCCCGACGGGGCGGGCGCGAAGCGGCTCCGAACGGCCGACTCACTCATGCGACGACCCGGTTCGCCAGCGTGCCGACGCCCTCCACCTCGACCTCGACGAGGTCTCCGGGGCTCAGCTTCCCCACGCCTTCCGGGGTCCCGGTCAGCACGACGTCGCCGGGCAGGAGCGTCATGAACGAGGTGATGTACTCGATCAGGGTCGCGACCCCGAACACCATGTCGGTCGTCGACGCACGTTGTCGCGTGTCACCGTTCAGCCGCGTCTCCACGATCACGTCGTTCGGGTCAACCTCGGTCTCGATCCACGGTCCGAGCGGACACGATCCGTCGAACCCCTTCGCCCGCGTCCATTGGTCGTCCATCTTCTGCAGGTCGCGGAGCGTGACGTCGTTCGC
>JALYLM010000096.1 GCA_030774235.1 Actinomycetota bacterium
CTCACCGAGGGCGCGATGCTCGCCGGCATGGTCCGCGCGCCGGAGTACTGGAACCCGCTCGATCGCCCGTCGAACACGAAGCTCCGCCGCAACGACGTCCTGAACCGGATGATGGCGCTCGGCCTCATCTCGCCGGCGCGCAACGCGGTGGCGAAGGCCAGGCCGCTCGGCCTGGCCAAGCACGTCGGCAAGCTGACGCTGAAGCCACCGCCGTTCTTCGTGACATACATGACGCAGCAGATCATCGCGAACGACGGAGGCGAGTTCGACGCACTGGGGCGGACCCAACCCCAACGCAAGCGGGCCCTCTACGAGGGCGGGCTGAACATCTACACGACCCTCAACAGGAAATGGCAGGCGGCCGCGCAGGCCGCGGCGCAGCAACCTTACGCCGTGCCCGCCGGCAACCCCGGGTTCAACCAGCACCCCGACACCTCGATCGTGACGGTCGACAACGCGACCGGGGCGATCCGAACGATGCTGTCGGGCCGCAACTACGACAAGCAGCACCTGGACCTCGCGAACACGCCGCACCAGCCGGGATCGTCGTTCAAGCCCTACGTGCTGGCCGCCGCCTTCGAGGAGGGCATCCCGCCCACCCAGACCTATTCCACGAAGTCCCCGCTGTACCTGCCGCAGTGGAAGGGCAACGCCTGCTCGTGCGTGACGAACGCGGAGGGCGCGGGCAACGAGGGCTACGTCAACCTCTACAAGGCGACGACGTCGTCGATCAACGTCGTGTTCGCGCAGCTGATCCTCGACGTCGGCCCCGAGAAGGTCGTGAAGGTCGCGCACCGGATGGGCATCGTGTCGTATCTGCCGGCGGTCCCCTCGCTCGCGGTCGGCGCGGTGGGCATCACCCCGATCGAACACGCGGCCGCGATTCAGACGATCGCGAACGGCGGCGTCCACTGCACGCCGTACACGGTCGAGAAGATCGTCGACGCGAACGGGGTCGTCTACCAGCACCGGCCGGAGTGCACTCGCGTCCTGTCCGCGGGCATCGCGAACCTGATCGCCTCGATGCTCGTCGGTGTCGTCAAGTCCGGAACCGGCACCGCCGCCAACCTCTATGCGTGGCCCACCGCGGGCAAGACGGGGACCGCGCAGGACAACACGTCGGTGTGGTTCGCCGGCTTCACGCGCCAGGAGACGACGGCCGTGTGGGTCGGCTTTCCCGGCCGGCCCGAGTCGCTCGTGAACTACTTCGGACAATCGGTGTTCGGGGGGACGGTGGCCGCGCCGATCTGGCACGCGTACATGCTCCACGTGATGGCCGGGATGCCGGCGATCGGCTTCCCCACTCCGCCGCCGGTGACGACGACCCCGTCGCCCGCGCCCACCGTGCCGGTACCCGACGTCGTGGGCGAGACGCAGGCCGCGGCGACCTCGGCGCTGCACGCCGCCGGCTTCGGAACGAGCGTCCAGGTCGTGGGCGACGCCGCGCACCAGGGGACCGTGATCGGACAGTCCCCCGCCGGCCATTCGGGGGCGCCGCCGGGCACGATCGTGACGATCCAGGTCTCGAGCGGAGTGGCGCCCGTCCTTCGCGTGCCCGACGTCGTCGGCATGGGCGCGACCCAAGCTTCGTCGACGCTGGAACAGGCGGGATTCGTCGTGGCGATCGTGAAACACCACGACCCACCGCACGCCGGCGTCGTGACCGCGCAGTCGCCCGCGCCCGGCACGAAGGTCGCGAAGGGCACGACCGTCACGATCGTCGTCGGGAAGAACTAGGAGCTACCCGGGCTCCTCGCCCAACCGCGCTCGCACCTTCTCCTGCACGACCGCGCCGTCCACGCGCCCGTTCGCCCGGCTCATCGCCGCGCCCATGACCTTGCCGATCTCCTTGGCCGACGTAGCACCGGTGGCCGCGATGGCCTCGTCGACGAGAGCGTCGACGGCCTCGTCGGAGAGTCGCTCGGGGGCGTAGGGCTCGATCACGTCGCGCTCGGTTCGTTCCTTCTGGGCGAGCTCGGTGCGCCCAGCCCCGTCGAAGGCCTCGATCGACTCGGCGCGCTTCTTCACTTCCTTGGCGGCCACCTCGCGCACCTCGTCGTCGGAGAGCTCGCGCCGCAGCTCCTTCTCCTTGTTCATGATGCCGGCCAGGAACAGGCGGAGGGCGCCCAGCCGAACCTTGTCGCCGGACTTCAGCGCCGCGTTCATCTCCCGACGGACCTGCGCCTTCAGGGTTGGGTCGCTCACTACACTGCCTCCGTGCTTCCCCTCGTTCTGATCGCGATCCTCGCGTTGGGCGTGTCGTGCGTCCTGTACGGGGCGTTGATCGAACGCCGCTGGTACCGGCTCGTGCGCCACCGTTTGGACATCCTACCGGCGGACGGGCCGCGGTCTCTGACGGTGCTCCACCTGTCGGACCTTCACTTCCTGCGACGCGACGCGAAGAAGTCTCGCTTCCTGGCCGAGCTGCCCCGAGCCGACGTCACGGTGGTCACCGGAGACTTCCTGGCCGAGCCCGAGGCCGTCGAGACCGCGGTCGCGGGCGTCGCCGCCGCGCGCGGCCGGCTGGCCAGCTGGTTCGTGCTCGGTTCGAACGACTACTTCGCGCCGAGGCCGCTCAACTACTTCGCCTACTTCCGCAGGACGCGGAAGCTCCGCAAGGCCCGGCGAGGGCGCGCGCCGGAGCTGGCCGCCCAGCTCCGCTCGGACGGGTGGCAGGACCTCACGAACGTGCGTCTGGAGCTTTCGCTCGACGGTCTGCCGATCGAGCTGCTCGGGCTCGACGATGCGCACATCCGGGCGCACGACCTTCGCGTGGCTCCGCGCCGTGCCCCCGACCGCTTCGGGCTCGCGGTGATGCACTCGCCGGACTCGGCGCCCGAGGCCGCGGCTCTGGGCTACCGCTTCATCCTGGCCGGCCACACGCACGGGGGCCAGGTCTGCCTACCGGGCATCGGCGCCCTCGTGACGAACTGCTCGCTCCCACCCCGCGCCGCGAAGGGTCTCGCCCGCATCGGCGGGGCGATCCTGCACACCTCGCCGGGGCTCGGCACGGGAAAGTTCGCCCCGTTCCGCTTCGCCTGCCGGCCGGAGGCGACCCTGCTGGAGCTGCGGCCCTCGGCGAACGACTGACCCTCGGTCGGCCTCGCCGTGCCATCGCACCGGGCGACCGACTCGCTACACTTTCTTTCCCTCGGGACGTGGCGCAGCTTGGTAGCGCGCAGCGTTCGGGACGCTGAGGTCGCGGGTTCAAATCCCGCCGTCCCGACTCGAGGCGATGAGGGCGGACCGGGTCGGTCCGCCCTCCGTCGCAGTTGGAGGGCCGAACGTCGTAGGACGGGGCGCCCATCCGAATGGGCAAACGCCTGTTCGGTGGAGGATTGACGGACCTGTGACCTGCCGGTAGCCTCGACCCACTCGAAGGCTCCGGAATGCCACCGGAGCCTTTGCATGTACCCACCGACACTAGGGAGAACATGACCGGGGCAGGATCGAGGTTGGCGCGGCTGAGCGTGGCCGCCATCTTCATCGTCTCGACCCTCGTCACCGTGCTTCCGACCGCTTCGTCGGCCGCGCCGACCAAGGGTCAAGTCGAAGCCGCCAAGGCCAAGCTCGATCAGCTTGGTCACGAGCTCGAGCTCGCGGTCGAGCAGTTCAACACGGCTCGGGTCCGCCTGGGCCTCGCGGAGCAAAGGCTCCGGAGCGCCCGCACTGCGATGCAGACCGCCCAGGCGACCGCCGATGCCGCCCACGCACTGTTGGAGCAGCGAGCCGTGGACGCCTACACCGGCGCCGGATCCCAGTTGAACGTCCTGCTGGGAGCCCAGAGCTTCGCCGACTTCTCCGACCAGCTGGAGTTCATGGGAACGCTCGCCCAGAGCGATGTCGACCTGGCGAACAAGGCGCAGGCCGCGGGCCAGCAGGCGAAGTGGGCGGCGGAGCAGTACCAGGCCGCGGTCAAGGAGCGCCAGGCCGAGCTCGACCAGATGGCCACGAGGAAGCAGGAGATCGAGCACCTGGTCACGAAGCAGGGGAACGTGTACCAACGGATCTCGACCAACTACAAGAAGTATCAGGACTACCTCCGGGCGCAGCGTCAAGCGGCCGCGGCGGCCGCGGCCAGCACCGGCGGCGGTGGGGGCGGCGGAACGAGCTGGGGAGGCTACGTCCCGCCTCCGAACGCAACCGCCGCCCAGATCGCGATCGGCGCCGCGAAGTCGGCCCTGGGTGCGCCCTACGTCTGGGGATCAGCGGACCCCAACGTCGGGTTCGACTGCTCCGGGCTCACGTCGTGGGCGTGGGGGCAGGCGGGCTTCTCGCTACCGCACTCCTCCGAGATGCAGTACTCGGTGCTCCCGCACGTCCCGCTCGATCAGATCGTGCCGGGCGACCTTCTCTTCTTCTACACCCCGATCAGCCACGTCGCGATGTTCATCGGCGGCGGGCTCATGATCCACGCTCGTCACCCGGGTCCGGGGGGCGGGGTCCAGATCAACGCGATGGACTCGATGTGGATGAGCGACTTCGTCGGCGCCGCCCGCCCGGGCTGACGACGCTGGATCCGTCCCCGGTTAGGCTCCCGCTTCGTATGGAGGAA
>JALYLM010000097.1 GCA_030774235.1 Actinomycetota bacterium
CCGTCATCGCATCACCCTGGCGCCTCGGTTCATCGGTCTCCGATCCGGCTCGGCGGCGGCACGTCGTCGCCGGCGAATACGCAGCCGTTCCAGTAGGCCTCCAGACGCCGAGTGCCCGATCGCCACCCCTTGACGTCGAAGTGGAGCTCATCGGGGGGATCGAGGCGGCCCCAGTCGTAGTGGATCTGGATGCCGTCCGCCTCGAGACGGCGGAACCGGTGAGGCCGCCGGGAGCTTCGGGTGAAGCTCGACTTCCGGCTCGCACGCGGGTGCTCGGTGTGGGCTTCGAGCCACACGAAGCTACCGACCAGGCCTCGTCGCGGGTCGAGCCACACCCACACCTCGCCGCCGCGCTCGCGGATGAACGCGTCGGCTTTCGAGGACGTGACGATCTTCATCCCCGATATCGAACCACGAGAGCGGGTGTAGCGCACGGGGCGCCACACCCATCGCCTGTCAGCTCGTCACTCCGACCATGGACACGTCTTCGCCGGGCGGCACGACCGGCTCCCACGGCTTCTTCTTCTGAGCGAGCCAGTAGTACAACCCCCCCGCGATGAAGATCACGGCGAACACGGTCCAGATGACGGGGATCTTGTTCAGGAAGTCGATGTGGAAGTTCAGCAGCTGCACTCCCTTGGTGTAGTAGTCGCTCTGGACCGGCTTCGGATTGGAGAAGATCCGGAGGTAGTTCGACGCCGACGAGGAACCCGAATCCCACGCCCCGACCGCCGATGACGGGGTGAGGAAGTTCAGCATCATCGCAAGCCCCCACACGAGGGCGATCACGTTGACGACCTTGCCCCACACGCCCAGCTTGAACGGGGCCTCGGTCCTCGGCCAGCCCTTCATCCGAGCGCGCATGAACGCAAGGTTCCCCAGCAGGTAGCTCAGATAGATCGAGGCGGTCGCCCCGACCGCGATCACCGCGGCGCCGACGAACTGGATGAACGGGACCGCGGACAAGGCTCCGACGATGACGCACGTCACGATCGGGGTGTGCAGCCGGGGGCTCACCTTCGCCATCGGCTTGGAGAACGGGAGCTGGTCGTCGCGAGCCATCCCGAACGCGAGTCGGATCGTCGCCGTCAGGATCGCCATGCAGCAGATGAAGATCGCGGCCGACACCACGAGCAGATACAGGGTCGATCCCGCCTGCGTCATGACGTCCGCGATGATCGTGCCCGGAGACGTCGCCAGTCCCTTCGCTTCATCCGCGATGTTCGGAGCCGCGATCAGCACGCCCCACAGGAACACGGCGCCGATGACGAAGGCGCCGAGGACGGCGGCGAGGACGGCCTTCGGGGCCTCGGCGCGCGGGTTCCGCGTCTCCTCGGCCAGGGTGGACGCCGTGTCGAAGCCGTAGATCACGTACAGCGACATGAACATGCCCACGAGGAAGAACGGCAGCGTCGTGGCCGCCGGGAACTGCGCATAGGTTCCCGCGTGCGACGAGCCGAAGATCACCCCGACGCCGTTGTGGTTGTGCACGATCGCCAGGAAGACGGCGAAGACGACCATACCCAGGATCTCGAAGAAGACCCCGGTGTTGTTCACGATCGCCACGACCTTCACGCCGTAGATGTTGAGGACCGTGATGACCACCAGGGTGATGAGCGCGATGATCTTCTGGTCGGCGCTCCCCAGCGCGTCGTTCAGATGCCACCCGAACATGTTGTTGAGCGCGGGGATCAACGCGATCGGGAGCGTGGCGGTCACCGAGGCGACCGTCAGGATCCCGGCGAAGAGGTAGAACCACCCGGTGATCCAGGCGTAGCCGCGTCCAGCGAGGTACTTCGTCCACTGATAGACCGAGCCCGCCAGGGGGAAGTGGCTCGTGACCTCGGCGAAGTTCAGCGCCACGATGAACTGGAACAGCGCGACCGTCGGCCACGTCCACCACAGCCGGGCGCCGAGCGCCGATATCCCGAGGAAGAACAGGGTGAAGATGCCGGTGGACGGTGAGATGTAGCTGAATGCGACGGCGAACGAGCTGAACGTGCCCAGCCCGCGGTTGAGCTCCTGCTTGTATCCGAACCGTTCGAGATCGGCCGTGTCGCGCTCGGCCTGAGCGGCATGGTGGTCCGACATCCGTCCCTCCCCGTTCCGGTTGCCCGCACCCGGCCGTTCACGCTGCCCCCGCGGCCGGACCGCCGCTACTTTCGCCGGAACGCTCGCAGAACGCAAGCCCACGACCGCAAGGGCGAGATGCCCATCCGGGCAACGGTTCGGGCGTCGTGTGACGGAGGGGAAACGATCGAAGCGCCGCGACGACTACGCAGCGGACCCGTTCAGCGCCGCGAGGAACTCGTCGAGGTCGGGCGCCACATGGAAGGTCGGCTCCAGGCGCCCCTCCAGCGCCTCGATCGTCTTGTAGCCGTTGCCGGTGACGAAGGCGACGGTCTCCTCGTCGCGACCGATGATGCCCTGCTCGACCATGCGCCTCAGGTTCGCGATCGTGACGCCACCGGCCGTTTCGGTGAAGACGCCTTCGGTCGAGGCCAGCAACTGAACACCCTGAACGATCTCGTCCTCGGTACACCACTCGATGTGCCCACCCGTCTCCCGCGCGACCTTCACGGCGAAGTAGCCGTCGGCGGGCGCCCCGATCGCGAGGGACCGGGCGATCGTCTCGGGCCTGACCGGCGCGACCTCGTCCTCACCGTCCTGGAAGGCTTGCGCCACGGGGCGGCAACCCTCGGGCTGCGCGCCGCTCACCCGATACGGCTTCTCCTCGACGGCCCCGATCGCGATCAGCTCGCTGAACGCGCGGTGGATCTTCGTCATCAGCGCGCCGGAGGCGATCGGCACGACGACGTGGTCGGGCAGGCGCCAGCCGAGCTGCTCGGCGGCCTCGAACCCCAGGGACTTCGAGCCCTCCGCGTAGTACGGGCGCATGTTCACGTTCACGAACGCCCACGGCAGCGCGTCGGCGACCTCGCTGCAGAGCCGGTTCACATCGTCGTAGGTGCCCCTCACCGCCACGACCTTCGCCCCGTACGCCACCGTCGCCAGGATCTTCGCGCGCTCCAGATCGTCGGGCACGAAGACGTAGCAGTCCAGGCCGGCCTTCGCGGCATGGGCCGCGGTCGCGTTCGCGAGGTTGCCCGTCGACGCGCAGGACACCGCCCGGAACCCGAAGGCGCGCGCCATCGTCACGGCCACCGTCACGACGCGGTCCTTGAACGAATTCGAGGGGTTCACCGAATCGTCCTTGATCCACAGGGTCCTCAGCCCGAGCACGGCGGCGAGGTTGTCGGCGCGCCGAAGCGGTGTGAACCCGGCTCCGAGGTCGACCCGGTCGATCCCCGGCCCGCCGGGCAGCAGCGACTCGTACCGCCACAGGGTCTGCGGTCCCTGCTCGGCCTGCTTGCGGAAGACCTCCCCGTCGACCGACTGCAGGTCGTACGCGGGCTCGAGCGGGCCGAAGCACTCTTCGCAGATCGTGAGCGGCTCGACCGGATACTGCTGTCCACAGATCCGGCACTGCAGCGCTGCCGGCGACGTTGCCGTCGGGCCGTGCGTCACGAAGTCACCGCTCCCAGGTCGGCCCCGCCGACGAGCTTCGCGTACTTCGCGAGCGCACCGGTCGTGTAGCGCGGCGGCGGCGGCGTCCACGCGGCGCGGCGCTCGCTCAGCGTCGCGTCGTCCACCTCCAGGTCGAGCCGGCGACGTTCCGCGTCGATCACGATCGTGTCGCCGTCCCGAACCAGCGCGATGGGACCGCCCACGAGCGCCTCGGGCGCGATGTGGCCCACGCTGTAGCCCTTCGTCGCCCCGCTGAACCGCCCGTCGGTGACGAGCGCGACCTCCGTCCCCAGACCGGCGCCGGCGACCGCCGCCGTGACGGCCAGCATCTCGGGCATCCCCGGCGAGCCCTTCGGTCCCTCGTAGCGGATCACGATGACGTCGCCCGGCAGGATGGCGCCGCTCCCGAGCGCCTTGAAGGCGTCCGTTTCCGAGTCGAACGTCCTGGCGGTCCCGCTGAACGTCAGGCTCGCGGCCCCGGCGATCTTCATGACGGACCCACTGGGCGCGAGGGATCCTCGCAGGACGGCCGTCCCGCCCTCCGCGTGGATCGGATCCTTCACGGCATGGACGACCTCGCCGTCGGGCGCCGGGACATCGGTGCCCATGGATTCGAGGTTCTCGGCGACCGTCCTGCCCGTCACCGTCATGGCGTCGCCGACCAGCAGACCGGCGTCCAGCAGCTCCTTCATCACGACGGGCACACCGCCGACGCGATCGAGATCGCTCATCACGAACCTGCCCGCCGGCCGTACGTCGACGAGATGGGGAACCCGCCGGCTGACGCGATCGAAGTCGTCGAGCTCCAATCGCACGTCGGCCTCGCTGGCGATCGCGAGCAAGTGGAGCACGGCGTTCGTCGAGCCTGCGAGCGCCATCACGACGGCGATCGCGTTCAGGAACGCGTCGCGGGTCATCACGTCGCGGGGA
The DNA here is from genome assembly GCA_030774235.1 of Actinomycetota bacterium. Taxonomy (GTDB): domain Bacteria; phylum Actinomycetota; class UBA4738; order UBA4738; family HRBIN12; genus JALYLM01. The sequence continues at coordinate 4,459 of JALYLM010000097.1, forward strand.
CGCGGGCCGCCGTCGACGAGGAGCCCGGCCGCCCGGATGCCCGATTCGCGTGCGAAGACCTCCCGGCGGTAGTCGACCGCCGGCGGCGAGGCGGCGCCCGGCAGCGACATCCCGAGCGCCTCGGCCGCCGCGGCCATCGTGTTGGCCGTGTACATCCCCGCGCAGGACCCGGTGGTCGGGCAGGCCGCCCGCTCGATCGCGTACAGCTCGGCGTCGTCGATCGATCCCTTCGAGTGAGCCCCCACCGCCTCGAAGACGTCCTGGATCGTGATGTCGCGGCCGCCGTGCCGACCAGGCAGGATCGTGCCTCCGTAGAGGTAGACGGCCGGAAGGTTCAGCCTGGCCATCGCCATCAGCATGCCCGGTTCGGACTTGTCGCAGCCGGCGATGCCGACCAGGCCGTCCATCCGCTCGGCGTGCATCACGAGCTCGACCGAGTCGGCGATCACCTCGCGGCTGATCAGCGAGGCCTTCATGCCCTCGTGGCCCATCGCGATCCCGTCGGAGATCGCGATCGTGCCGAACTCGATCGGGACCGCGCCGCCCTGGCGAACCCCTTCCTTCGCGAGCGCGGCGAGCTTGTCCAGGTGGTAGTTGCAGGGAGTGACCTCGTTCCAGCTGGATGCCACTCCCACTTGGGGCTTGCCGAAGTCCTCCTCTGAGAACCCGACCGCCCTCAACATGGCGCGCGCGGGAGCGCGCTCGGGGCCCTCGGTGACCTCCCAGCTGCGTGGGCGATCGGCCGGCGCGGCCACGGTTGCTAACCTCCTTGGACTTGGTTCGGTGGGGACCACACGCTACCAGCCCCTTCCGTGGGCCCACCCCTCAGGAGGCGACGCGGACATGGTGCTCGAAGCGCCCCCCGACCTCGGTCGGAGCTGGTGGTTGCGCGAAGCGCTGGACGACGACCCGGGGCCGTCGACGCCGCCGCTGGCGATCGACACCGACGCCAACGTCGTGATCCTCGGGGGCGGCTACACGGGCCTGTGGACCGCGTGGTTCCTCACCGAAGCCCGCCCCGACATCGACGTGGTCCTCCTGGAGGCAGACATCTGCGGCGGCGGGCCGAGCGGGCGCAACGGGGGGTTCCTCGACGGCTGGTGGGGGCAGGTCGCCGACATCGTGGCGACGTTCGGGGAGCAGGAATCCCTCGCGCTGTTGAAGGCCGCCGAGCCCAGCCCCGCCGAGATCGGCGACTGGTGCGACCGGAACGCCGTCGATGCGTGGTTCCGCCACGAGGGCGATCTCGCCGTGACGACGAACCCGAAGCAGCAGGGACGGTGGGCGGCGACGCTCGATGCAGCCGCACGACTTGGATCCGCCGACCGGTTCGAGCTGCTCTCGCCCGAGCAGGTCCACGCCCGATGCGACTCGCCGATGTTCGGTGAGGGGATGTTCCTGGCCGACGCCGCGACGATCCAGCCCGCGCGGCTGGCCCGTGGCCTGCGGCGGGTCCTGCTCGAGCGGGGCGTGCGGATCTTCGAGTCCACGCCCGTGACGCGGTTCGGCTCCGGGCGGCCGGCCGTGGCCGAGACGCCGCGCGGATCGGTCCACGCCGCCGAGGCGGTCATCGCTCTCGGGGCGTGGGCGACCTCCTGGAAACGGTTTCGTCCCTACCTCACGGTGCGTGGCTCGTACATGGTGATCACGGAACCGGCGCCCGAACGGCTCGAGCAGATCGGCTGGACCGGCGGCGAGGCCGTGAGGTCGATGCGCTCCTCGATCCACTACCTGCGGACCACCCGAGACGGGCGCATCGCGTTCGGCCTCGGCGGGTTGCAACCGGATCTGGCCCGGAAGATCGACCACCGGTACGCCTACGATGCGCAGATGGTCCGTCGCGTCGCGTTCGACCTGAAGCGCATGTTCCCGACGTTCCGCGACGTGGCGATCGAGGCGGGCTGGGGCGGACCGATCAACGTGTCCGGGCTCAACCTTCCGTTTTTCGGGACGACCGGGAACGGCAACGTTCATCACGGGCTCGGCTACACGGGCAACGGCGTCGGACCGTCGCACCTGGGGGGAAAGATCCTCGCCGCGCTCGCGACGCACGCGGACGACGACCTCACGCGGCTCGCGATCGTGAACCGCGAGCCCAAGCGGTTCCCGCCCGAGCCGATCCGGTCACCCGGCATGTTGATCGCGAACGAGGCGATCCGGCGCAAGGACGACCTGGAGGACGCCGGGCGCTGGGTCAGCCCACTCACCCGAGCGGTCGCCGGCCTTCCGCGTAAGCTCGGCTTCAACCTTGGCCCGACGACCTGGTGACCCGAACCTCCGGTGACGGCCCGATGAGCGCTGTCCTTCCACGCGACGCCGGGCGCAGCTGGTGGTTGCGCGACGCGCTCGCCGCCGACCCCGGCGAGCCCGCGCCCCCGCTCTCGGGCGACACGAGCGCCGACGTCGTGATCCTCGGCGGCGGCTACACGGGCATGTGGGCCGCCTACCACCTCACGGAGCTTTCACCCGGTATCGACGTCGTGCTCCTCGAGCAGGACATCTGTGGTGGCGGCGCGAGCGGTCGCAACGGCGGCTTCGTGAACAGCTTCTGGAGCTCGATGCCGGAGCTCTGCGAGATGTTCGGAGACGGCCCGGCGCTCCACCTGTGCCGCACGGCCGAGGAGAGCGTCGCGGCGATCGGCCGTTTCTGCCACGACCACGGCGTCGACGCGTGGTTCCGCGGCGACGGAGACCTCGCCGTCGCGTCCTCGGAGGTTCAGGTGGGTGCCTGGGCCGACCTCGTGATCGCCGCCGACCGTCTGGGCATCGGCGACGAGTTCCACGTGTTGTCGCCCGGTGAGGTCCGCGCACGGGTGGACTCGCCCCTGTTCCGTGGAGGGGTGTTCACGCGTCACGGCGCCACGGTGCAGCCGGCCCGGCTCGCTCGCGGACTGCGTCGAGTCCTGCAGGAGCGGGGAGTGCGGATCGCCGAGGCTTCGCCGGTCGCGCGGTTCGGGGTCGGCGAGCCGGCGATCGCGCAGACGCCCGGCGGAACCGTCCGCGCCGGAGCCGCCGTGATCGGCCTGAACGCGTGGGCGGCGGAGTGGAAACGGTTCCGGCGCGAGCTGATGGTGCGCGGCAGCTCCATCGTCCTGACCGCGGCCGCCCCGGACAAGCTCGAGAAGATCGGCTGGTCCGACGGCACCGGCCTGTGGGATTTCCGGGAGGCCCTCCATTACCTGCGGACCACGCCCGACGGACGGATCGCGTTCGGCATGGGCGGGTCGCAGCCCTACCTGAGCCACCGCGTCGGCCCCAGGTACCGCTTCGACGAGCGCGCGGCCCGGATCTGCGTGGACGACCTCCATCGGATGTTCCCGACGTTCGCGGACGTCCCCGTGGAGGCCGCCTGGGGGGGACCGATCGATGTCGCCGGGTACCACGTGCCGTTCTTCGGGTCGCTCGGCCGAGGCAACGTCCACTACGGGCTCGGCTACACGGGCAACGGCGTCGGACCCTCGCACTTAGGTGGGCGCATCCTCGCCCTGCGCGCGCTGGGTCGCTACGAGGAGGTCCTCGAGCTGCCGCTCGTCGACGCGGAGCCCAAGCGCTTCCCGCCGGAGCCCCTCCGCACGCCCGGCGGGTTCCTCGTGAACCGCGCGATCCGCCGGAAGGACGACTTCGAGGATCGGGGCGAGGAGCTCAATCCGCTCGTCGACTTCGCCGCGCGCCTCCCGCGGCGGATCGGCTTCCGTCTCGGTCCGTAGTCCACCTGCGAGGCGCCGCGCCCGCTCCCGTGCGAACGCTGCCCGTCGGGCGGGCCGCGTCGGTCATCGATCGAACGGCTCGTACCCGGGGGCCAACGGTGGCCAGGGGTTCGCCGATTCCCATGACGCCCCGACCGAGAGCACGAGGTCGTCGGCGAACCGTGGGCCCGTGATCTGCAGGCCGAACGGCACGCCGTTGGACGAGAGGCCGGCGGGGACCGAGAGCGCCGGGTGCCCGGTGAGGTTCGCGACCTGCGTGTTGTACGCCTCCGAGTCGGTGCCCGGCTCGTCGCGGCCGACCATCCGGCCGTCAGCCAGGAACCCCTCGACGCACATCGTCGGACAGACGAGCACGGCGTCGTCGCCCAGCAGCTCGTCCAGCTCCCGGGCGTAGACGAAGCGGCGGCGACGGGCCGCGATGTAGTCCTCGAGCGAGTACCGGGTTGCGTGACGCATGGCCCGGAGGAACAGGGGCGTGAACAGGTGGGAGTTGGACTCGACCGTCTCACGCCCGAGCGCCGTCAGCTGGTCGACGCAGGCGAACAGGCTCCAGTCGTCGTCGGCATTGCCGTTCGTGAAGGTCCGAGAGGCCTCGATGGGTTCGATCGGCAGCCCGGTGGCGAGCTCCAGGCGCCCGAGCGACGCCTCGAACGACGCGGCGATCCCGCCCGGAAGCGGGCCCCAGTCGACCATCCGGGGCACGGCGAGGATGCGCGCCGCCCGCGCCGATGCGCGCGGCGTCCACGACGGCGCGATCGAGGGGTCCCCCCTTACCGGCCCGCGGATCACGTCGAACAGCATCCGCAGGTCGGCGATCGACGCCGCGAGCGGGCCCGACGTGGACAGGTCCATCCAGGCGGGGATCGGCCTACGGCCCACCAGCCCGTTCGTCGGCTTCAGGCCGGCCAGCCCGCAGAACGCAGCGGGGATGCGGACCGAGCCGCCGCCGTCGGTCGCAGTCGCCAACGGCGCCAGCCCCATGACGAGGGCGGCGGCGCTGCCTCCCGATGAGCCTCCCGGCGACCACTCCGGTACCCAGGGGTTGCGCGTGGCACCGAAGAGGCGGTTCGACGCGAAGCCCTCGAACGCGAACTCGGGCACGTTCGTCTTCCCCACCACGATCACGCCGGCGGCACGAAGCCGTTCGACCGAAAGCTCGTCGACCGCGGACGGCGGATCCTCCGCGTGGAGCAGAGAGCCGAAGGTCGTGCGCATCCCCTTCACGTGCTCGGTGTCCTTCACGAGCAGCGGAAGGCCGGCCAGCGGGCCGTCGCCCGACCCGGAAGCGTCGGCCGCCCGTGCCTCGGCGAGCGCCTCTTCCCGTAACGCGACCACCGCGCCGATCGGCGGGTCGAGACGGTCGATGCGATCGAACGACCGCAGTACGAGCTCCTCGATCGAGACGCGCCGCTCTCGCACGGCCGCCGCCAGGTCCGCGATCGTCATGCGATCGGTCGGCGCATCCGGTCGAGCACTCGGGCGCGTCGAACGTCCCGCAGGACGACGGTCGAGGCGTTCCTTCCGGATACGCCCATCACCCCTCCGCCCGGGTGCGTTCCGGCGCCGCAGAGGTAGAGCCCGTCGATCGGCGTGCGGTAGTCCCCGTATCCCGGGATCGGCCGGAACGAGAACATCTGATCGGGAGCGAGCTCCCCCTGCATGATGTTGCCGCCCACGAGCCCGAAGCGCGACTCGATGTCGGGCGGCGCCAGCACCTCGACTCGTTCCACGGCCGCCGCGAAGTTCGGCGCGTACGCCGTGAACTCGTCGATCACCCGCCGCGCGTACGCGTCTCGCTCCGACTCCCACGAGCCTTCCCGGAGCTCATACGGACCCCATTGGCTGAAGCCGATGACGAGATGCGTTCCCTCCGGAGCGAGGCCAGGCTCGTGGGCGGTCGGGAACACGATCTCGGTGTACGGATGCTCGCTGGCGCGGCCGTACTTCGCGTCGTCGAACGCGCGCTCGAGGTACTCCATCGACGGCGACGTCGCGACCAGCCCGCGATGGACGTCGCCGTCCTGGTTCCACGCCGTGAAGACGGGCAGCTCGGACATCGCCAGATGGACCTTGACCGAGCCGCTCCGCGAACGGTACCGCTCGACGTCGCGCACGACGCCCGGCGGCAGCCGGTCCGGCCCCACGAGGTCGAGATACGTCGTCTTGGGATGTGCGTTCGACACCACCCGGGTGGCGCGGATCAGCGAGCCATCCTCGAGCTCGACCCCGACCGCACGACCGGAGGAGCCGACGGCGATGCGCGCAACGGGCGCGTCGGTGCGAACCTCCACGCCGGCGGCCTCGGCGGCGCGGCGCATCGCGGCCGAGAGGCCACCCATGCCGCCCCTGACCCAGCCCCAGGCGCCGAAGTGGCCGTCGACGTCGCCGATCCAGTGATGCACGAGCGTGTACGCCGAGCCCGGCGACATCGGTCCGCCCCACGCGCCCACCACGGCCTGCGTCGCGAGCGCGCCCTTCACCCGCTCGTCCCCGAACCACTCGTCCAGGAAGTCGGCGGCGCTCATCGTGAACAGGCGCACCAGCTCGTGCACGTCGCGGCCCCTCCACTTCCGGAAGCGGGCGACCGTGGCCACCCACGCCGGGAGTTCCCCAAGACGCATGTTCGGCGGCACGACGAACAACAGCGCCTTCATGAGACCGGCCACCCGCTCGAAGTAGCGATCGAACTCGACATAGGCGTCGGCGTCGCGCTTGTCGAGCCTCGCGATGTTCTCGGCGTCGCGGCGCACGTCACCCCACAGCGTGAGCGAGGAGCCATCCGGGAACGGCACGAAGTAGTCCGGCGTGATGATCGAGACCTCGTACCCGAAGCGCTTCAGGTCGAGCTCCCCGACGATGCGCTCGGGCATCAGCGAGACGACATATGAGGCGGTCGAGACCCGGAAGCCGGGCCACGACTCCTCGGTCACGGCGGCGCCTCCCACGATCGGACGGCGCTCCAGGACCAGCACGTCGAGGCCGGCCTTCGCGAGGTAGGTGGCACAGGCGAGCCCGTTGTGCCCACCGCCGATCACGACGACGTCGCGTTCCGAACCTCTCACGGCACGCCGGCTACTGGAACAGGGACGGGCGCAGCGGGCCCGACACGACGTTGAGCCAGGACAGCACCGGGTATGACAGTGCCACGACGCCGAGCACGAGCGCGATGACCACGGAGGCGCCGGCACGCCCGCCGAGCGAGGACAGGATCCCGGCGATGATCGCCATGAGCCCGAAGACCGCCGCGAGCAGGACGAGCTGGCTGCCCAGACGACCCCCGTTCGTCATCTGCGCCGAGTACGAGCCGAGGAAGGTGCTGTCCGGATTGATCTGATAGATCCACATGAGGGCGCTGCAGGCGGCTCCAGCGACGCCCACCA
>JALYLM010000098.1 GCA_030774235.1 Actinomycetota bacterium
CTCACGCTCGGCGGCGACGACTACGTGACGAAGCCGTTCAGTCTCGAGGAGCTGATCGCCCGGATCCGGGCGCTCCTGCGGCGCTCGGGTGTCGAGGCCGCGGATGGGAAGCTCGTCTTCGCCGACCTCGAGTTGGACGACGAGACGCACGAGGTCCGGCGGTCCGGGGCGCCCGTCGAGCTCACCGTCACCGAGTTCCGGCTGTTGCGGTATCTGATGCAGAACGCGCCACGCGTGCTCGAGAAGGCGCAGATCCTCGATCACGTGTGGAACTACGACTTCCGGGGCGAGGCGAACATCGTGGAGACGTACGTGAGCTATCTGCGAAAGAAGCTCGACGTCCACGGCCCCCCGCTGATCCAGACGGTCCGCGGCGTCGGCTACCGGTTGAGCGCGCCGCGACAGGAGGCCGGGTGATCCCGTGACGCTTCGCGCGCGCCTGACGATCGCGCTCGTGGCGCTCCTCGCCGTCGGCCTCGTCGCCGCCGACGTCGTCACCTACACCGCGCTGCGCGCGTCCCTGGTCCGTCGGATCGACCAGCAGCTGCAGGCCTCGTGGCGCTCGGTCCTGACCTCGCAGCCCGGCGAGGCCGGACCCGGCAGCCTGGCGCTTCCGGCCGGGACCTACGCCGAGCTGTTCGACGCGTCGGGAAGGCCGCTCGGCCACCCCGTTCAGAATCCCTGCTACGGGTGTCCCACCCCGCCGCCGCCGAACCTCCCCGCGACGATGTCCTCATCGGGGACGCCCGGGAGCACCTCCCTGTTCACCGTGGGTCCCCGCGGCGGACGCGGGCCGGACTACCGGGCGATCGCCGTGGCGGCGCCGGGCGACACGACGCTCGTCGTCGCGATCCCGATGACGGAGGTGTCCCAGACCCTGGGTCGTCTGGTCTGGATCGGCGGAGCCGTCACGCTGGCCGTGCTCGCCGGGATGGCGCTCCTGTCCCTGTGGACGGTCCGACGTGAGCTGCGGCCGCTCGAGCGGATCGAGGACACCGCCGGCGCGATCGCGGGGGGAGACCTCTCGCGCCGCGTCGAGCCGTCGGATCCGAACACCGAGGTGGGTCGCCTCGGCATCGCCCTCAACGGGATGCTCGGTCGCATCGAGGAGGCGATGGACGAGCGGCGCGCGTCGGAGGCTGCGCTGCGGAGGTTCCTCGCCGACGCCTCGCACGAGCTTCGCACGCCCCTCACATCCATCCGTGGGTATGCGGAGCTGTTTCGCCGCGGAGCCGACGCCGATCCCGGCGACACGGCGATCGCGATGCGACGGATCGAACAGGAGAGCGAGCGCATGGGGATGCTCGTGAACGACCTGCTGTTCCTGGCGCGGGCGGGGCACGGGCGCCCGGTCGCCCACGATCCCGTCGACCTCGCGCGCGTCGCACACGACGCCGTCCTCGACGCCCGCGCGCTCGACGGATCTCGCGACATCTCACTGGATGCGCCGCCCGAGCTCATCGTCCGCGGCGACGAAGCACGCCTGCGCCAGGTGTGCGCCAACCTCCTGTCGAACGCGCTGGCACACACCCCGGCGGGCACCGACGTGCGGGTTCGGGTCGCCGATGACGCGGGCGCGGCCCTGCTCCAGGTCGAGGATTCCGGCTCGGGGATCGAGCCCGAGGATGCGGCGCACGTCTTCGAGCCGTTCTACCGCGCGGATCCCTCTCGGGAGCGTGCGGGCGCGGACGCGCCGGATGAGGACTGGTCCGGGACGGGGCTCGGCCTCGCGATCGTGGCCGCCGTGGCCGAGGCCCACGACGGGACGGCGAGCGTGGAGAGCGGCTCCGGAGGGGCCACGTTCACGGTTCGATTCCCGATCGAAGGTCCTGTGGACGGCGAAACGTTTGGACCGCTCACGCTCCCGATGGTTGGGGAGTCCCCCGGCGAGCCGACGGGCTCGGTGGTCGGGGACGCTCCGAGGAAGCCGACGCTCTCGGTGCCGCCCGATGCGCGATCGCGGCCCTGAGGCTCCTCTCGGATCCTCCGTGTCCGGTTCACATCTCCTTCACGTGTCGGCGTCAGCATCGAGATCGGAACGTCGATGAAAGGAGAACGTCATGCGACGTGCGTTCTGGATCGTGCCGGTGCTGCTGGTGGTGGCACTGGCCGTCCCCCTCGGGGTGGGCATCTACCACGCGGGGGTCAACGCGGGGATCGACCAGGCGGCAACGAGCACGCAGATCGTGCGGGTCGTCGGCAACGGCCCCGGCTTCGGGTTCTTCCCGTTCGGGTTCTTCCTGTTCCCGCTGTTCCTCTTCGCGATCTTCGCGTTGGCGCGGGGGGCTCGGTGGCGCCGGTTCGGCGGCCCCGGCGGACACGACCATTGGGGGCGTGGTCCCTGGAAGAACGGCTCGGCCATGGCCGAGGACTGGCACCGTCGTCAGCACGAGCCGCAGGGCGAGGGTGCCACGGCCGACCGCGGAAGCCCCTGACCGCGCGGTCGGGCGGCCCGGGGGGCCGGGGCTTGCCCCCGCCCCCCGCCCGCGTCACGCTGCGGGCGCGGAGGTCGATGTGACGACGATCCTGGTTGTCGAGGACGAGATGAAGATCGCCCGGGTCGTGCGCGACTACCTGCAGCAGGCCGGGTTCGAGGTCCTCGTGGCGGGCGACGGCGACGCCGCGATCGCGAGCGCCCGGGGCGCGAAGCCCGATCTGGTCGTCCTCGACCTCGGGCTGCCGCGGCGCGACGGTCTCGAGGTCACGCGTGAGCTGCGACGCACGTCCTCGGTGCCGATCGTGATGCTGACGGCTCGCGGCGACGAAGCCGATCGGATCGTCGGGCTGGAGCTCGGTGCGGACGACTACGTCGTGAAACCGTTCAGCCCGAAGGAGCTCGTAGCTCGGATCCGGGCGGTGCTTCGGCGTTCGGGCTCGGCGCGCGACGGTGGTCCGGAGGTCATGAGGATCCTCGACGTCGAGGTCGACGTCCCCCGGATGCGCGTCTCGGTCTCCGGGCGCCCCGTGGATCTCACGCCGACGGAGTTCCAGTTGCTGTCGACGCTCGTCCGAGAGCCCGGCAGGGTGTTCACCCGAGCCCAGCTGCTCGACGCCGTGCACGGAGTCGCCTTCGAGTCCTACGAACGTGCGATCGACGCCCACGTGAAGAACATCCGCAAGAAGATCGAGCCGGCGCCCGGTCGTCCCCGCTATCTGCTGACCGTGCACGGCGTCGGGTACCGGTTCACCGATGCCTGAGAGTGGCCAACCCCGTCGTCGCGGGCCTGGGCCGGGTGGGTTCCGTCCGCCCTGGTGGCCCGAGGGAGAGCCGTGGCCGCCGCGCGGCCCGGGCGGGTGGCGTTCGGGTCCGGCCGGAGGCTGGCCCGGCATGCGGAGGTTCTTCCTGCGCCGGGTGGTGTTCTTGCTCCTCACGCTCTTCGTCGTCGTTTTCGGGGCGAGCGCCTTGGCCGTCGCGCTCTTCGTCGGGGCGAACGGGCGCCGGGGCTCGGTCCCGGGCGCGTTCGCCGGCGGTCTCGTCCTCCTGGTCCTCGCCGGCGTCGTCCTTGCGCGCGCGGTCCGACGCATGGCTGCGCCGATCGGCGATGTCATGGAAGCGGCCGACCGCCTGGCCGCCGGAGATCATGCCGTTCGCGTGGAACCTCGAGGACCGCGCGAGGTCAGAGCCTTGGCTCGGGCATTCAATGCGATGGCGGAGCGGCTCCAGGCGAACGAGGAGCAGAGACGGAACCTGCTGGCCGATGTCGCCCACGAGCTTCGCACGCCGCTGTCCGTGATCCGGGGCAACGCCGAGGGGCTGATGGACGGCCTCTACGCGCCCGACGCCGACCACCTCGCACCCATCGTCGAGGAGACCGACGTGATGGCGCGGCTCCTCGACGATCTCTCGCTCCTGTCGACGGCCGAGGCCGGCACGCTGTCGTTGTATCGCGAGGTGGTCTCGCCCGCCGACGTCGTCTCCGACGCGATCGTGGCCTTCCGCGCGGCGGCGGACGACGCCGGGGTCCGGCTCGAGGGCCACGCGACCGAGGGGCTGCCGGAGATCGCGGCCGATCCCGTCCGCATCCGCGAGGTGCTCGGCAACCTCATCGCCAATGCGCTGCAGCACACGCCGGCGGGCGGCGCCGTCACCGTCCATGCCGGTATCGCCGACGGACGACAGGCGGTGGAGTTCCGCGTCGACGACACCGGATCGGGCATCGCCACGGAGGAGCTGCCGTTCGTCTTCGAGCGGTTCCGCAAGTCCGCCGACTCGGGAGGCGCCGGCCTCGGCCTGGCGATCTCCAAGCGTCTCGTCGAGGCCCACGGCGGAGGGATCGGGGCCGAGAGCGAGCCCGGCCGGGGCACGACGATGCGATTCTCCCTGCCGGTCGGACCGTGAGCAGCGGCCGCGCGCCGCGGACGAGGAGGCCCCTCCCTCGTGTCGTCGATCGTGGGACGCCGGTCGCATGATGTGAGGCGGCGTCTCGGCGGGCCTCGGCCGCGGGGTCGCCGACCGAGAGGAGATCCGATGGAGTACCGGACGCTCGGCAGCACGGGGGTGCGAGTGAGCACCCACTGCCTCGGCGCGATGATGTTCGGCGCATGGGGCAATCCCGACGTCGACGAATGTGTGCGCATCGTCCACGCGGCGCTCGACGGCGGGGTCAACGTCGTCGACACCGCCGACATGTACTCGGCGGGACAGTCCGAGGAGATCGTCGGCCGCGCGCTCCGAGGCCGGCGCGACGACGTCGTCCTGGCCACGAAGGTGCACCAGGCGATGGGCCCCGGACAGAACGAACGGGGGAACTCGCGGGTCTGGATCGTGCGTGAGGTCGAGAACAGCCTCCGGCGGCTCGAAACCGACCATATCGACCTGTACCAGATCCACCGCCCCGAGGCCGAGACCGACGTCGAGGAGACGCTCGGAGCGCTCACCGACCTGCAGCGCCAGGGGAAGATCCGGTACTTCGGCTCGTCCACGTTCCCCGGATGGCAGATCGTGGAAGCCCAATGGGTCGCCGAGCGCCGGAGCCTCTCGCGCTTCCGCTCCGAGCAGCCCCCGTATTCGATCCTCGTTCGTCACATCGAGCACGACGTGCTGCCCGTTGCACAGCGCTTCGGCATGGGCGTGCTCGTCTGGAGCCCGCTCTGCCGTGGCTGGTTGACCGGGCGGTATCGCCGGGAGAGCTTCGATCGGTCGCCGGAATCCCGGGCCAGCCGCGTGCAGGAGCGGGGCGGGCCGGTCGCGGCCCAGTTCGATCTGTCGCGTCCCGAGAACGAGCGCAAGCTCGACCTGGTCGAGGACCTCGCGAAGGTCGCGGCGAACGCCGCATGTCGATGACCCACATGGCCGTCGCCTTCACCCTGGCGCATCCGGGGGTCACGTCGGCGATCGTGGGGCCTCGCCGGCCCGATCAGCTCGAGGATCTGCTGGTCGCCGCCGACCTGAGGCTGGACCCGGGAACGCTCGATGCCATCGACGCGATCGTTCCGCCGGGAACGACCGTCGACGACAACGATCGCGGGTTCACGCCCTGGTGGTTCGAGCCTGCGGCTCGCCGCCGCTGATCCCGCGGCGGGTCAACGCGCGCGTGGTGCGGGAAGGCCGGCGATCGATTCTCCCCCGGAAGATCGGCGTCCCTGCCCCCCGGCGATCACGGTCACGCCGCCGTCGCCGAGGGCCCGCCACGATCCGGCCTCCCACAGCGCCGCCGTCCGCTCGTCGATCCCGACGAGGATGACGTCGTCGGCGGGGGCCGATTCGACCGCGCTGTCCACCCAACGGTGACCGAACGTCTCGAAGTGCGGAAGCACGGCCACCCGGGGTACGAGCCCCAGCGCCGCCACGTAACGGCGGCGCGTGTCGCCGGGGCGCCGCTCCCGGATCAACGTCCACTCGCCGAACGCCATCGCGCCGGCCGACGACCCCGCGAGGGCAGCTCCCTCGAGCCACGCGGCCACGACGGCGTCCCAGACGGCCGAGTCCTTGAGGATCTTCGGGACCAGTCCCGGATCGCCGCCCACGAGGTAGAAGAAGCGTCCGGCCCTCGCCCGCGCCGCGACCTCCGGGGACCGGACGTCGGCGCGCCGGATCGCAGGAAGCTCCTCCACGCGGAGGCCGAGCCGGGCGAACCATCGTCGTGCATTGCGGACGGCGGCCTCCGGGCCCTGCCGCCCGGCCGCCGTGGCCAGCACGTACGCGGGTCCGCCCCCCGCCGCGGTCACCAGGACCCGGTCCTGCGGCTCGTTCCCGGGTTTCAGCTCGTCGCCCCCGACGAGCGCCAGCGGCCCGGGGCTGTCGGCCATCGTCGACGCCGACCTATGTCGCTGCGTCGCGGATGGCGCGCTCGAACAGCGGCAGCGCCCGGTCCACCATCTCGTCGGTCGCCGTGAGCGAGATCCGGAAGTAACCGGGCATCTCGCACGCGCGACCCGGGAGCACGATGACCTTGTCCCTCGCCAGCCGACGGGCGAACGCGACGTCGTCGTCGATCGGACTGCGCGGGAGGAGGTAGAACGTGGCCTCCGGGGTGTGCACGTCATAGCCCATCTGACGCAGAGCCTCCAGCATGCGATCCCTGCGCAGCTCGATCCGTTTCATGTCGAGCACGATGTGCTCGAGATCGGGCAGCGCGTATTGCATGATCGCGTCGGGCAGCCCGTTCGAGGTGGCGAACGCGGCGGCCAGGTATCCCCGGCGGAGCAGCGTTCGATCCGGCATCGTCGGTGTGAGCGTGAGGAACCCGAGCCGCTGGCCGGGAGCGAGAGCGCTCTTGCTGTACGTGTGCACCAGCAACGAGCGATCGTAGAAGCGCCCCGGCGTCTGCATGGTGTTGCCGTCGAACAGCACCCGACTGTAGGACTCGTCCGACACGAGGTAGATGGGCCGGCCGACCGCGACGGAGTGGGCTCGCAGCATCGATGCCAGTCGCTCCAGGGTCTCGGGTGGGTAGATGCGCCCGGTCGGATTGTTCGGCGTATTGATGAGGATCGCCCGTGTTCGCGCCGAGAGCGCCCGTTCGATAGCTTCGAGGTCAAGATCGAAGGTCTCCATGTCTGCGCGGACGCGGACCGGGGTGGCGCCCACCCCGATGACCAAGGCCTCGTAGAAGAACCACGGCGGGCTGATGAAGATCACCTCGTCGGCCGGATCGACGACGAGATGGAGCGCCATCGCGAGTGCTCCATGGGCTCCCCGGGTCAGCAGGATGTCGTCCGGGTCGACGTCGAGTCCCAGCTCGGCGCTCAGCCCTCGGGCCGCGGATTCCTGCGCGCCCCGATCCGGCATGTTGTACGCGAACCAGGCGCGGTGCCTGGGGACCGCCCACCCCTGCAGGGCCTCGACGTATCCGGGAAGCGCGGGGATCTCCGGATTGCCCGCGAGGAAGTCGCAGGCCTCCGGGTCGCCGCGGTAGCGGCTCAGCTCGGGATCCATCATCCCCTCCAGGAAGGGACCGAGCGCGTCCAACTCGCGCATCAGCTGGCCGGAAACCGCCACGATCGGGAAGGTAGCACGGCTCCGCGGTGGCCGCGGAGGCGGTCCGCGGTCCGGCCTCGTGCCCTGCCATGAACGCGGGCGGGTTCGGGGTACGGTTCTCTCACGATGGTCGCTGCGGGGTCCTCGTCGGCTGTTCTCCTCTCGGTCGTCGTGATCGCCGTGCTCGCGGGCGGGACGTACCTGTTGCTCGGTACGGGCGAACGAGGGAAGTCTCAAGCTCGGGGTCGCCGCAACCGGCCCATCTTCCACTCGCGACGGTTCCGCCGCTGGCAGGGGCGCATCGCGGTCCTCCTCCTGCTGGGGGCGGTCGCGAGCGTCGCGGCGGCGGTCGCGCAGTTCCGGGTCAGCCGTCAGGTGACGCACGGCACGGTGATCCTCGTCATCGACGCCTCCGAGTCGATGAAGAAGACCGACGTCGCACCGAACCGGTTGGCGGCTGCCGAGGCCGCCGCGCGCGCGTTCCTGACTCAGCTGCCCACGGGGTTCCGCGTCGGCCTGGTCACCTTCGCACAGCAGCCCGATGTCGTACTCACGCCCACGACCAACCGAGGCCAGGTGGATGCGGCGACGGGAACCCTCACGACCGCCTCCGGCACGTCGATCGGCGACGGCTTGAGCTCGGCGCTCGACGTGCTGCAGGCCGACTGGCAGCGCAACGGCAACGGCCCGGCGGCGGTCGTGCTGCTCACCGACGGCCTCGACACGGGGAGCCGCGTTCCGCCGCTTCAGGCGGCGAGCCGGGCGACGTCGATCGGTGTGCCGGTGTTCACGGTCGCCGTGGGTGCCGTCGCGACGGGTTCCGGGGGAGCGAACATCGGGCTCCTGACGCAGATGGCCAACACCACGGGCGGTA